>CAZLJY010000241.1:0-5407 GCA_964559945.1 uncultured Gammaproteobacteria bacterium | reverse complement strand
CAATCAATACCGGGCCCTCAGTAGGGATGCGATCCAAATCTCTAACTTTTACGCGGTAAATGGTTCGCACTAGGATCCATGCAGCAAATCGCAGCAAAAATTCTGGGACCAGAGTAAAAATGTACAACGCTACTGCCACATTGATTAACGCGGTCACTGCAATAAGCTGCGTCACACTCAGGCCCAGGCTCAGCATGGCAATGGAAAATATCCCAGCGAGCACCATCAGTAGAGCATTCAGCACATTACCCCCAGCGATTACGCGGGAACGTTTGTCCGGGTCGCTTCGGTCCTGAATCAGCGCCAATAACGGCACAATGTAAAAACCGCCAGACACGCCAATGAGCAGCACATCAGCCATGAAACGCCAAGCACCAGGGCGTCCGAGAAATTCACTCAGACCTGTGGAGGTTACTGTGGCGCCGGCGGTAGCCAGCGCATTGGCGGAAAAATATAGATCCAGACCAAAGGCCGACAAGCCAAACGCCCCCATCGGCACCAGACCAATTTCGACTCGCCCTGCTGATAACTTGTCGCAAAAAATCGACCCGGCACCAATGCCCAGGGAAAACAGCGTGAAAACGCCAATGGCCACCGCCTCATTGCCACCCAGCACATCCTTTACTAGCGGCGGTAACTGAGCAAGCAAGACGGAGCCAAAGAACCAAAACCATGACACACCCAATATCGAGCGAAATACCACCGGATTGTGTCGCGCGTGGCCCAGCATCTTTGCCGTCTGTCGGAACAGGTTTGGGTCAATGGACAAATCCGGATCGGCTACCGGCACATCGGGAATGGCGCGGGAAAAACCGTACCCAAGGACAGCAATCACCAGCAACACAGCAACCACCAATTGCCAGCCGATATTGTCTATGGCAATCAAGGCGCCACCAGTCAAACTGCCCAGCAGGATCGCGACAAAGGTCCCCATGCTGACCTGACCATTGCCCTTCACCAACTCTTGGGTTGTCAGTACCTGGGGCAATATGGCGTATTTGACCGGCCCAAAAAATGCCGACTGAGCCCCTGCCAAAAACAGCACCAGCAACAGAAACGGGACTGAACCCAACCATAGCCCAATCCCCGCCAAACACATCACACCAATCTCAAACGCCTTGATATAGCGAATCAGGTTGGCTTTCTGATACTTATCGGCCAGCTGTCCAGCGGTGGCCGACAACAGGAAAAACGGCAAAATAAAGACCACAGCGGCAAGGTTAACCAGCTTTCCCGAATCCAGCCCCCAAATGCTAAGGCCCTGGAAGGTCACCAGAATAATTAGCGCCTGCTTAAACACATTGTCGTTGAAGGCGCCTAACGCCTGGGTGGCAAAAAACGGTCCGAAGCGGCGTTGACTAATCAGGGCAGATTGCTTGGGCATTGAGGACTCATCCATGAATTGATAATGCCACTTTACTCAGGTGAATTGGGCTGGGGTGAATTTTGCGCACAGACTATCCCGGTGAGCTATTGGGTATCGTTAGATAGTACTTCAGGGGGGGATTGGGGCCAATTGGGTCTTTAGTCAGAGCCTATTGCTATTGCCGAGGCTGAGGGCAGCGGGGGGCTGTTTGGCGGATGGCTCCCTGGGGGTGCGCTTTAGTCCGCCAAACAGCCCCCCGCTGCCCTCATCCTCTCTCTTTGTGGCGCTAACTCAATACCCGGTTTTTTGTTGGGGATTCAGTTAGAAGGAGTGAAGAACGCCGGCGATGGTGGCGGTCATCATGGAGACTAAGGTGCCGCCTAAAACGGCTTTTAAACCTAAGGATGCGATTTCGCTGCGGCGTTCGGGCGCCAGGGGGCCGATGCCGCCAATCTGGATGGCAATGGAGGAAAAATTGGCAAATCCGCATAATGCGTAGGTGGTAATCAGGCGGGCCTTATCGCTCATTTCGGCCTGAATACCGTTGAACTCAACATAAGCGACAAATTCGTTGGTGACTAACTTCTGGCCAATCAGGCCGCCAACCGTGACGATTTCATCGCTAGGCACACCCATCAGCCATGCCAGCGGGGCGAGCAAATACCCTAAAATCAGCGCCAGATTTAACGGTTTGCCGAGGCGTTCGCTGATACCGGTAATCTCACCTAACCATTCCAAGGGCCAATTAATAAGGGCAATCAGTGCAATGAAGGCCAGCAGCATGGCGCCCACATTCATTGCCAGTCGCCATCCATCGCCGGCGCCGTTGGCCGCCGCCTCGATAGCATTGTGGGCGGTTTTTTCGACTTCCATGTTGACCGACCCCATAGTTACGGACTCTTGAGTCTCTGGGATCAACAGCTTGGCAATCACGATGGTGGCCGGTGCCGCCATGATGGAGGCAGACAGTAGATGTTTGGCGAAGAACAGTTTTTCTTCCGGGCTATCGCCCCCTAACAAACCAATATAGGCGGCAAGCACAGCACCGGCGATGGTGGCCATGCCTGCAACCATCATGGTGAACAGCTCTGATTGGGTCATCTTGGCGATATAGGGTCTTACCACCAATGGGGCCTCGGTTTGACCCACAAATACATTGGCCGCCACAGCCAAAGATTCCGCCCCACTGATTCGCATAAGTCGCCGCATAAACCAAGCCATGGCACCCACCACTTTTTGCATCACACCCAAGTGGTAGAGCACAGCCATCAGGGCTGCAAAGAAAATAATTGTGGGAAGAACCTGGAACGCAAAAATATATCCGAAATTGCTGTTTTCGGCGGACAAGGGACCAAATATGAACATGGCGCCTGGTCGAAAAAACCCAATCAATGTCACGAAAAATCGCGCCAGAGCATCAAATAACAGGCCGCCCCAAGGGGTCAGAATGACAAACATGCCGAAGGCAATCTGCAGTCCGACACCCGCATGCACCGTGCCCCAATCAATGTTTCGTCGATGACTGGAGAACGCAACGGCAATCGCCATCAGGCCCGCCAGACCCAACAGGCCGGTGAAAACTGTCCCTAGAACTTCGCTAATTTCCATGGCTTACCTGTGCTGAACATCCCACTAGAACAAACTGGCTATTCTTTGAGATTGTGTGAAAGCGGTTATTTGTAAGACCGAATTTCTCCACTGCGTACTCGGGTCAAATAGCTTTTCAGCTCCCGTTTGACCACTCCCCCCAGTAGGTACAATCCAATAATATTGGGAAATGCCATACCCAAAATCATGGCGTCGGAAAAATCGGTCACTGCGGTCAAGTTCATTGACGCACCGATCACCACAAAGACACAGAATATCAGTTTGTAGGCCACTTCTTTACCGGCACTTTCACCCAACAAGTATGTCCAGCACTTCATCCCGTAGTAGGACCAGGCCAGCATGGTGGAAAAGGCAAACAATACCACCGCCAACGCCAGCACGTAGGGAAACCAGCTTATGGTCTCGGCAAACGCCAAGTTGGTTTTGGCCACGCCTTGAATCAACTCAAGATCCCCTTCTTGAACCCATAAGTTGTCCTGGTTTTCCCGCCAAACTTCATGCCATCCATCAGAATTACCGAGCAAGCGAAGTTCTGTACCACGGGTCGCCTGCTCCATTACAAGGGCCGGCTCCTGAGGACTGGCGAAGAGGGCTGCCGAATCCACCGCAACGGTGGCATCAACCCGCCAGAAGCCGGAGATCACCAACACTAAGGCGGTAATCGTGCAGATCACCACGGTATCAATGAAGGGCTCCCAAAGCGCCACCAAACCCTCGGTGACCGGTTCATTGGTTTTGACCGCAGAGTGAGCAATGGCTGCCGACCCGGTGCCGGCCTCGTTGGAAAACGCGGCGCGGCGAAAGCCCTGAATCAATACGCCAATAAAGCCGCCAGCGACTGCGGTAGGCGCAAAGGCGCCGCCCACAATCGCGCCAAAGGCCGCAGGAATCTGATCGAAGTTCACCAACAGGATGATCATCGCCGCAATGATGTACAAAGCCGCCATGAACGGCACCAGTTTGCCCGTGACTTTAGCGATTGACTTGATTCCGCCAATGATCACCACCGCCACCAGGACCGCCATCACCAATCCGAACAACCAGCCTTTGTCGGCCAGAAAGCTTTCGTTGCCCCCGGTGACCGACACCACCATGGCGTGAGCCTGATTGGCCTGGAACATATTTCCGCCGCCAAGGGAGCCGCCAATGCAAAGCAAGGCAAACATCACCGCAAGAATTTTCCCCAGCGGAGCAAGGGCCGGCGAACGCTCAGCAAGGCCTTGAGACAGGTAATACATGGGCCCACCGGAAACGCTGCCATCGGGGTTTAGATTGCGGTATTTAACCCCAAGTGTGCACTCACAAAATTTCGTCGACATACCCAGAAGACCAGCAAGAATCATCCAAAAGGTGGCGCCTGGCCCACCCAGGGTGACTGCAACGGCAACGCCGGCAATATTGCCCAGGCCAACGGTGCCCGACACCGCAGTGGCCAGGGCCTGAAAATGAGACACCTCCCCGGGAGATTTAGGATCGGTGTAATCGCCCCGAATCAGCCGGAAGCCTTGGGCAAAACCGCGCACATTGATAAAACCGAAATACGCAGTAAAAAATGTTGCGCCAACCACCAGCCAGATCACAATGAACGGCACCGATGCGCCAAAAAGGCTAATGGGATAAAAAATCACCGAAAATACGGCGTCAGTGATTGGCTGGACAACCGCATTGATTTGCGCGTCAAGCCCTTCGCTCTGGGCCAGTGCAGTCAGCGGCGTCAGCAATAACAGACCAAAAAGCTTTTTCATCAGCGACATTCCCCTTTGGGTATTTCGGTGAAACGGGAAAGGATGGCGCGGTGCGGTGTTCAGGCCGAACTCAGATCGGCCCAGAATCAGTACATGCCACCCGGTTTTGGGCGCTAATGGTACACAAATTTGTCAACGACGTTGGGCAACTGTATAGGTTGTAGCCAACTGACAGCCAAGACCTTAGCCAGGAGCAGACACGGCCATGCCGCCTATTACTGATCTTCACCGGCAATTGAGACCGATACAATTTCACTGGTCAAACCTAGCAAATCTGTTGCACGCACTTGCAGATTAGTTGCACCGCCCCGCTGGGCAACAGCCACCGAGGCCTGATCGGCGACACGTTGCCATGCGCCATTTCCCCACCGATACTCCAGGCTACCCAATCCAATCCCCGCATCGAACGCGGTTAGGGTTAGCGTCGCGGCGGGCCCCATGACCAGCTGACCATCGCGCCACAGCGCCTTGCCATCTGGGTACACGGCGACTCGGGGTGCGCGGGTATCAATGCGCAGGGTTTGCAAGCTAAAGGCAACCGGCTTGCTGGCATAACCATCCAAACCGCTAGCGCTGATTGCACGCACTCGCCAATAAAACTCACCGGTTTCCTTTAACGTTGGCTGCCAGCGAGCATCGGTCAGCTCTGGACTGCGAATGAGTAGCGCGGCGCACTGCGGATCCCGAC
>CAZLJY010000240.1:0-5417 GCA_964559945.1 uncultured Gammaproteobacteria bacterium | reverse complement strand
CCAGCCAATGCCGCCAGCACGACAGCCAGGGTATCGTGTGTGGCTTCACAAACTTTCACGCACCCGCCACTAATGGCTGCTGCTACCAGGTAGGTCCCTGTTTCGATCCGATCTGGCAGCACCTCATAGGGTGCGCCACCCAACCGCTCTACCCCTTCCACCACAATCGTATTGGAGCCTGCGCCGGAAATCTTCCCGCCCATGGTGTTGATAAAATTGGCCAAATCCACGACCTCAGGCTCCTGAGCGGCATTTTCAATAATCGTGGTGCCCTCGGCCAGGGCCGCCGCCATCATAATATTTTCGGTCCCGGTCACCGTGACCAAATCCAGAACGATACGACAGCCCTTCAAACGCCCACGGGCAACAGCTTTGATATAGCCAGCCTCAACGCTTACTTCCGCGCCCAATGCCCGAAGTCCCTCAATGTGTAAGTTCACCGGCCGAGTACCAATGGCGCAGCCGCCGGGTAACGAGACGTTGGCCTCGCCATATCGCGCCACCAGCGGACCTAGCACCAAAATCGACGCACGCATGGTCTTCACTAAGTCGTACGGCGCGTAACAGTGATTGACGCTGCGGCAATCCACATGCAGGCGCATTCGCTCATCAACCACCACTTCTGCGCCCATCTGGGCCAGCAGTTCTACGGTGGTGGTGACGTCCTGCAGGTGCGGGACATTGCCAATTTCAACCGGCTCATCACATAGCAAACTTCCCGCAAGGATCGGCAGAACGGCATTCTTTGCGCCGGAGGCTACCACTGAGCCGCTGAGCGGCCTGCCTCCCGAAATGACAATTTTAGCCATGGAAATAAGCTCCTATTACTTGGACTGTTAAGCGCTTTTAGACTCGGTTGGGGACAGTGTACGCAATGCAAGGGCGTGAATTTCGCCGCCCATTTTGTCGCCCAATGTGGCGTAAACCATACGATGACGCTTAAGGGTGGGAATACCTTGAAATGCTTCTGAGACAACCGTTGCGGAAAAATGTACGCCGTCGTCACCGGAAATTTCCACGGTTGCTTCGGGTAAACCTCGTTGAATCAGTTGCTTGATGGCCTCGCAATCCATAGACTTTCGCCCCTTGCCGGTTAACCGCCGATGTTGCGTCAGCCAAAGCTGGCGCTCTGAGATCGTTGATAACGGCCGAAGGCACTGTGCTGAGACTGCACATTACTCAGTGGCCAGAAGATCATTATCGGCGGCGATGGTATAGGAAATCTGGCACTACCGAAACCGCCGCACGGCCTGGGACCATGCACGGTTAACTCATGCCAATCTAATAGAACCTGGGACAAGACATACACTTGATTAACTGTCGGACCATTCGCCCATGATGCTGTCATTGGGGCTGATTGCCATTGGATTTGTGTTTCTAGTGTGGGGCGCAGATCGCTTTGTCGCTGGCGCCGCAGCCACCGCTCGAAATCTCGGCGTGTCGCCATTGATTATAGGCTTGACCGTCATTGGCTTTGGCACCTCAGCCCCTGAAATGGTGGTTTCAGGCGTTGCAGCACTGCGGGGAAACCCCGGACTTGCCGTTGGCAATGCGGTGGGATCCAACATCGCCAACATTGCCTTAATCTTGGGCGTTGCGGCCTCGATCTACCCACTCCAGGTGCAGTCGGAAACTTTAAAAAGGGAATACCCGATCTTGTTGGTCGTATCCCTCATGGCCCTGATCCTAATGCTCGACCAAAATATCAGCCGGGTTGATGGGGCCATATTGCTGGTGGGACTTCTGGTGATGACCACCTGGATGGCTGCCATTGGGATGCAGAGAGGCGGGCCAGATCCCATCGCGGCTGAATTTGCCACCGAAATCCCGTCAGACATGTCCACTCCAGTGGCCTTGGGCTGGTTGGCCCTGGGTATGATCGTTCTTCCCGCCAGTTCCCATATCTTGGTTTTAGGCGCCACCGATATCGCCCAATTAATGGGTGTGTCAGACGTGGTGATTGGCCTCACGGTAGTTGCCATTGGCACCAGTTTGCCCGAGCTTGCAGCGGCCATCGCCAGCGTACTTAAGAGAGAACATGAGTTGGTTATTGGCAATATTATTGGCTCCAACATGTTTAATTTGCTGGGTGTGCTGGGTATTGCCGCCAGTATTGTGCCAACGCCGGTGGATAAAATTTTGCTCTACCGCGATTACACCATCATGCTCGGGCTTTCATTGTTGTTGTTCCTGATGGCCTATGGGTTCAAAGGCCCAGGACGTATTTCGCGGCGCTCCGGCATTATTCTCCTAACCGCTTTTGTAGCTTACCAGGCGATGGTCTTTTACACTGAGCTCAGCAGTTAGAGCTCGAACTATTCATGGAACCAATTCCGTCACCTATGGCTGACCTGATCACCGGCACCATGCCGTTAAACCCAGGCCAGCTAGATTCCAGCGCCACCCGCGCCATGGCGAAAGCCGTCATTTCCACCGAAATGAACGCGGTTGAAGCGCTTCTGGGCCGTATTGACGATCGTTTTGTCACTGCTTGTCAGCAGATGTTGAGCTGCCAGGGACGAATCGTGGTCTTAGGGATGGGCAAATCCGGCCACGTAGCGTCAAAAATCGCCGCGACCCTGGCAAGTACAGGAACACCCGCTTTCTTTGTTCACCCTGGCGAGGCCGGCCATGGCGACTTGGGCATGATCACCAAACACGATGTCGCACTTGCCCTTTCAAACTCCGGCGAAACCGAGGAGCTACTGACGATATTGCCAGTCATGAAACGACTGGATGTGCCACTGATCGCCCTGACCGGCAATCCGACCTCTACCTTGGCCCGAAACGCCACCTGCCATGTTGACGTCAGCGTCGATAAAGAAGCCTGCCCTCTGGGTCTTGCGCCCACCTCCAGCACTACGGCGGCGTTGGTGATGGGTGATGCTCTGGCGATCTCCCTATTGCACGCTCGCGGATTTACCGAAGAAGATTTCGCCCGCTCCCATCCCGGTGGCCAACTAGGCCGCAGATTGTTGGTGCATATCAGCGACATCATGCACGTAGGAGAGGAAATTCCTCGAGTCAAACCTGACGCTCATCTACCGGTAGCCATTGGTGAAATGACTCGTAAGGGCTTTGGTATGACTGCCGTGGTCGCAGATGACGATCAACTGCTTGGCGTACTGACCGATGGCGACCTTCGCCGAGCGCTGGACCGAGGCGGCGATGTGCGCCAGATTCCTGTGGCCGACGTGATGACCCGTCAAGGCATCACTATCGAGCCGTGCATGCTGGCCGTTGAGGCAGTCCAGCTGATGCAACGACATGGTATTTCTAACCTGCTGGTTGTGGCTGACGGGCAACTGGTTGGCGCTCTCAACTTCCACGACTTACTGCGCGCAGGCGTCGTCTGAGGTGACTGAAAAAACCGCAATTGAGGCGGTGCGGCAGCGAGCCTCAGCGATTAAATTAGCGGTTTTCGACGTCGACGGCGTTATGACTGACGGGCGGCTTTTCTACGACGAAAATGGCCGGGAGATGAAAGCCTTTTTTGCTCAAGATGGACTGGGGCTAAAATACCTTATGAGCGCCGGCGTTACCGTTGGCGTTATTACTGGCCGCGACAACCCCATCGTCAATCACCGTATGCGCGAATTGGGCATCACCCAATTAATCGCCGGCTGCCACGAAAAAGGCGCTGCTATCGAAGCCATGGCCGAAGCCTGTCAGGTCTCCCTAGAGGCCACCGCCTTTACCGGTGATGACACAATTGACGTACCAGCCATGGAACGGGTTGGGTTGGCTATAGCCGTGGCCAACGCCCATGCTAGCGCCCTTGCTGTCGCTCACTGGGTAACGCCAAGAACGGGTGGCAACGGTGCAACCCGGGATGTTTGCGATCTACTGCTGGACTCGCGCCATGGGTAACCTCCGTTTGCTCCAGGCTGAGTATTGAACCATGCAACGCTATCGTTTTTGGCTCGCGGCACTGGGTTTGGCTTTCACCTTTTGGCTCACTGCCAAGCTCCGCCAGCCACCTGAAGCTGAAATTTTGCCTCAGGCACGCTCAGATTATTTGCTGGAAGATTTCGATCTCATCGTCATGGATCCCCAGGGTAATCCCAGCTTTCGCCTGCAATCGCCGTTTCTTGAGAAAAGCCCCGAAGACGAATCGCTAGATATTCGCAGCCCTCACCTAACGCTGTTTGAGGCAGGCAAAGTCACCTGGCAAATGCAATCAGAGAAGGCCTGGATCAACCGGGAAGGTGACACCATCAAAATGCCCGGACCCGTGAAGCTGGCCTCGGAACTGACCCCAAAGACGATCGTTAACACCGCTGATGTGACTGTAAAACCACGCGACCATCAAGCCAGCTCAGCGGCTGCAGTTGAGGTGATTCGATCAGACATGCGCTCTGAAGGCATCGGGTTTGAGGTGGATCTTTCCCGGCAACAGTTCGATATACTTAGCCAGGTAGAGGGATACTATGAACCACCAACCTGACAATGCCATAAGCACGGCTGCTTGGCTGGCCACAACAACGCTATTGACCGCCTTAGCGATACCGAGCACACCAGTCTCAGCCCGCACCGCAGATCGCAGTGAACGGGCCGAATTTCGCGCCGGTCGCTCCACCGAACGAGCTGGCGTGGTGGAGTTCAGCGGCGGATTTGAGCTAATCCAGGGCACACTTACCGTTAACAGCGACAGTGCGCGTCTGTTTCGAAATAGCGATGGTGAACTGGTCCGAATTGAAATCCTTGGTATTCCTTCGGAACCTGCCATATGGCGAGAAGAATTGGACGATGGTTCAGCACTGAACGCCCAAGCCGAACGCATTGACTACCATTTATCCGATGAAAAGGCGGTTTTGGTTGGCCAAGCCCTGGTGAGAAAAGGCGCGGATGAAATGCGTGCCGAGACCATCGATTACGACTTAAACTCCCAGCACATTGACGCCGGCGGCGACGATGATGCGCCGGTGCTCTTCATCTACAACCCGCCCAGCGACAAAGCCGCTGAAGCGGCTGAAGCGGCAGACACCCCCTGATGAAAGCACCCCTTTGGTGCCGGCAAAATGGCTGATCCAATGTCTTGTTTGCGGGCCGAAAACCTGTCTAAGAGCTATAAATCTCGGGCCGTTGTGGATCAGTGTTCCGTGACCGTTCGCCAGGGCGAGACTGTCGGCCTTTTAGGCCCGAACGGTGCCGGCAAAACCACCTGCTTTTACATGATGGTTGGACTGGTGCGCTGCGATTCCGGCGACATCTGGTTGGACGATGAAAACATCACCACCATGGCTATGCATCGCCGCGCCCATCTGGGCATTGGGTATTTACCTCAGGAGCCGTCGATATTTCGCCAACTCAGTGTGCGCGACAACATCATGGCAATCTTGCAGCTGCGCGGCGACCTATCCCGCAGCGATCGCAACGCCCAACTAGAATCGTTACTTGATGAACTACAAGTGGGC
>CAZLJY010000239.1:0-5517 GCA_964559945.1 uncultured Gammaproteobacteria bacterium | reverse complement strand
ACACAGTCGTCGAGGAAGTAATCCTGCATCTCCGCACTTTTAAACGCTTCGATGACCTGACGGGCGCGCCGTCTGAGTTGTTGGGCTTGATCCGGGTCGGCGCTAGCTGCTTGGGTGAGCAAAATATCCGCATGGTCCTGAAATAGCGGGCCCACTCGTTGGCGAAAAGGTTCACGGCGGCCGCGAATGCCTGTCAGTAGACCGGAGCGAACGTCGCTCAGGTCAGTTAACGCCCGTTCCATGGCTTGCTGGGCTTGGGCCAAGTCGCCGCTAGCTCGCAAGGCGCGACCGCTGAGCCACTGCCAGCGATAGCTTAGGTCTGTGGCGCCCGCTCCCTGAGCAGCAAAGGTGGCCACCCTGGCCATTTCTAGCGCATCAGCGGGTCTGCGAGCCCGCATATAGAATTCACCCAATAATCCAGCGGCTTGAGACACCAGGCGAGGTTGATCGGAATTGCGGACCAGTTCCAGGGCGCTGGCCGCTGTACGGGACCCAAGATTGAGATCCCAGTTCATTAGCTTCATGGCTTCGTCTGAACGCAAAATAGCGTCAGCGATAGAGATTTCCAATCGCGCTCTGATTTGTGGTTCGGCCACTAGCAAAGTGTTCTCAAGGGCTTTTTCCACGGTATTTCGAAATCCGGCTCGGTTGAGCTGGGCCAGGGCGTTTTCCGCTTTGCCTAACCATGCCCTGGCAGAGTCAGCACTGGCGTCGGTTTGCTCGGCATTTGCCAGTACCCGATCAAAATCTTCTTCTGCCTCGTTAAACCGGGCTTGGTAGGTTGCTAACCGCCCCAATGCGAGATTAGCCTGGCGAACCCGGGCCGGCGCGTCGGCTGATAAGGTGCGCGCTTGTTGCAAATGCTCCCGCGCGTCACGCAGGTCGCCCAACATCATTGCGCTCGCTCCCATGCCCAACAAACAATCGATGGCCTGCAGCCGTTGACCGGTTCTATTAGCATCGGCGACGCAGGTAGCGAAAGCGGCCTTGGCGGGGGCGAATTGACCACTACTGAGTAATTGGTTACCCGGCGCCGGGTTGGCGCTGCAGACCGTCCATCCAATGCCCAATATAAGGCCCACCCATATGGCAAGCCCAGGAAGGTTTCTTGGCAGCCCTAGTGGCGTTGTGTTGCCGACTGAAAAGTTTCGGTTTGTCAAAAGGTTTGGTCCCCGTAGCAACCCCAACAACATACTAGTTCGCCTAGGCCGCCGGTGCCAGGTACTTGTGCTAATCTCAAGCAGATTGGGGCATTTTCCTACAACGACCCGCAACATATTCCTCGGGTGCTGGAAGCAGATGTCTACGATGCTAATGATGTGGGATTGGGCGCTCTTGCGCATAGCTAAATGCACCGAAATCTGACTCATTTGTCAGGTTGGCATTGTCAGTGTGAACGGGGACAGGTTTATGAAGGGAAAGGGACCATTGCTGAGGGTAGGGCGGCACGCAGCACTAGCTCTGGGGGTCACTTCAGCCTTAATGTCAGGGGCTCGGGCGCAGGTGGTTTTTGATGGTTCTATTGGCCAGGCAGGAGCCTTAACCGGCCCGGACTATCTAATTGACCAAGCCAGAGGCCAGTTGGCAGGTAGCAACTTGTTTCACAGTTTCTCAGACTTCAGTATTGCCAGCGGCCAATCGGCCACATTTTCTTCCACCTCAATGCTGGATAATATTATTGCCCGTGTCACCGGTGGCTCACTGTCATCCATCAATGGGCAGCTGGCGACAGCTACACCTGGGCCAGTAAATTTTTGGCTGATAAATCCCGCCGGTGTGGTGTTTGGTGCTGATGCTTCATTAGATGTCCAAGGTTCGCTCTATCTCAGCACGGCGGATTATTTGCGATTTGCCGATGGAAGCACCTTTTCATCGGCTGGCGGCGGCGGTTCAACACTGTCAGCGGCGCCAGTAGCCAGTTTTGGGTTTACGGGCGCGCCCGCAGCGATCACTCTGTCCGAAGCGGTTCTATCGATTCCTGAAGGCAATACCTTTGCTGTGGTTGGTGGAGACATCACATTGGATGATGCGCGACTGCAGGCGCCAGCGGGCCATGCTCAGCTGATTTCTGTTGCCTCCAGTGGAGAGGCGGCAATTGGCCCGCGGGGCATCACTGTGGAGGGGTTCAGTGCCCTGGGCGATATTGATATCAATCGCGATGTTTCGAGACTGCCAATTACCGGAAATTTGGATGTTAGCGGCGGCTTATTCACGGGTACCCAGGCGGGCGATATCACCGTTCGTGGTGGTAGTTTGGATAGCAATAACGGGTTTTTTAACTCCGTGTCTTTCAGCGACAACAATTCCGGCCGAACGGTGATTGAGGTTAGCGGCAATGCCAATCTCACCGGCGATACGCAGATATTGTCTTCGACGTTTTTCGGCGCCGGTGATGCCGGGGACGTCATCATTCGCGCCGGCGAACTGGTTGTCATCGATAATGCCAGTATCAGCACTGAGTCTCAGGGCGCTGGCGATGCCGGTGATGTCACATTGCAGGCCAACAACATCTTTATGGATGATCGAGGCCGAGTGTTTTCCAACACCTTTGATTCAGGTCGCGGCGGTAACATAGAGGTCACGGCTACCGGTTCAGTGATCTTGGATGGCCAAGCTTCAGTGCGTTCTGTGGCGTTAGGGTCTGGGGATGCGGGCGATATTGTGTTTTCGTCCGATAGCCTGACGTTACTTGATGAGGGGACGATTGACGCCTCGACCTTCAGCGGGAGTTCCGGTAACGGAGGGTCCATTGATATCACTACTGGTGAATTGGTGGCGCGAGATTTCGGCGTTTTAATTAGCACCCAAACGGGCGGTAGTGGCGTGGGCGGCGAAATCGACATCGAAGCCCGTTCGGTTCGAGTGGAAAACCGCGCAGAAATATCCGCCGAAAGTACCGGCAGCGGGTCCGCTGGCAGTATTAACATCGACAGCAACCGTTTTGTCGCAAATAGTGGTGCACTGATCAATAGCGCCACCTCCGGCGCCGGGCGCGGTGGATCGGTGCGCATCCAAGCCAGCGAATTCGACGTCAGCGGCGCGGGGACCTTAATTACCGCCGCCACCGATGGCAGTGGTCGCGGTGGAGACGTATCCATCAGTGCACGAAATATCACTGTCGACCAGGGGGCGCGTTTGACCGCCAGTGCCCGTGCTAGTGGTCGCGGTGGTGATGTATCGCTGGATGCTCAGGAGAGTTTGTTGGTGACTGATGCCGTTGTATCTGCCTCTGCACAAAACTCTCGCGGTGGCAATGTGGCGCTCAGTGCTGG
The DNA here is from genome assembly GCA_964559945.1 of uncultured Gammaproteobacteria bacterium. Lineage (GTDB taxonomy): Bacteria > Pseudomonadota > Gammaproteobacteria > Xanthomonadales > SZUA-38 > JANQOZ01. The sequence continues at coordinate 2,245 of CAZLJY010000239.1, read as the reverse complement.
CCAGGCCATTGCACTAGATGGCGCACGGATTACCGCTTCGGTAGGGTCGGGTCCGGCTGGCGGCACCCTGACAATGTCCGCCCCTCAGGTGGACATTACCGATTCGGATGTGAGTGCTACAACCGCCGGCAGTGGGGCCGGTGGCGACGTTCAAGTGGATGCAGAAATACTGACGGTTGCTGACGACTCAACCATCAGTACCCGCAGTACTGGCAATGGCAGCGCCGGCACTGTGGCTATGACAGGTGCAGCCAGCATAAGCGTTTTGGACAGCGAGATTTCCTCGTCTGCGTCCCGTGGCGATGGTGGTGATGTGGCGTTAAGCGGCGCACAGATTTCTCTGCAGGGCAGCTTGCTCAGTGCGTCGGTGGACGGCGGCACCGGTGACGGCGGCGCAGTCAGTGTGATTGCTGTCGATGGCATCAGTATCGTCAACAGCACGCTTACCGCAGCCACCGGCGGCAGCGGCGACGCCGGCACAGTGACCCTCCAAGTCACCGGCCAAGGAAACGGGGCCGGGAGCGGTCAATCAATCCAAGGGCAGGCTGGATTATTGCGCATTGAACAGTCGTTGATTTCCAGTGTGGCAAACGGTGATGGGAACGCCGGCGGTGTGGCTATAGAAGCCGGACAAATTTCTTTAACTGACAGTGAAGCCTCGGCTACTGCGCGTGGCTTGGGTGACGCAGGTTCTGTATCGCTGCAGTCGGAAAGCACAATTGATGCAAGTAATAGTCGTGTGACCACGGAGGCCAATTTAGGGCAGGGCGGCGATATCGTTTTGACTGCGCCGCAATCCATCAATCTGCAAGGCAGTGTGGTGTCAGCCACGGTGCAGGGCGGACAGGGTGACGGTGGTGATCTTACTTTGGCCACCAGCACCTTGGGTGTCAGTGGCGGGTCTATAGAATCGGCAACGTTGGGTTCAGGTCAAGGCGGCACCATCAGTCTGGAAGCCGACGATCTGATGTTGATGGCGGGTGCTAGCGTCGATAGCAGCACCAGCGGTGGAGGCCAGGGCGGCACGATTGATGTGGCAACCCGCAATGACCTGGTCATTGCGGGCGATGGCGCGGGTTTCAGCACTAACGCGGTTGGGTCCGGCCAGGGGGGTGACATTGTTGTCAGCGCGGCCAACTTGACGCTAGCAGATGGCGCAGAACTCACTGCGACGGGCACCGGCACTGCCAATGCTGGATCGGTTGCAGTGGTGGCCAGTGGAAACCTGAGTATCAACAACGGCACATTGAGTTCCTCGGCCGAAGCGGGTCAGGGTGGGTCTGTATCTGCTCAGGCTGGCGGCAATGTATCGCTGAGCAACGCAAACCTGAGCGCCGCCACAGATTCTGGGGACGGCGGTTCTGTGAGTGTGTCCAGTGGCGCTAATTTGGATATCGCCAATTCGAATCTGGTCGCGTCGTCCTTGACCGGTTCCGGCGGGTCGGTGCAACTGGATGCGCCAGGCAACATTGCTTTGAGCGATACCAATCTTAGCGCCACGGTGGGTGGCGCGGGCAGCGGTGGTGATGTCACCGTGAATGCTGCCGGTACGGCAACCCTGGATCGGGTCAATGCGTCGGCCCAGTCGGTTGACGGCAACGGTGGCTCAATTTCGGTGATGGGGCAGCAGGTCGACCTGCGCAATTCATTGGTGAGCTCTGCCTCCAGCGGCCTAGGTGATGCGGGTAACGTCGTGATTGGATCCGCTAGCAACCTGACTGTTGATAGCAGTGAGGTGTCCTCCCAAGCGTTTGCTGGCCAAGGGGGCGCGGTTCAGCTGTCTGCCACTGATGCCATTACTTTAAATAACGCCACAGTGACAGCAGCTGTTGTGAGCGGTGCTCAATCCGGCGGGGACATCCAAATCTCCACCGGCCAGTTGGATATCAGCAATAGTTCGGTGACCGCTGCCACCGGTGGCGCCGGTGAAGGTGGCAACATTGCCATTGACGCCAGCGCCTTGCGCGTTAATGCCGGCTCATCGTTAACAGCGCAGGCCTCAGCAAGCGGTGACGCAGGCAATGTTCTGCTTAACTCTGCCAGTACCGTTGATATCGACGATTCTGTGATTTCCAGTGCGGCACTCACCGGCAACGGGGGGGCAGTAACCGTGGCCGCAGTCGGCGATGTGACTCTCACCAATAGTCAGCTTAGCGCAACCGTTAGCGGCGGGGCTGGCCAGGGCGGAGATGTCAATGTGAGCGGTGCTAATGTCAACCTGACAGGTAGCACAGTGCAGGCCGCC
>CAZLJY010000238.1:0-5535 GCA_964559945.1 uncultured Gammaproteobacteria bacterium | reverse complement strand
GAACAAAACCTACATGTTGGATGACCTGGTTGTACACCAGATCTAACTGAAGGCCGACACTAAACGGGCTCCAGATTTCAAAGGGTTTGCTGAACGGACCATTTTCTGTGCCAACAAGTCCATCGGGAAAGTAGGGGCGAGACAGGTTGCCACCGGAGCGGTCGGCAAAGGCAAACGCGCCGTCGTCTAGCGCTGTGGGTGACTCCAGAAAGGTTTTCGCCGCGTCTGCGTAATCACCGATGCGGATCGTCTCAGTCACCTCAAGAGCGGAGTTGATATACAGCGCATCGGGAGCACCGCGGAGGTCATCACCGGCAAAAGCGCCGGAAAAGAAATTGGCGGTGCGGGATTTTTGCAAAGACACATCTAAGCCAAATATCGGTGCATCCCGGGTTCGGGCTATACCGAGAATTGCGCCATTGGTATCAACAATGGAAATACTAACCCGAGCCTGAGAACCCACTGGGCGGCGGATCTGGGCACGAGCACTGTTGGCGATTTTTAAGGCTTCCTGGATCAGCGTTCGAACTTCATTTTCTGTCAGCGCGTTATCGCCGTCGGTACCAGCCATCGGTGGAAAGCGATTTTGATTGTTCTCATCGACCAAAACGAACGCATCAAGGCCAGGGAAATCCTGAGTGTCAGCACGAATACCTGATGCGGGTTGGCCGAATACGGTGCCTTGAAGAACCTCGCCATTGGTATAACCCGTCACTGGAACAAGCTGACCAATTGAAGGCCCTAAATTGGCGAAGCCTGGCGCGGCGGATGGGTCGGTGGCCAGGTCAGACGGGCCAACATCAGCGAATCGAAAAGTTTTTCCGTCGACCGTAATCCTGTCTGCTTGACGATCAGCGGGCGGCGCAAAACCAAAACTGCCGGCAACGGCAATCAGCTCATCGGGGGCCTGATCAAAGTCAGAGATCACCAGGTCTGCGGTGTAAAGACCATCACTTTCAATACCGATGCCGCCTACGGGTACTCCATCAATGTACAGCGGCATGCCACCTGGATCAGCTGATAGGCCCAGCGGTGATCGCTTGGGCCCGGGAGCAGAGTCACCCATGGGGTTAAACCTCTGCATAAAATCCGAGCAAGCCAACTGACTGAACTGCACCCCAAACAAGGGTCCGCCAGGCTGATTAAACTCACCTGGATTGAAGTGTTCTTGGACAATCTGGCTGGCAGTTCGCGTGGTAAAACCATTGCCTTCGGAAGACAGATAAGCGCCGGTGACCGCCTTAGCAATGGCGGACAGGGTGCTGGGAATTATCGAGATTTCTTCCAGCCCTCCAATTGGCCCTTTGGTGGAGGTGATAGTGCTACTGCCAGGTGCTCCCGCCATTTGATAAACCGCCAGGACGTTCCCTGGGCGGTCTACAACGGCGATCGTTGCTGGCCGGCCCTGGGCGGTCGCCTCGGCGGCAGCCTGGGCTATGATTTGCTGAACGGCAGCTGTGCTAAGAAACGATCCTGCATTGACGCAGGAACCATCACAGCCCTGGGACTGAGTCACATCAGGCGGCGGCTCTGCGGTGCCTGGCTCGTTACTGCTACTTCCGCCACCACAGCCAGCGAGAATAGTTACGCTGCACGCAACAAACGCTAACGCTGCGCGTTTCGTCAGAGACCTGGTCCACAGATTGGTCCATTGGGCCGACATGTTTTTCCCCTTTTACGTATTACTCTTCGACGCTCGCGGCGGTTCCTGACGCCATAATTACGCCGTCGAAGATATGGTAGTTGTGACAGCTTACACAGGTTGACGCTACTTTGCGGCGATTGTCCTCACCCCCATGGCAGGTCTGACAATTATCGATGCCAGGTATAAGTACGTCGTCACTAAAGCCGGACTGTTTGGCGTCATGGCAGCTTTCGCAGGTCATGGTTGTGTGTGAACCGTGAGTAAACTGCGCCTTTGGAAACCACTCGCCGGCGACCCGAACCGGGCGCACATTCCAGGCCAAATTATCGCCTTCTCCACTGCGAGTCACTCGGTGACACACGGAGCAGGCTTGGCCTTCAAACAAATCTTCGCCAACCCGCCTGGACTTACTTCTGGCCCAGGCAAGGGCTGCTGCTCGCTCACTTTGACTTAGACGTTGGATGCTACCAACACGTCGTCGCTGGCGTACCACTGCCGGCGCGGTGACATCGTCGTAACCCCCTTGCAGCGCCCGGTTAGCGTAATACTCTTCGAGCATAAATAGCACTTCAGGGACTTTCCCATGAGGCACCTGGCGGTCGGGTGCCTGAGCGTCGAAACCAAGAGTGTGACAGTCCTGACACATGGTCTCGTAGGCAACAGGAAGCATTTTGCCGCCACCGGGTTCTGCCTCATGGCAATCGGCACAGGCCAAAACCCGTTTTCCACTGGGGGCGTTGATTCCGTCGTCAGCCAAATGAATATCGTGGGGGAACTTAAGGTTTGAGTCTTCACTGAGCAGGTCACTGCTGAGGGACTCGCGCCTGGGCATAAATTCGCCATCAGCACCCCAGGCCGCCAGTTCAACTCTGAACTGAGGGTGATTGTTGGTGAAGTCTGAGGCGTTGCCTAACACGGTAAGACCGCCACTGGTGCGATCTAAGTCTGTGTGGCAATCAGCGCATAACCGTTGATCCTGGCGCACAAGACCGTCTAAGCCGTTGTGATCTTTGTGGCAGCTGGCGCAGCGTTCTTCTGCCAATTCCGGCAATGCAAAAAACTCTGGGTCGGCATGAGCGGCGGTTGTTGAGTGACAACTGACGCAGGCCTGGTCTTCGACCATTTGGAACGCCTTAACGTGACAGGTCGAACAATCCTCGCCAAAAAAGTGGTGAGCAGCTTGCAACGTGCCGGCTTCCCATTGACCATCAGAGGGTAGGGGGCTCGAGCGCAATTTCTCTTGCAAACCGGGCAAGAAATGGCCAGCAACTGGCACACCTAGACCTATCCCCAGTGTTAATAAGAACAACAACCATGCCGGGCCACGTTTGCTCAACCACGTTTTACCTAGGCTAAATGGGCGATCACTAAATTTTGAAACGTTGGGCTCGTTAGCAGAGTCAGATTCGCTGATTTCAATGGCCGCATCATAGCCAGCCGGCGGCTTAATCATACGAATCAAGTGGGTGCCGATTTCTATTCGTGAACCCAGTCCGGCACCGGCAGCCTGTTGCAGTTTGCCGTCGACCCGCACACCTGCTGAAATCAACGATTCGACGCGAAACCGCCCGCCTTTCAGAGAATGAACCCGCGCGTGCTCTAGGGCCACCCGCAGGTCAGACAAGAACACGTTTTGACCCGGCGAACGTCCCAAAGTGAGGGAATCAGCGTTCACCGATTCATCGCTGTGGGCAATCGTACCCTTTGCTTTACGGGTGATGGTTCGAATCAGCCAGCGCATATCTTAAGTTCGCCTCACCAGTAAAAAAACACAGAAACAATATGCGCGGTAAGCGCGCCCAATAGGGCGAAGGTTACCGGCACGTGGAAATACAACCAGATTTCCATCATGGCTTGTTGTTGCACATCTCTCGCCACTTTAGAGGCCAGAGATTTTTTGCGGCTTAGCAGATCCAAGAGCTGGCGCAACTTCTCCGACTCCTGTCCACCGGCGCCCGACAAAAAATCCACCATCGCAAACATCGTGGGCATTTCGGCGGTCTGTGGACGTTCATTGGTTTCTTTCACGGTATCTAGAAGCTCACGAGTTTTCTCTACCGCATCTTTAGCCCCGTCGTGGGCAAATAACTGGGAAAACACACCGCCTCCCAGGCGAGTGCGTTCGATGGAGCGCAAAACCATCTGATGGACCTTGGCATCGATTCGGTCAGCGACCTTAATGCACTCCTCATCCAGCTCAGCAATTTCCTCCAACATAGATTCGCGGCTGGTACTGGCCCGGTTTCGGGTCATTAGGGTGGGGTATCTCAGGTATGCATAGACACCAAAAAACCCACTCAAGACCACGATCATCATTAATATGTAGGCAACGGTGTGAATGTTGTAGCCAAATTGAAAACCGGTATGCAGGGTCGCTACAACGATCAATGATGCGCCTAGGTAAACGTGGGCTGATAGCCAGCCCCGCAATGTGCCGACGCGGTTGTTATAGGTGCGTTTACGATAACCGAATAGGGTCAGCCAAATGATTAGCAATGCACCAATAGTACCCAGGGTGTACCCCAGCCAAGTGCCGCCGTTGGGTGCCGTCACTGGCGAATGCCAGAAATACGCCACCACCGAACCCAACATCAACAAGGCGGTGAATGTGAGGTAACGAAATCCGCGATAGGTGAGAAACGAATCATGCATAGGTAAAAGCCGTTTATCCTATTGACTGGGCGTAGGAAGAGAGCTCTTCCGGGCTGATTCGGATAGCAGCACCAGTCGGGCAGGAACGAACACAGGCGGGGCCGCCTTTAAGGCCTTTACACATATCGCACTTAACTGCTTTCTTTTCTCCTTTGGCCTTTTTCTTGCCGTCCGGATCTTGACCTGGGCCAGGACCACGACCAAACATTAACCATTGCAGGATTCCCGGTTTTTTGGGCATTTGCGCCGACATGTGGATGACGCCGTAGGGACAATTTCGCTGACAGTTGCCACATCCAATGCAGTTGTCGGCAATAAACACCTCACCATTGGGGGCCCGATGAATCGCGTCTGGCGGACAGTCCTTCATACAGTGCGGGTGTTCGCAGTGTCGACAGGAGGTGGGAACGTGCACCGTTGCGTACGTAGGACCCGCCTCTCGATTAAGCCGCGAGGTGCCGTTGTGGGTTTCGGCACAGGCCTTCTCACAGTTGTCACAGCGCACACACAAAGCCTCATCGATTAACAAGATATCAGTGGCTTCACCAACACCCTGAGCGACCAGGAAAGAAATCACGTCTCCGCCTTCCGGCTGGGCCTCCATGCTGAGGTTGGCGGCGGCCCGTTGACGGTACTCAGCCTGTAAACGGAGGCGCAGCTCAGGCTCGCGCAACAGCAATTGTTTGAACGCATCGCCGTCCAGCTGAATCGTTTCAGTGGCAATAGCCGCTTTGGCAGTGGCCGAGCGGGTGTTATCGCCCAGCAAAGCCATTTCTCCAACGTAGTTGCCCGCCGGAACGTAGGACAACACCACTTCTCGCCCGCCAATGGTGCGCGAGATCGTTAGCGACCCCACCCGCACCAGATGAATGCAATCGCCGGCTTCGCCTTCCTCAAATAGCACATCCCCGGCACGAAAGTTCTGGATCGTGGCAGCCGCAACAATGTCCTGCAGTTTGTTAGCGGGGGTGTCGGGCGCGAAGCGCGACTGAATCACTCGCATAATGAACGCTTCGTCAATCACCCGTTTGACCGCGTCAACGGAGTTGATCAATTTGTTCATCGTTCGTCTGGGCGTTTCAATCAGCACCGCGCCCTGACCAGCCACCACCGTTGCTGAACGGCGCCGGCCGGAGATCAAACTCATTTCCCCGAAAAATTCGCCAGCGCCAAGACTAATGGTGCGACCTGTTTCCTCGTCCACAACGATATTGACTTGGCCTTCAACAATGCTAAAA
>CAZLJY010000237.1:0-5548 GCA_964559945.1 uncultured Gammaproteobacteria bacterium | reverse complement strand
TCCAATCCTGCTAGAGGCCTTAAATGCTCAAATTCAGACAGATATCGCTGGTAATAATCCGATCGAAGGCAATGGACCCAATCTTCGGTTTGCCCCTGATCAGGGGATATGTCCATCACTGAGGAGCTTCCATAAAACACCTGTACCTCATGTCCCTGATTCCTGAGTTGAGGTACCAAATGTCGATAGTAAGTCGCAATGCCGCCTGCGACCTCACCCCACTCCGGAATAATGAGTGCCAGCCTCATACCATCACCTCGGGCGCCCCCGGAAGGAGCGCCCCTTGATCGAGGGAAAATACCTGATCGCAGGGTGCAAGCAGTGCTTCACGATGGGTAATGATAAGAACCGTGGCCCGGCCCTTTAACTCACTAATCGCGGCAACAATTTCCTGCTCGGTATCGGCATCAAGCGCTGATGTTGCTTCGTCGAAAACCAGAAATTCTCTGGCGTGATAAAACGCTCGCGCGATCGCTAACCGCTGACGTTGGCCGCCAGACAGTCGTTCGCCGTTGTCTCCTAATGGTTCATCCAACCCCATTGGCAGCTGGCTCACTAAACCGCCCAGAGCTGCTTGTTCTAGTGCTGCTATCACACGCCGATCAATGTCCTCCCGGTCAAGCTCATTCAATGTCACATTGACTCGAAGGGAATCGTTAAACAAACAGGGGTCCTGAGGGATGTAGGCACAACGACGAGTCCACGGTAGGGTGTTACTCGGAAGCGGCTGCTGATCGACCAGCATTTGGCCCTCGGTCGGCTCCAACAAACCCAGCAAAAGGTCACCCAAGGTGCTTTTCCCAGAGCCTGAAGCGCCGACAATACCGCAACACGTTCCAGCCTCAATGCTCAAGGTTAATTTTTTCAGCACATCTTGATCCGCGCCGGGGTAGCGAAAACTCACATTATCAAGATGGATCGCTGGCAGCACCTTGGAACTTGCGGAACCCTTGCTCGCCTGTTGGCGGGTTTCTGGCGCCATCGAGAAAATTGCGTGCTCCATGGGTAGGCGTAAATCTGCAGCAAGTCGCGCCAACACCTTACGATTGGCACGCAGCTGATTGATATGATTTGACAGTGAACTGGCGGCCGGCAGCAGGCGCAAGCTGGCAACCCCAAACGTACCCAAGGTTGCCACGGCTGCCGAGATTGACTCCGGGCTTTTGCCTGCCCACAAGGCGGCGCACATCATTAAAATGACCAGTGTGACTTCCAATGCGCTTCTGGGAACTGTCTGCAAGGCATTTTGTAACGCCGTAGCCTCTGCCTGCTCACGACCGGCAACCTCAACTCGCGTTGCAAACAGTCGCTCGGCACCCAGCACCCGAGATTGTTTTCGGGCGGAAAGACTATTTCCAACGGTTTCCACTAGCCGGTGATAACGCCGCACAATTCTCTCAGCGTTTTCGCGCATTACTCGACGAGTCGACAAGTTGACCGCCAATAAAATCATCGCGATGCCCATGCCAAGGACTAACGCTACGGGCAAATTAATCGTAAAAAGAAACAGTCCAAGTGCCGTCAGCACCAATAGATCGGAGATGACTCGCAACGACGCGGTTAACACGTTGCCGCAGTACAAAGCCACTTCGTAAAGCAAGGTATTGGTCAACTCGGCCTGGTTACGGGTTAGATGGAATAACCAGGGCTGAACAAGGTAGCGCTCCAAAAGTCTTGCCATCAGGGTCGCTCGATGGTGATCACTAAAACGAATCATGCTGCGCTGTAATTGAAACCCAGCTAGAGCGCGCAAACCAAACGCGCCAACTATCGCTAGACCCGTCAAAAGAGCAGATTCACGAGCAGCAGATTCAGCGCCATTCAATGCGACAAGAACAAACGGTGCAATCAGGCTAATACCCAATAAATCCAGACCAGTAGCAGCGAGCATCAGCACCAACACCCAGGGCACTTTGCGACCCTCAGCATCCAATACCACTCTCAAGTCCTGAAGTAGTTGCTTCACTGCATCACCAAATCACGTGCGTGCTGGCACACTTGCTGTTCAAACAACGGTAATCCAAAGTGATTGTTGACCAGTTTTGGAAGCGAACCGCGGTCAAGCTCAGCTGAATTTCCCAAGGCCTCAAGAACGCTCCGGGCGATGTCATCTCCGCACCGATGACACCCCAGCGGTAAGCTCAATGGATCGGCGCTGCCATCAAGCCCTACGCCTAAAATTGGACAACCATTAGCAAGAGCCTCAAGAAAAACAATGCCAAACCCCTCCCCGTGACTGGGCATCACAAACAATTCAGCGTGCCGGTACAAGGCGAGCAATTTTGCTCGATCAACGTAACCTAGGAACACCACGTTGTCGCTAACGCCATGGGCTTGCGCCAACGCCTGAAGTCTCGGTTGGTCATCTCCCTCACCGGCGACGACAAAGGTCAATTGCGGGTATTGGGTCCGTATTTTCGGCAATGCACGAATAATGACGTCATGTCCTTTGTACGCCTCTTGGCTATTTAAGCGACCTGCACTGAGCAAATAGGGGCCAGACACCAGCGATCGGGACTCGGGATCGATGAAGCAATCATTAGGGACGGTATTGGCAAGCACCACAGCACGATGATGATCCATGTTCGCCCACCGAAGAAACTGTTCTCGAGTATAACGACTGACCGCACTGGCTAAGTTCACTCGACCCAGGCCCCATTGCCGCCAGTGCCGCTTGGGGGGTTGCCAGCACTCGATACCGTGAAGTTGCAGCCAGAGCGGAATTTTCCATCGTTTCGCTAGCCAGGCAGCCAATGGCAGCAATGAAAAGTGGCCACATAGCAGTAAATCAGGGCGTTTGGCTGCTAATGCGCGGGCCGCCGCAATGTAGTGGGTTTTTACCGGCATTGACTGCTGGTGAATCTGGGACTCCACCCAGCGTCCACCGCCAGTAGCCAACACGTCCAATCGACTTGCCGGCCCCGCTTCCAAGGCCCTTAACCAATGTCGATTGAAGGCCTGAATGCCGCCTCGAGCACCGAATGCTTCGGTCATTAGGGCTAAAACTCGCATGCGAGCTCCTTTGCCCAATGCCGCGCCCAACCGGCCCCAGGATAACCCCGCCAGTGATCTAATGGTGTCGAAAAACCGGTCTTAGGTCGACCCGCCAATTCCTCAGGTAAAAGCTCAGCCGCTGTCGCCAACAAATCCGTTTTGCAAAATTGAGCGCCACCGATCGCCGCCTGTAACTGGACATCAACAAAGGGCACACGGATTTCCAACGAGTGGCTCATCCCTGCCCAATCGGCGTCACGAAGCAGCTGGTTTTTCATATAAAAGGTCTGTTCAAGGCGACTGACTTTTTCCACGTCGCTGTGGGCGCCTGCCACGGTGCCGTTGAGCATCTTAAGCAGACCCAGCCGCTGCAATCCTTGTTTTGCTGCGTGCTTTCCCATCAGTGGCGCTAGTTCCCAAGGCATAAACAAACCACGCTTCAGCAGGTAGGCGCCGCCCATCGTCGAGCCATACTCAAGCATCCCTGCCGCTTTCGGAGAAATACCTAAGATTTCACACAAAGGTTGCAAGCCCATTCTTACCAAAGAGCCTAACCCAGGCAGCCATCGACCAATGGCCATTCGCGATCGCCAGGTGGGTACGTCGATAAACGACGGGTAGCCCTTGAACAGTTCGTCTGCACCCAAACCCGACAGGGCGGTTTTTAAACCCATCTTGCGGCAGGCGCCGGCAACCAACCAAGTGTTGAAGCCATCGATGCTCGGTTGATCCATCGCCTCCAAAACTGTGGAGAAATCCTGTTCAAATTCTTGTTGCGTGTAGTAGCGAACCTGATGTTTCACACCTAACGCCTGAGCAATATTTGTGGCTAGCACTACTTCATCGGACGCTGAACCCTTGTATTCTTCAAACCCTAAGGTTACGCAGCGAATCGATGGATTGATTTTGCTTCCGATAGCTGCAAGTACGGCGCTATCGATGCCAGAAGATAGGAACAATCCCACAGGCACGTCGGCCACCATATGTGCCCTTACCGAATCTTCCAGTGATTGTTTGAGGGATAGTGCCCCTGAAACCGGTGCATCTTCTGACTTTCCAATGCCCAAGCGGGTGTGTTTCGCTGGCCTGGCCGAAACAAACGGCGCTGGCGTTTGAGGGCCGCGGGTATCGAATAACTGGTAATGCCCAGCAGGCAGTGCCCTGATCTGTTGATACATAGTGAACGGCTCAGGAACGCTCCCGGTCAATAAAAACCCCGCCTGACCGGCAGGCTCTGGCTGGGACGAAATACGGCCGCCAGCAACTAACGCTTTTACCTGGGAGGCAAAGCGAAGCTGCCAGCCATCATTAGCGACGTACAATGGCTTGATGCCGAACGGATCTCTGGCAAGCATTAAGCGCTGACGACGGTTGTCCCAAAGTGCCAATGCGAACATACCTCTGGCTCGATTGAGAGCCTGCGCACCGTCGCGCATTAGGAGTCTTAGCAATACCTCGGTGTCGCTGGCGGAACGAAAAACTTCGCCGCGGCTGCGCAAATCGTCTCTCAATGCTTGGTAGTTATAGATTTCCCCGTTAAAACTCAATACAAATCGACCACATTGACTGGCCATAGGCTGACTACCCGCCTCGGTCAGATCGATAATTTTCAGGCGACGGTGAGCCAATGCCAGGCGTCGATCAGGAGAGGTCCAAATACCGGCAGCATCTGGCCCCCGACTGAGCATGGCATCCCGCGTTCTGAGCACTTCGTCTCGGTCAATCGATGGGGCTGCATAATGAAAGGAATACACGCCATTAATTGCGCACATTACGCACCACCACTTTCAGCATTCACCGTGAATTTGTTGTCGCTGAGCTCGCCTTGGAGCATCTCAATTTCTTGGGTCAATACTTTCAACTGGGCATTTTTTTGGCGTAGGCAGGCGGCCGCGGTGTCGATCCGCGACTGATGACCTCGTTGGGTTACCAAATACCTCACCGGCCCACGCCTGGACGAACCCGGGTTGCCGCCGCTAAGCCGTCCTGCGGGAAACTCAGGACGAATCATGTTGGCATCGACCAGGGCTTTCACGCAGTAGTTCACCTTACCCAAGCTGATACCCAGCTTGCCGGCCAACTGACGTTGACTGCTTTCTGGGTCTTTTGCCAGCAAGGTCAACAATTGATAGTGGATTTCCTGGTGGATCACAATTAACGCCGCCTTACCCAACCCCGTTGTATTTACAAATCATAAACTTAGAAAGCAATATTAAAGTACGCATTAACCGTGTTCAACGCTTGAACACTATTTGCTGGCAGAAACCAGCACCCAATTCAAGATAATGTATCGAGGCAAATGCGGAGTTCTTGAGGCTTCAGCGGGATAGGACACCTGGCGGCAAGCTATAGCGCCATGGCTAGTGGCTAATGATCCGAGAAACGTTCTTTATGCTTTAGGCGATGCTGCAACCATTTCCAGGCCGTGTCGATGATGGTTTCGATGTCAGTGTAATGGGGCTGCCAACGCAATCGATTCAGGGCTCTGGTTGCATCAGCAACCAATATTGGCGCATCCCCAGAACGGCTAGGTCCGTCGACAACACTAATGCGC
>CAZLJY010000236.1:0-5574 GCA_964559945.1 uncultured Gammaproteobacteria bacterium | reverse complement strand
GGGTATGTCGGTGGAATTTGGACTGTCCAAAGTGCTCCGTCTGTTCTCGGTGCTGTGGCCGATGTCGCTGCTGGCGGCAGCGTTCATGATGGTGGTGGCCTCATTTACCAAGAGTTTTAAGGAAGCCCAGACGTGGTTAACGATGGTGATCTTGATTCCGACCTTGCCCCTGATGATGGTGATGTTCCTAGCGCCGGAAGCCAACGCGGTCACCATGGCTATCCCCAGTTTTAGCCAAGCCCTAATTATTACTGAGGCCATCAAAGGTGAGTGGGTCTCACTTCCTCTGACCCTTTTGTCCATGGGTTGTACGTTGGTGGTGGGCTTTTTGCTGGCAGCGCTTGCGGTTCGTCTGTACCAAAGGGAAGGCGTTTTGTAACGCGTTTGATCCCCTTCACGGTCAGTGATCGTCAAGGTGAGGGTAGGGTCAAACGCTATTCTTTCAATTTCATTTCCAGCTGACCGTCGCGAATTTCCAGGTACTCGATTCCCTCGGACAGAGCGTTCCAGAATCCTGGATCTCCGCCGTATTCTCCGATCAAATCGACATTCTTAAGGTTGCCTAACCAAGCGTTGGGCAATGGTACCCCCATCAGGCTTACACCGCGCAAGATGGCCACGGGTCGTCCGTTGCGAAAAGCCACTTCAAGACCGGCGTTGACCCGCAGGGTTTTCCCGCCTAGCACGGGAAAGTCCCGATCTAGCGGGATGAGCAAGCGGGCACTGGCTAAATCATCGGATAAATCGATGGCCAGGCGTTGGCCCATATCGGTATTACTTGCTAGCAGTGCATTGAGTTCTCGCTCAGAAAACGACACATCACGGGATGCACCCTTTTCGCTGTAGGCCTCAGGTTCTAGCCGCGTTGCACCTTCAGTCACTGTTTCGCCACTGTCCAGATCAGGTTCTGAGTTCAGCGCAGCGGAAATACCCAGGCGATCGATTTTTTCGTCCAGAGTAATTTGTTCACGTTCGTTTAGGGCCACAGGTTCAAACTGCTTGGGAAAGGCGTATCGCCAGACGATCACGCTGGTGATGCCAACGGTGAGGACCATCACCAGGAGGCAAATGCCAAGCACTTGCAGCCCGCTGAACTTTTTCTTAGGTTCAGCCACGGGTTGTTGAGGGCCGTGTCCCTGATCTGTTGTGTCGTTCATAGCTTAGGAGCCTAACCTACCTTGACCGTTGGCGTCATCTGAGGCTTGAAACGACTGGTAAAGGCATCAACCTAGAACATAGCGAGATATTTGTCGCAGGTGCAGAGTAATTGGCCGGCTCTATGGGCAGTACCTCCTGTTAACTAACGGGCGCGCCGACGAATTGACCAGAGAGCCACAAGGAATTGAGACAATCAGCGAAAACACCGAAAAATTATCAACCCAGATGGTCGAGATTGAGTCTCGCTTGGCCTTTCAGGACAACACCATTCATGAGCTGGACCGGGTAGTGGTATCCCAGGCCCGGCGAATCGAAGAATTGGAAAAGGCCCTAAAAGTCTTGGTTAAACGGCTGCTGTCTCTGGAGGAGGCATCTGGCCAAGCGGGTGGGGAAGATGTGGAGCCACCGCCGCACTATTGACGGAAGGCTGGTGCATCGGACTCAGTGAAGGGACGGGCGCCAGGGCAATGTTCTGATGATTTCAGATTCTTCAGCCATTAGGGTTTCCAGGCGAGGGTAGATGTCATCGCCAAACAGTTTCCGCGCCATGTCGGCAAATTGGTGGCCATGTTTGGTTTCTGCCGCCCACAGCTCGTGGTAAAAAGCTTTAAGCTCTGGCTCGATCAATGCCTCAGCGATAATGCCAAAGCGCTCGGCGCCGCGGCATTCGATCACTGATGAAATCAGTAGCCGGTCAATAAATCGCTCTTCCCGTCCATGGCGCATCAACTTTTGAAGCTCTCGGACATAGGGGTCGGGTTCGTCGCTGACCAATGCGACGCCACGTTTGCACATCAGGGCGTAGACCTGCTGAAAATGCACCAGTTCTTCCCGGGCCAGCTCAATCAGTGCTGGAATGATGGGCTGCCGATCGGGATACTTAACCACTAGGCTCATGGCTAGCGCTGATGCTTTGCGCTCACAATTGGCATGGTCAGCAAGAAATTCGTCAAAATTATCCAGCACAATCTGCACCCAATCGGGGTCGGTTGGACTGCACAGGTCGATGGAACGTCGGGTCATGGCAAACTCTGATTTCTGGCAAGCCCGCCAAGCAGCATCGCGACGGCGGCGGGCAAAGGGGTATTTTAACAGGCATGGACTGAATCTGGTGGCTTCCGATGCCGCGGTTTTCAGCGAGCCGGTTGACCCCGATCTGGAGATGGTTGTTGTTATCCCCGCTCTGGCTGAGCCCGCCCTGCTGGATACGTTAGATAGCTTACAAGCCTGCGATTTACCTGCCTGCCCGGTAGAGATAGTGGTCCTGATCAACGATGGTCAGCAATGTGATCCGGCTATTCCCCCGCGCAACCAAAAGTTGCTAGAGCAATGCCTGGCGCGTTGCCCCCAACCGATCAAAGAACACTATGTGTATTGCCAGGCGTTGCCTGAACGTCATGCTGGCGTTGGGCTGGCTCGAAAATTGGGCCTTGATGCTGCACTTGAGCGCCTGCTAGAAAGCGCGAGCGCCGATGGCTTGCTCGTTAACCTTGATGCCGATTGCAGGGTTGCCAGCAACTATCTAACGGCACTGCATTCCCACTTTCGGGACGATAGTGAGGTTGTGGGCGCCAGTATCTATTTTGAACATAACCTAGACACTGCCGACAGCCCATTGGCGATCGCCGGATACGAACTGCATTTACGTTATTTCGTCCATGCCTTGCGGTATTCAGGCATGCCTTTTGTCTTCCATACCGTAGGTTCCTGTATGGCTGTTCGCAGTGATGCCTATATGAACCAGGGTGGCATGAATCGCCGTCAGGCCGGCGAAGATTATTATTTTGTGCAAAAGCTCGCTGAAACGGGTCACTTTTCAGATCTCACGAGCACCGTTGTGTATCCATCGTCCAGGCACTCTTGGCGGGTTCCTTTTGGCACAGGGCGGGCTATGGCTAGCTGGCAGGGGGAAGAATGGTTGACCTATGCGCCAGAGATATTTGACGAGCTAGCTCAGTGGAATCAGGCCATACCCAGCTTCTTCCAATGGAACGTTGATAGAAAGGACGACTGGGCGGTTGCCAACTTGCCAGATACTATGGCCGCGTTCTTAATCGAGCAGAAGTGGCCGCAGCGGTTGCCGGAAATTCGGGCGAACACCGCCAGTTTGGAGTCGTTTGTCGGGCGGGTGCAGCGCTGGTTCAATAATTTCCGAGCGATGAAGTTTGTGCATTTCGCCACCGCTAAGCGATGGCCAAAAATACCGGTTAGTTCTGCGGCGGCTGACCTGTTGGCTCGAATGGATCACACCCCGCCGATAAACGGACCGTCTGTCACCGACTTGTTGACCATGTATCGGCAGCGATGCCGTCAACCTTTTTCCGGTTCAGCGTAAGCAATCGTTGACGGCTAGGTCTTTTCTTGCCAAGTCTAAGGCGGACAGTTCCTCAATGATCTTGCTAACCTGATTTGGGTCGATGTGGTTATCCGTGGTCCAGCGGGTGATCTCTCGCCATTGGTCAACCTGGCCGGGTTTCAAGTTGTAGTGGTTGGCAATTCTGTGGGTTAGATCGGACAGCGTGTGGGCACGGGTTACCGACTGATAAAAACATTGGGTGACTTGGTCTACCGTCGTGGCCGCCTGAGCAAGAAATTTTTCGCTAGCAACCAAACAAAAAGGTGGCCAGGGTGTGGGACAGGTCGCGATGCGGCGCATCTTGCCGGCATCAACGGTGGGCTGGGTGGTAAATTTTTCCCACATAAATAGGTCAGCCTGTTGATTGGCAAATGCATCAGCTGCCCCAGGCAAGTTGTTCACCACCACAAAGTCGTGGGACTGCCAGGCCTGCTGCAAGCCTTCCCGCTGCATCAGCACGTGAGCCATTAAATGTGATCCAGAACCAAACCGGCTGATAGCGATACGTGGCGTCTTGAGTTCCTTGAGGGAGGTGGCCCTGATGGTCGGAGCAACATGCACGCCCCAGACCAGCGGGGTACTGACTGTCCATCCCAGCAACTTCAGTGCTTTGCCTTCGCTAATTGCAGCCACAGCGCCTTCACTCAACAGAACCGCCATGTCCAGGTCATGGTTCTCCAGATCCGCAACCATGGCGCCGGTACCAGTGGAATAATCGGTCCAATTGAGGTCAACGCCGATGTCTTCAAATGCCCCGGCGTCTTTTGCTAGATGCCAGGGGTAGTTGAAGTGTTCCGGGACCCCGCCGATTCGAACTGAGGTCATGCTCATGAGGATTGTCCTGCTGGCAGAGAGATTTCCCGTTCTAGTTCTCGCAGATAAATTCGCATCGCTTGGGTGCGGCGCTTGGCTTCGCGAGCGCCTGCAGCTGTCTGCATTGTGTCGCATAGACCTAATAATTTTTGATAAAAATGGTCCACGCAAAAGGTTTTGTCCGCCGGCTGTCGTTGCGTGCAAAAAGGGTCGTCAGCGCTGTACAAACTGGACCCGAGAACGCCTCCGACAGCAAAGCAGCGAGCGATCCCAATGGCGCCAATCCCGTCTAATCGATCCGCGTCTTGTACTACCTGTGCCTCCAGCGACCGTGGCGCAATTGCTGCGCTGAAGCTGTGCGCCTCAATGGCATGTTGGATATCCTCCAGCCATTGTTCTGGGTAGTCCATCGTCTCAAGGATACGCCGCGCTTCAACGGCTGCGAGCGTCGATGACTGGGCTCGATCCGGGGAGTTTTTGGGCAATGAAATGCAATCGTGTAGCCAGGCAGCCGGCAGCACTACGTCCATGTTGGCCCCCTCTTGTTGACCAATTCGACTAGCATTGGCCACCACGCGAAGAATATGTTCGATGTCGTGGGCGGGATCGGTGGCCGTCAGTTCGCTGACAACTTTGTGAAAGGGTTGGGCGTTAAAGCTCGTTAAACTCATGGGGTTTTGTGCGCATTTGCCAACATTTGGCGCATAATGGTGACCCTCAGCGGGACCCATTTGCAATGGTGATGTGGTGAAAAATCTT
The DNA here is from genome assembly GCA_964559945.1 of uncultured Gammaproteobacteria bacterium. Classification (GTDB taxonomy): domain Bacteria; phylum Pseudomonadota; class Gammaproteobacteria; order Xanthomonadales; family SZUA-38; genus JANQOZ01. The sequence continues at coordinate 488 of CAZLJY010000236.1, read as the reverse complement.
AATTTATTTTATCTGACGGTGGCCATCGTTATGGTTATAGGGGGTCAATCCCCAGTATTGGCTGCTGGCGATTCCATATTCCTGTTCGATCGACCCAACGATAGTGACCGCTCTGAACAAGCGGTGACCACGGATGTTGCCGCAGATCGCCGAGCAAAAGCCTCGTCCAAGACTGGCGTGGCTGACAAAGATTCTGCGACCCATGCAAGTAAGACGGCTACCATCAGACCAGCAAATGCTGTTGGACGGACCCAGGAAAAGTCTTCTTCTAAGACTCAGGAGCCTAGTGACGAAAAGGCTGAGAGGTCCATCGACCCGCAACGCCCTTAAGGTCTCTAGACCGCAAAAACATGCCGCCGGATGGATGCACAAAGCAGTTAAAGGTGTCCGATGTTGAGGCCAAAGCTCAAGGGTTGTATCGGGTTATTTTAGGGGCTACAGCGACTCTACCGAAACCTGCAAATCTGTAGTTAGTACCTCAAGGCTTT
>CAZLJY010000235.1:0-5605 GCA_964559945.1 uncultured Gammaproteobacteria bacterium | reverse complement strand
CGCCGGTGGCTGTGCCATTTTCTATCTGAATTTTTTTGACCACGGCATGGGTTTCAAGCTGCAGATTGGGCCGCTTGAGGTTGGGCCTTAGAAATGCTCTTGAGGAGCTGTGACGCCACCCGCGTTTTTGGGTTACCTGGGCAATCGACGCCCCAAACTGATTGCCGTTGTTGTAATCGGTGTTTTTCGTGATACCCACTTCGCTTGCGGCATCAACAAAGGCCTTGCTCAACAAATGGGGGCCTCGCACCGGCCCGACCCTTAAAGGGCCGTCAACACCGCGGCTCGGGTCTCCAGTCGGACCGCTATAGCGCTCCAGCTTCCTAAATTGTGGCAACACATCCTGGTAGGCCCAACCGGGATTTCCCAAAGATGCCCAGTGGTCATAGTCGGCAGGTTGTCCGCGCACATATAGCTGACCGTTGGTTGAACTGCCGCCCCCAACAATGCGACCTCTTGGCCAGGGGTCGATTCGATCGTTTCGAGTGGGGTCGGGTTGGCTGAGATTACACCAGTCAAAATCAGGATTGCCTGCAGTTAAGGCCACAGCCCCGGGTATCCGTACCGCAAGGGAGGAGTCATTTCCGCCGGCTTCCAGAACCAACACAGTGAATTTACCGCTGGCCGATAATCGGTCGGCGACCACGCAACCTGCGGAGCCTGCACCAATGACAACGTAGTCGACGTCTCGAACTTCGGAGGGGGTGGTAGTCACAGGTTTACTCGATAGGGCGATGCTTTAGGGTAAGCCACTTGGCGAAACGGGGCCAGGCAAACAATTTTTGTTGGAGTGTTGATCATCCGCCATTGAAGCGTGGTGGGGATGATGGATCAAGTGGTTCGTTCTATGCACAAGTGGGGCAGCGCATTAATGAAAAAAGACTTGCCCAGTGCCATGACGTCACGGGCAGTCAGCCTGGCGAAAACCCTCTCCTGGGAGACCGGAAACGCTTAGAAATCCGTTAAACCGAAGCAATTCTTGGTGCGGCGACGCCCGGGGACTCCATCTCATCGCTTTGCGAGTGAAAGTAATCGGAAAACTCATCAAGGCTTGCAACCACTCTGGCCAATGCCGGTTCTATGGTGGTTGCGGGCCTTGCTAGAAGACAAAGCGTCAATGGGTTGGAGGGGGCTGGCAAGGGCTCTATGCGAGTGCCCGGTGGCAACGCCATCATTCCGAGCAGGTGGCGGGGTGCGATGCCGACCATGTTGTTACGCCGAACCGCCTGGAACATAGTGAGCCAGCAATCAGTGGCCATGGCCGATTCATTTTGTTCACTTTTCTCGCCGAAAAAAGGCGCAATCACATCGTAAGCGGGGATGTCAGTTGATGGCATGCATAACGGGAAATCCACCAAATCTGACCATTCCAGTGGGGAGGGCAATTTAGGGCCATTTTCATCGGTAGTGAATGCGACGTATGTTTCTTCGCAGAGCTCGTAACAACTGGGAGAGTCTGGTGTCTCAAACTCGTCTCGTTCTTTGCGATTAAAGTCTTTATAGACAACACCCAGTTCTAGCGCGTTATTGGAGATTTGCCGGCAAACGGCCTTGCTGTCCAGGGTTTTGAAGTCGATGCCCACCTCAACGTCGCGGGACTTAAGAAAAGACAAAATGAGCGCCATCAAAGGGGACGCTGAGGGTTCAATGCCAACCGATACCCGTCCGCCGGCTTGGTGTAGGTGGGCAAACTCTTCCCGGATTTCTTCGTAGGTGCCAAGGACATGCTTGGACCAATCCACCACCCGCTGGCCATAGGGAGTAAGTCCTCTGTAACGATGATCTCGGATCACCAAAGGGACGCCGAAGTCTTCCTCAAGTTGCCGAATCCTGGACGAAAGTGTGGGTTGGGTGACGTAACAGGCCTCTGCGGCGTGAGCAAAATGCTTCACTTCTGCCAATGCCACCAAGTACTTAAGTTGCCTGAAATCCATGCCATTCTCCAGTAAATAGCGGTATCTGAGGTCGCGAATTCATAGGATTTTACGGATCGCACGACAGATTAGATACTAAAAACCATACGTCGGTTTCGCCCATCAATCCAGCTTATACACAATGAATTGGGTCAAGATTTGCGGCGCAAAACCTACTGATAAGCCAATCATATCGACCGATGTGGACTATCAATTGGATACTCTCAGGGCCGATCTGATCTACTGGCTACCTAGCAGCGTGTTGAAAAACCCTCAGCCGGCACGATCCGGCGTTAAAAACGACCTCAAAATGCTCATGTACTGGCCAGTACACTGCGCTTTTTCGGCCGTTTTCGCCTTGTCTCGCACTCGGCTGAGACTTTTTCAACACACTGCTAGTCTGATATGTGGGTAAATATACCCATAGCTACAACTGCCGCTTTGCGTCGAGGACACCACAATTATGAGTGAAAAGAGCCACGAAACTTATACCACTGAGGCCACCGCCTCAGGTGTTGAGAACTTTGTCCTGCTAGGGGATCAGCGGGTTGATTCGATGATGACAGCCATTGTTGCGCTTGGCTCAGAATTATGGGCAACCAAGCGGCGAATGAAAGTGATGGAGCGCCTCCTGCAGGATAAGGGGGTGGGTTTTGATGAGATTGAGCAATACGTGCCCAGTCCTGAGGAGACCCGGCAATGGGATCTGGAGCGGGATCAATTCGTTGCGGCAGTCTATGGCCATATGGCCAATCCTGGCGAAGTTTCGCAGTAGCGCTCGGGTGCACTCATCATCCATACATGTGAAGTGGAGAATCTAATATGTTCGGTCGTCGCAAATTTTTGGGTAAATCGGTTGGCCTGGCGCTGACTTCATCGGCTTTAGGTGTCAAAACATCCAGTGTTGCTGCCGCGGCAGGTGCTAGCGCCTCGGCATTTAAAGATCGCGATCCGCGAGGGTCCGTGGGGCGATTGGAGCGCTTAGCGCGGCTGGATCTGGAAAGCAAAATGAATTTCCACGCCGGTTTCCTGCGCTTCCTAATGAATGACATGCGGCCAGTCATCGAAAAACGCATCAACGACATCGTTAGCAGTGATGGTTTGGATCCCCAGCAAGATATCCCGGCGGACAAGACTGCGGAGCTAGTAAAGGACGATCCGGTGATTTCCCTCAGGCAGCGAACATGGCTCAGCAACCAACAGGTCATGTACAAAGCACTGCAGCAAGAGCTTGATGAAAATCGTGACGCGTATTTGGAAGAGTTAGATACGGCCCAGCAGTCGGGTCCGGGGACTTTAGAGTTAAACCCAGATATCGAGATCCCAGAATACGCGACTCATGAAATTCACATTCAGCCCGGTGGCTATGTGGGCAGTCCTTTCGCTGGCCATTTAAATTACTACTCGGTGAATAGCTTCTACGACGCCTTAATTGGACCCAACTACCAGGACCAGGCTCAGGTAGCGATTGCTAACAAGGTGCCATTGCCGGAAAACGGCGAGGTAAAGAGGATTCTCGATTTAGGCTGTGCAACTGGACGATTAACCTTCGCTATTGCAGATCGATTTTCCGATTCAGAAGTTTGGGGCTTGGACATCGCTGCGCCGATGTTGCGTTTCGCCCACCTTCGTGCGGTGGATATGGGCGCGAAGGTGAATTTCCGCCAAGCGCTGGCCTCCAAAACCCAGTTTCCAGACAATCACTTTGATGTGGTGACTGCCAATATTTTGTTTCATGAAACCAGCCCTGAAGCCACCGATGAGATCATGCGCGAGACCTTCAGGGTGCTTAGGCCTGGCGGCGTTTTTTATCCGACCGATCTACCCAACGGCAAACAGTTGTCCAAGCGTACCGCGGTGAGTAACTATACGCAGTGGGTCGACCACACCCTCAATTACGAGCGTTGGCGAATAGAGTGGGAGGCATCGGACGGGGCGCAAAAGCTGCGCAACGCTGGCTTCGTTGTTGACGAGACCGTTGCCCCGGGTGGTTTTTTCTTCGGCCGTTTGCTCGCAACTAAACCCGCTTGAACCCTTTGAGACTAATTTGTGATTAAAATTCCGAACTCAACCATGACCCGTCGCCGCTTGCTCCAATCCTTTGGAGCGGCCGCCATTTCAAGTGCCGTGCCCACCCTTGGTCGAGCCGCTGAATTTGCCAATGTAATTGTCATTGGTTCAGGGTTTTCTGGATTGAACGCTGCCATTGCGTTGACGGATATCGGCGCAAAGGTAACGTTGCTGGAGGCCTCTGAAAGGCCGGGAGGAAGAGCCTGGACAGGAGATCATATTGATGGCAAACCTGAGTTTGGCGCTGAGCAGATTGGACCCTATTACGCTCGAATCAAAAACATGGCCCAACGGATGGGGGTCAACATTCTCCCTGGGGCACGGAAGAAAGCGCCTTTTGATTTGTGTATCAATGACCAACTCATTGCAGCCAAGACATGGGAGTCTTCGCCGCACAATAAGACGGTTGGCGCTGAACGCACCGTGGCGCCCAGTGCCCTACAAGCCTATTACATCAAGAAATTTAATCCGTTAACCGAAGTCGGTAGCTGGCTATCGCCGGAGGCGGCGAGCCTGGATATTTCTTTACGGGATTGGTTGGCTTCTCATGGTGCCTCGCCCGCTGCCCTAGGCCTGATAAACGATGGTTTGACCTACCTGGATATTGCCCAACTATCCACATTGCGTTCGCTACACGATGCAACAAGGGCGTCGGCTTATGTCGAGAACATCAAAGAAGACCTGGCAACGCTCAACCCCTACCAAATAGCCGCTTTGTTTAGTGCGCGAGTGGAAGGTGGGACATCCAGATTAACAGAGGCGATGGCTGCGCATCTGGGTGATGTCGTGCGTTACAACAAGGTTGTTGCTGGCATCTCAATGAACAGCACCGGGGCTGAAGTCCAGTGCATGGATCGAACGCGCTACAAGGCCGACTACGTTGTTTCTGCGGTTCCCTTTACCTCGCTGCGACGCATTCGAATAGACCCGCCGTTAACCGGAGCTCAAGGAAAGGCTTTGGAGAACCTGTCCTATCACAATTTGATTCGCATGTACTTCAACGTGAAGGAAGGGGGTACACCGTACTGGGAGCAGGATGAACTGGCCCCATCGCTTTGGACTAATGGCGCGCTAAATACGGTAGAACTCTACGAAGATGAAGATGGTAGTCGGCATCGAATGGTCGCTAGCATGGTTGGCCCCAGAGCCCGTCGTTTGGATCAACTGTCTGAAGCAGATCTCAAAGATTATGTCAGCAGGGAAATTGGCCGAATTCGACCTTCATTGAAAGGGCGGTTGGAATTTACCGGATTGCATTCTTGGGCCAAGACACCGTTTATCTCCGGATGCAGCCACACCTTCAAACCCGGCGAGATCAACGAGTTCGCCCACGACATGATAAAGCCTCATGGCAGACTTCATATTGCCGGTGAACATACCCGCCGGTTGGAAGTTGGCATGGAAGGCGCGATGGAGAGTGGCGAACGGGTAGCCCTTGAAATAGCGACAGCAGCAGTATGACGGCTTCTCGTGGTCATCGTTTTGTCGCGGGCCTGTCCACGATAGCCTTTATCTCGTTGGGAATTGTGGCTTTCGGTTTTATTGGGCCCGTAGCCTTTGCTCAGTCATCACAGGACAAGGCTGGCGCAGAGAAAATTATTCAAGGTGACCCGCAACGAGGT
>CAZLJY010000234.1:0-5628 GCA_964559945.1 uncultured Gammaproteobacteria bacterium | reverse complement strand
CCACTGGTCAACTTATCTTGGGCGCCTCAGTCGGTTATGTTCGTTCGTAGCAACGCGTTTTAATATGAGCTGTCGACGGTGCTGAATCGTCTTCTGTTCTGGAAGAAGACGTCATCCCTGCCGCGGAAATCGGTACGCAGTGCCAAGGTGGAGCCACCGGACAATTCCCACAAATAGTCCAGCGCCACATTTACGGTCCAGTCGGGTGCGCCGCCGGGGCGTTCGCCGTCAAGAATAAACGGTGTACCCGTGTTGGGGTCAATCAAGCCCTCAGGATCAGGAGTATTGCCGCCAATTTCCGAGTCCATATAGGCAAATCCACCGCTAAGGGTGAGGTTTGGCGTTATCGCCATGGCCCCTTCGAATTCAATACCCGTGGTACTGATATTACCGATGTTGCTGATCAAGCCAGCAAAAGCGCCGTTACCCAAATCCACCTGATTGACCGTTTGGACATCATCAAGCTCGATATCAAATAAGGACACGGCATAGCGATACCGATTGCTCTGGCCCTTCAGTCCAATCTCAAAGTTAGTGGATTCTTCCGGTTGGGTAATCACCCGCGCCTGCTCAATGTTCAGAGCGTCTGGCTGAAATGCGCCACTTTTGAAACCCTCTGAATAGAGGAAGTAGGTATTGATGGTGTCAGTGAGCTCATAATCCAAAGATAGCTTGCTGATGTAGTCATCCCACGATGCGTTCTGGGCAAAATCTGGCACTCGAACGGTAGGGCATACATGAACCGCCGGGTTAGGTGGCGGGCTGAATGGTTGGCATACCGCCGGCACTGGGTTTCCGGCGGCATCTAACACACCGTCGCCAACCCCTGGCAATCCAGCCAATTGGCCGCTAAATCCAAAGCCGCCCGCGCGGGTGATGTAGTCTTTTTCGTCGTCAACAAACCGGCCGCCGTAGGTTAAGGTGGCTCTGTCTGATAGATCGAAACTCACCTCACCAAAGACCGACCAGCTTGACGTTTCCCCGGTTCCGCCTGTTTCCCGAACCGTTGGTACAAAAGCGCCGCCACGTTGGTCTCGTTGCTGAAAATTCAATGTTTCGACACGGGTTTCTTCATCTTCTAGTAGGTAAACACCCGCTAGCCATTGGATGTTGCTACCAGAGCCAACGTTATCGATGCGTAACTCGGTACTGAGGGAGTCACCGTCGTTGGTCACTGCTTGCCAGTTAATATCCGCAGCGGTGCCGATGATGTCGGAAAGGTTGTCAGTTTCCCCGTCCATGAAGCCGGTCACCGATGTCACATTCAAACCGTTTTCCAATTGCCAAGAGAGCTCGGCGGACAAGGTCAGGATATCCCGGTTGAGCTCAAATCTGGCTGGGTCCAGGGCGCCAGTAAAGTCCGGGTCATCGAACTCCGAAATGAACGCATCAAATGGCGTGTCACAGGCGTTGTCGATGGATGCCTGGCCGGCAGGGGTGGTTAAGATACCGAAATTGTTGATGCCGCCGCCCGGATTACACAGTTCTCGAATCGGTGATTCGTCGCGATCTTCGCTGTATTCAAGCTTAAAGTTGGCGCTGAAACTATCGCTGGGTTCGATGGCCAGCTGCACCCGCAGCGCGGTCGCCTGTTCGCCATCGATGCCGCCCAAACTGCGGACCTCGTTGGTTTGCTCATCAATAGTGAAACCATCGGTTTGCCCGTCTTCCTGCTCGTGCCGGAAGGAAACTCGCAGAGCGGCTGTTTCGCTAATTGGTGTGTTAATAAAGCCATCAAGCTCAAAGCGTTCCTGACTTCCGACGGTGCCCGTGACCGAGCCGTAATTCTCGCCAAATTCTGGACGTTGGGTCACAAAGTGGAGAAGACCTGCAGAGGCGTTGCGGCCAAATGCTGTCCCTTGAGGGCCTCTCAAAACCTCGACGCGGGCCAGATCGTGAAGTGCAGCGCCTTTCATAAAATCTTTGGTGATCACCACGCTATCTACCACCATTTGAATCGACGATTCACTGGAGGCGTTACCAGGCGTTGGTGCAACAAGCCCACGAATGGATGCCGTTGGTTGGAGCTTGCTGAAGGATTCGTAGGTAGCACCGGGGGTGTAATTGAATACATCGTCAACCCGGTCGATGCGATTTCGGTCCAAATAGTCTTCTGTCAGTACACCAACAGAGACCGGGGCATCATTAATGCTTTCCTCATATCGGCGCGAGGTGACAACAACTTCTTCAAGTGTGGAGTTGGATGACTCTTGGGCCGTTGCAGTGACCGGGACGGCCAATGGCACCGTCGCAAGTAACCCCAGAGCAGAGACGGTACCGAACGATCGGCGAAACTGCTTCAAGCTCATATACATACTAATGGTCATAGGGAAGTTCCCATATTTTATGAATAGCACCGCCGTAATTTGGCGAGATTGGGCTGTAAATATAAATAATCGTCAAAAATTAGGCAAATGCTTTTTTATCGTTTTTTCTGGATATCGTTAGCTTGTGTCGTTGATTTACCGAGGTTTGACGGTTAATAGATCGCTCCCAACGTGGATAAGCCCTTGAAACCCCGACTCTTTAACCACGTTTTCGAAGTCTTTTTTGGTCAGTGGATTGCCAGGCACAGCAAAGGGGCCATGGGACTGTGCGTTCAACGCAGGAATAAGATGGGTCAGCACCAATTGGTCCACACCCGCCCGCTGGGCTAGCAATCCCAGGTCTGTCACGTTGCTTTGGCGAAAGTAAATAGGAGGCGGGAATTTACTGCCCGCCTCTGGCCCAAATACTGGGTGGATGGCCGAATGCACCAAAATATCTGCACCCTGTGCCAATGCCTCAACCTGCTCAGAGGTGGATGTCTTGCGCGGCGGTTTGCGCGTTGCGTTGCCCGCGTCGCCGCCGATCACCACGCTACCGGCCGGAGTATCGACACGGAACGCCAACGAACCCGGAATATGAGTGGTCGAGACTGCGCTGACGACCACATCCGACGACCTCCATAGGGTCTGTGGAGCATCTAACCCCAGAGGCACAGGCTTGTAGTTAACCAGCGCTCTGGGGCCGTCTGGATGGCGTTTTGGATTTTCTGCACGACGCTGGGCCACTTCACCTGCGCGAACGAAGGATTCGTCGATATTTTCCAGGAACGATGCGCAACTCAAGGTGTGATCTTTTGCGGGTGCGTCCGCCGAGCAGACCACATCAATAGGGGTGCCGAGGAAATGCCAGCGCAATTGCATCAGTCCTATTAATCCCTCGGTGTGGTCTGAGTGCAGATGGGTGAGAAAGACCCCATCTAGCTGATTTGGTGATAATCCGAGCTGGGAAAGTCGCTCAGTGGTGCCGCGCCCTGCATCAAATTGCAACAACACATCATTACATTGGTTTTCCACTGTGCCGTAACGCACCAATGTTCCAGGCCCAGCTAGGCCATTGACCGCCGGCGGGCCGCCTTGGGTGCCGGTTAGCACAACCTCAAGGCAGGTTTCTGGGGTGGTCTGAGCGCAGGCCGAAGTGGCAAAGCAAATGCCAAGGATGACAAGTCGTTTTAGCATGACCATAGATGGTTCCTCTATCTGGTGAGCTGGCGACCCGCGATGGCTCGAAGCTCAACAGGTTCCGATGGTGTTAAGGGTGAAAAAAAAGGGGCGAATGATTCGCCCCCTCAGCGGTCACTGCGCCTGAAGGGCGCACCAAGCGGGTGTGCTGGCTTAGGCTAACCTGAGTCAGCCAGCGGGATTCAATGACCTATCGGTTTTTGCCCAGAAAACTACTGAGCGTGTGTTTGCCGGGACCAGTAAAATACAGCGCGATGCAACACAGGCACAAAAAGATGCCGTATTCCCAGCCGCCGTCGGGTTTGCTGGTGTAATTCCAGCCGTTTTCGAAATGCACCGCGCCGGCGCCAAACGCAACGGCTCCAAGAAATGGCAGCGCAAGGCGGGTCTTCATTCCGAGGATCAACATGATGCCGCCGACCCATTCAATGAATGCGGCAGGAGGGGCAAACCATCCCGGTATCATATTGATGTTCATAACCGTGTGCGCCTCAAAAACTGCAATGGCCCGTTCAAGACCAAAGGTAAAGACTTTCAGCCAGCCATGGGCGATGAATACTAAGCCGAGCGATACGCGCAGAATTAGCAATCCCAGATCGTGGTTTTTTTCTTCGTTCATTGGGTGTATCTCCGTTGTTAAATGCCCAAATGGGCCACCTGATCAATCAATTTGCCCAGTTTTGCCATCAAAAAATGGCAAGACTATAAAGGCTCGCTGCCGGCTTAGATCTGCTTTCTACCAGTTGCAATGATTTCGAAATTTGCGAGCTTAGGTGCGAATCCCATTTATCCAGCAAGCGGACCATAATTGTCGATGCCATCGTTGTTGGCGCGTCGCTGATCGAGAATGGGTAACGCTTTATCAAACAGCGCCTGGGGTTCCCAACCCTCTAGCGCCTCTTTGTAACAATCCAGTTCGGCCATCCGCTGAAACCAGGCATAGGCTTTTGGGTAGCGCTCCAATGGCCACCGCAATAGATCGAATCGATGGAAATTAGGTAACCAGGCGATGTCCGCTAAGGTTAAGGTATCGCCCGCCATATGCGGTCTACCGTCGGCAAACACGTTTTCGCAGTAAAGAAAGTCTTTGTGCGCTAACCCAACCATTTCGTGAATACGTTCCCGGCTAAATCCAGCCCGGTACTCCTTGTGGAAGTCCTGTAGCCATTTGCTATGTAATCCGTTGATGAGCCTCTGGAAAGTTTCATCAGTCTGCTGAGGGCCATGTTGAAACAGAAATTCAAAGGTGCAGTACTTGAGCGGTAGCTGGGATTTATCGCAGCGCTCAAGTATTGGTCCTATTTCTTGTTCAAGGTGGGCGGGTCGCAGTGACCCATCGCCAAAGTGCTCTTCTAAATGACCGATGATGTCGACCGAGTTAATGATCACAGTGCCGTCATGTACCAAGATTGGGACGACGCCATTGGGGTTGATTTGGTGAAATTCCTCGGTGGCGTGTTCGGCCGCTTGGAGGTTGATGAGATTGCTCTCGTAGTTGAGCTTTAGCTTGCTAAGAACGATGCGACACCGTTGCGAGCAGTTGGAAAGCCCGCCATGCCACAAATGCAGCCCGCGGAGAGTCTTAAGGTTGGGATTTCCGGCTTCGATGATTGGCATGACTATTTTTCCAGGCCGCTGGCCCGTGCTTGCTCCTTCGCCATGACCGCCCAATCCAGATGGCCTTCACCGCGATCGATGGCTCGTTGCAGATAGTTTCGCCATATTTCTAGACTGGGTAACGGTACCCCTGCGGCTTGGGCTGCTTCTAGGGCTAGATCCGCGTCTTTTAACCCGATGACCGCGGTTGCGCCGTGAGAATCCCAGTTTTGATCGACAATGAACTGTCCATAAACCTCAAACGCAGGGGCAGCAAACAGGCCTTGGGTGATTACCTTATAGAACAACTCGGGCTCGACCCCCAGCTTCTCCACAAGTGACAGAGCCTCACCCATGTTTTCGATCGCGCAACCCAACATGAAGTTATTCGCAATCTTGACGGCGGCTGCTGCCTGAGGGTTAGTTCCCGCCTCAAACGTTTGTTGCCCAATAATATCCAGTAAGGGGCGGACGATTTCGATGGCTGCTTTTGGGCCTGCTGGAACGAGCTTCAACAGCCCCTCAG
>CAZLJY010000233.1:0-5663 GCA_964559945.1 uncultured Gammaproteobacteria bacterium | reverse complement strand
CGAATTGGGAGTGCCACTGACCCTGTGTCGTCTGTCGAAAGATCACGATTTGGCAGTGATTGAAATGGGAGCCGGTCAACCCGGCGACATCGCTTATCTAGCGGAGCTAGCATGTCCCAGTGTGGCGTTGATCAACAACGCCGGTCCGGCCCATTTGGAGCGGATGGGCAGCCTCGATGGTGTGGCAAACACCAAAGGCGAGATGTTAGATGCTTTGCCGTCGGACGGTACGGCAGTGTTGAATGCGGATGATCCGTACTTCAATGCCTGGGTGGAACGAGCCCAGGGCCGGAGCATCGTCAGTTTTGGCCTTAATGTCGGTGCCGATGTGCAAGCTAGCTGGCGACCAGAGGATACGGGCCTCCAGGTAACCTTTAAACGAGCAGGCAGCCAATTCACCGCTACCCTGCAGTGCCGTGGTGAGCATAACGTGGCCAATGCCGCGGCAGCCGTTGCCGCTGCCACTGTGCTGGGTTTGCCTGATGAGCAGATCGCTGCGGGTCTTGCTGTCTACCAGCCAGTTGATGGTCGACTCAATGTTTGTCCAATGCGCGGTGGGTGGCAATTGTTACAGGATGCCTACAACGCTAACCCTGCGTCTATGAGCGCAGGGTTGAAGGTTCTCGCGGCCCAGGCCGGAGAGCGATGGTTGATCATGGGGGACATGCGAGAGCTGGGGCAAGATGCTGCGGCGCTACATTTCCAAGTGGGTAGCGAAGCCCATCGACTGGGTATTGAGCGAGTCTTTGCTTTAGGCGAACTCAGCGTGCATACCGTCGCGGGTTTTAACGCCGATCAGGGTCAACACTTTGGGTCCATCGATTCGCTGGTTGACGCTCTAGCCAGCGCCATGGGAACCGTGTCGAATCTGACCTGTTTGCTAAAAGGCTCCCGAGGCATGCAGATGGAGCGCGTGCTTGATGGTCTAAAGCAGCGAGGGGTTGCCTGATGCTACTTTGGCTAACCCAAACATTGGAAAATTTGGACAGCGGATTCAGCGTATTTCAGTACCTGACGTTCCGAACCATCTTAAGCGCGCTCACCGCTCTAGCCGTTTCGCTGCTGGTTGGGCCATGGATGATTCGGCGTTTGTCGTTCTATCAAATCGGTCAACCCATTCGAGAAGATGGCCCCGCCACCCATCTGGCCAAGGCTGGCACGCCAACCATGGGTGGGGCTTTGATTTTAACGGCTGTACTTGTCTCGACGCTGTTATGGGCAGATTTAAACAACCGATACGTGTGGCTCACCATCGCCGTCACTGCCGCCTTCGGTGCCATTGGCTGGTTGGATGACTATCGCAAATTGGTGTTAAAGGATTCAGCGGGGCTGGCGGCGCGATGGAAATATCTATTGCAATCAATCTGCGGCCTGGCAGCGGCAATTTATCTTTACCAGAGTGCTGATATTGCCGCGGCGACCGAGCTAATTTTGCCGTTCTTCAAAGACGTCGCAATTCCCTTAGGTGTGGCGTTTGTTTTGATGACCTATCTGATGATTGTGGGTTTCAGCAACGCGGTCAATCTCACTGACGGGCTGGATGGTCTGGCCATCATGCCCACTGTGCTGGTGGCCTCGGCCCTGGGGGTTTTCGCCTATGTCTCTGGCCACTCAGTGTTCTCTGACTATCTTGCGGTGCCCTATATTCCAGGGTCCGGGGAGCTGTCTATATTCTGCGGTGCGTTGGCTGGATCAGGACTGGGATTTCTTTGGTTCAACACCTATCCGGCACAAGTTTTCATGGGTGATATTGGCGCCCTTGCCATGGGTGCAGCGTTGGCAGTGATTGCAGTGGTGATCCGGCAGGAGCTGGCCTTCATGATCATGGGCGGCATCTTTGTCATGGAGACCGCTTCAGTGATCCTACAGGTGGCTTCTTTCAAGCTCACCGGTAAGCGCATTTTTCGAATGGCGCCTATCCACCATCACTTCGAGCTGAAAGGCTGGCCGGAACCGCGGGTCATTGTGCGTTTTTGGATAATCTCGGTCATCTTAGTGTTGATTGGCCTGGCCACGTTGAAGGTGCGTTAATGGCTCAGGCTAAACGAAAAGTCCAAGCTGACGAGCAACAAGCGCTGATCATTGACAGCTGGCTAGGTTGGTCGGCGCTTTCGTTGGCAGCACTGGGCTTGGTGATGATTGCATCAGCGTCGTTGGCGATAGCCGAAAACGCAGGCATGCATCCCCTTTACTATGCCTTTAAGCATTCCGTTGCCTTAACCTTGGGCTGTCTGATGGGTGCTGTTTGCCTAAAGATACCCTTGCGAAACTTGGAAAAAGCCAGCGCTCTGCTGATGTTGTTGATCTTCCCTCTGCTGATGCTGGTGTTTGTCCCGGGATTCGGCGTGACGGTTAACGGCGCAACCCGTTGGGTGCGCACCGGGTTGTTAAATTTTCAGATCGTAGAAGCGGTCAAAATTCTATTGGCCATTTATTTGGCCGGTTACGCCGTTCGTCATGCACAAGCCATTCGCAGCCGCTTTCTCGGCAGCTTCAAGCCGTTGGCTGTGGCGTGCCTTATTGCGGCGTTGCTGCTAGCTCAACCGGACTTCGGTGGTGCGGTGCTGGTGCTGGGAATGACCGGTGCGGTGATCTGGCAGGCAGGTGCTCGTTTTCGCGACTTAGCGGCGCTGGCGCTACTGACCTTGCCTCCAGCTATCTGGTTGGCATTTTCTGAAGGGTACCGAGTGAGCCGCCTGAAAAGCTTTATGGACCCTTGGGCCGATCCGTTTAATAACGGATTCCAGTTAACTCAGGCGCTCATCGCCGTAGGTCGTGGTGAATGGCTGGGTGTTGGGCTGGGTGGCAGTGTGCAGAAACTCTTTTATCTGCCCGAAGCCCACACGGATTTTATTCTCGCGGTGTTAGCCGAGGAGCTAGGCTTGTTTGGCTTGGTTGGCATGATGACCCTGTTCGGCTTGCTGGTGGGGCGGGGGCTTCTGATTGCCATGCAGGCCCTGCAACAGGGACAATATTTTGCCGGCTATTTGGCCTATGGCTTAAGTTTTTTGCTGGGCCTGCAGGCGATCGTCAACATCGGTGTCAATTTAGGTGTGCTGCCAACAAAAGGCTTAACGCTTCCCCTGATTAGTTCAGGTGGTAGCAGCGCGATGATGACCTGCGTAGTGATTGCGCTGCTGCTAAGAGTGGCCCATGAGGTGCATCACCAGGCTGAGGTTCCCCGCGCCAAGGGCTCTGATCGCAAGACATCGAGCAAGCGTCCGAAATCATCTTCAAAGCGAGCGCGAGCATGAGCGATGTAGCCAATAGCTCAGTGAGCGGGCAGTTGAGAAAGCCGGTGATGATCATGGCTGGTGGCACCGGAGGGCACATTTTTCCGGGCTTGGCCGTAGCCGGTGAGCTTCGCCAAAGAAACGTTGATGTGCTGTGGTTGGGATCCAGTCATGGGATGGAAAATTCGCTGGTTCCTGAGCATGGTTACGCGATCGAAAATATCACCATAGCGGGTTTGCGGGGTCGAGGAATAAAGGCCCTACTTGCCACACCATTTTCGTTGCTCCGAGCGGTTGTCCAGGCGCAAAAGCTTCTTCGCCGTTACAAGCCTCGGTGCGTTCTGAGTATGGGGGGGTTCGCCGCTGGGCCCGGGGGGCTAGCAGCGTGGCTATTGCGCCGGCCAGTGGTGGTTCACGAACAAAACAGTGTGCCAGGATTGACCAATCGGGTGTTAGCAAGGTTGGCCAAGCGGGTGCTCACCGGATTCCCCGGCGCCTTCGATGACTCGGCAATCGATGCTGGTAACCCGGTTCGCCAAGAGATTGCTGCTGTGCCTGCGCCAGCGGAGCGTTGGGCTCAGCGTATTGGCGCCCTTAGATTGTTAGTGTTGGGCGGTAGTCAGGGAGCGACGGCTCTGAATGCCACGGTTCCCCAGGCGCTTTCATTGCTGCCTGCCGAGTTGCCGATCAACGTTGTTCATCAGTGTGGAAACAACAACGAGAAGCAAACTCGCAACGCCTACGCCAACGTTGCGGTCGAGGCACAAGTTAAACCATTCGTGACGGATATGGCCGAAGCCTACGCTTGGGCCGATCTAGTGGTGTGCCGGTCAGGTGCGCTAACGATCGCGGAATTAGCGGCGGCGGGTGTTGGTGCGGTGCTGGTGCCGTTTCCTCACGCGGTGGACGACCATCAAACCGCCAATGCGCAGTATTTAGTGCGGTGCGGGGCCGCTCAACTCTGCCCGGAGGTAGAGTTAACCCCAGAAGGGTTGGCCGCCCAATTAACCACATTGCTCAGTGATCGCGATGGGCTGGAAAATATGGCAATCAAAGCGCGTGCCGCGGCCCGGCCCGGCGCCGCAGTCACCGTGGCTGATGCCTGTTTGGCGGTGGCTCAATGAGCCCATTGACTCGGATAGGTGTTGATCCCAAGCGTCGCTTTCGGCAAGTGCATTTTGTCGGGATTGGTGGCACAGGTATGTGCGGGATAGCAGAGGTAATGTTGAATCTTGGGCACAAGATATCCGGCTCTGATCAACACGCCTCGCCAGTTACCGAGCGACTGGAGCAGTTGGGCGCCAGAATTCATATTGGACATCATGCCGACCACCTAGGTGACGCTAAGGTAGTGGTGATTTCTAGCGCCATCGGCCGCAACAACCCGGAGGTGAAGGCGGCTAAACTCCGCCGTCTCCCCATTGTTCCTAGGGCTGAAATGTTAGGTGAACTCATGAGGTTTCGTGATGGCATTGCTGTCGCTGGTACCCATGGGAAAACCACCACAACCTCGTTGGTGGCCGCGATACTGGCTGAGGGCAAGATGGACCCCACCTTTGTTATTGGCGGGCTCCTCAATTCACTGGGGACCAATGCCAAACTGGGCACAGGGCAGTTTATTGTCGCTGAGGCTGACGAAAGTGATGGCTCATTCCTACTCCTGCAGCCCACGATGGCGGTCGTCACCAACATCGACAACGACCATCTGTCTACCTATCGCAACGACTTCGCCCGGCTAAAACGCGCTTTCGACGAATTCCTGCACCATCTGCCCTTCTATGGTCTCGCCGTCATGTGTGTGGACGATCCTTGCACTGCTGAATTGGCCGCCAGTATCTCACGCACGGTAGTGACCTACGGGCTCAGTGAGCAGGCGGATATCCGTGGGCTCAATGTAGAGCAAACGGCAGCAACCATGGCCTTTGATGTTCAACTGCCCGGCCGCGACAAGCTCATGCCGGTGAAACTCAATTTGCCAGGGGTTCACAACGTGCGCAATGCCCTGGCCGCGTTGGCCATTGCTTGGGAGCTGGGTATTGACGATGAGGCGATGCAAACAGCTCTGTCCGGATTTGCCGGCATTGGGCGCCGCTTTAACGTGCACGGCGAGATTGCGGTGGGGTCAGCCAAAGCATTGTTTGTCGACGACTATGGCCATCACCCCACCGAATTGGCTGCAACGTTGGAAGCAGCCCGATCAGGCTGGCCGGCCCGCCGTTTGGTGGCGGTATTCCAGCCTCATCGCTACACCCGAACACGGGATCTTCTGGACGATTTTGCCCAGGTGTTATCCCAGGTGGACTTGTTGATCTTAGCCGATGTTTACGCCGCTGGAGAATCGCCCATTGCCGGCGCCGATTCCCGCGCCTTGGCACGAGCAATTCGGGCGCGAGGAAAGGTCGATCCGGTATTGGTCAGCCATCCTAGTGA
>CAZLJY010000232.1:0-5733 GCA_964559945.1 uncultured Gammaproteobacteria bacterium | reverse complement strand
CCCCACCCACTACAATGGGGATATCTCGAAGCTCCGGGTTGTCTCGCTGTTCCACCGACGCATAAAACGCGTCCATATCAACGTGCAAAATAACCCGGTTTTGGGTCACACTTTCTCCGGTCGCATGTACGGAAACAACAGAACGTCACGAATCGACGCTGAATCAGTGAGTAGCATCACTAGCCGATCGATGCCAATGCCCTCGCCAGCGGTCGGCGGCAAACCGTATTCCAGCGCGCGGATATAGTCCGAGTCATACTGCATCGCTTCATCGTCGCCGGCGGCCTGATTGGCCACCTGCTGCTGAAATCGTCGCGCCTGATCTTCGGGGTCGTTGAGCTCAGAAAATCCGTTAGCGATTTCCCGCCCAGCAATGATCAACTCAAATCGGTCGGTCAACTCTGGGTCATCGTCGTTACAGCGAGATAACGGTGACACCTCCGTTGGGTATTCGGTCACAAAGGTCGGCTGTATGAGCTTTCCTTCAACGGTGTCTTCGTATATTTCCATTTGCAGCTTGCCCCAGCCCCAGCTGTCCTGTACCTGGATACCCAGCTCTTGGGCATGACTTTTCAGTGCCTCAACGTCGCGCAATGAATCTTTGGTTAATGCCGAGTTATGGTTCAATACGGCCTGGGCTACAGTGACGCGCTCAAAGGATTGGGAGAAATCCAGATCCATCCCCTGATAGTTAAGCTGGGCACTACCAGTGACGTGCTCCGCCAAGCCTCTCAGCAACGCTTCGGTCAGATCCATCAAGTCATGAAAGGTGGCGTAGGCCCAGTAAAATTCCAGCATCGTAAACTCAGGGTTATGCCGCGTGGACACCCCTTCGTTGCGGAAATTTCGGTTGATCTCAAACACCTTTTCAAACCCACCAACGGTAAGCCGCTTTAGGTAAAGTTCAGGCGCGACGCGTAGATACAGGTCTAGATCCAGCGCGTTGTGATGGGTCGTAAAGGGTTTGGCAGCGGCACCGCCGGCCACGTAATGCATCATTGGCGTTTCCACCTCGAGAAACGCTCGCTGCTCGAGGAAATCTCGGATGTATTTGACCGCTGATGCCCGTTGACGAAATACCTGGCGGGACGATTCGTTGACGATAAGGTCCACATAGCGCTGGCGATAGCGCATTTCTTGGTCGGAAAGGCCGTGGAATTTCTCCGGCAGTGGCCGCAGGCATTTACTTAGCAACACGATTTCGGTCACTGACACCGACAGCTCACCCTTGTTAGTGCGATACATCACACCGCGGATGAACACGATATCGCCCAGATCCCAGCGCTTGAAACTGGCGTACTGTCCTTCGGGCAAGACGTCGCGCTGCAGAAACAGTTGTAAGTCACCGGAGCCATCGCGCAGTGAGGCAAAACTGGCTTTTCCCATGACCCGACGGGCCACCAATCGCCCGCCCACGCTGACGGCAAAGGCGCCTTCTTCTAAGGCCTCCTTGCTATGGTTGGCATAGTCCTTGGCAAGCTGCGCACATTGATGGGTGGGCATTAGGCCGTTGGGATAGGCAATGCCCTCTTCACGCAGCAGGTCCAGTTTCTGACGGCGTTCGGCAATCAGCCGATTTTCTTCGTTAGACGTGTTTGGGTCGTCGTTGGGCGACTGATCTTTGCTCATAATCCCTGCTTCAGGCTGGCTTCAATAAATGGATCCAGGTCGCCGTCTAGCACCGCCTGGGTGTTTCCTGTTTCATGACTGGTTCGAAGGTCTTTGATGCGCGATTGGTCCAGCACGTAGGAGCGAATCTGACTGCCCCAGCCAATATCGGACTTGGCATCTTCGGCGACCTGTTGGTCGGCTTGTCGTAACTGCAGTTCACGCTCAAACAGACGCGCTTTGAGCTGCTTCATCGCGGTGGCCTTGTTTTTGTGCTGGCTGCGGTCATTTTGACACTGAACCACTACGTTGGTTGGCAGGTGGGTAATCCTGACCGCTGACTCGGTTCGGTTCACGTGCTGGCCACCTGCGCCACTGGCGCGATAGACGTCGATACGAAGGTCTGCCGGATTGATATCAATTTCAATGGAATCATCAATTTCCGGCGCAACAAACACCGCAGCAAAGGAGGTATGACGACGGTTGCCGGAGTCAAAAGGCGATTTGCGGACCAAACGATGAACACCGGTTTCGGTGCGAGCCCAACCAAAACAATACTCTCCTCGAAGATGAATGGTGGCACTTTTGATGCCCGCCACCTCTCCTGCAGAGCATTCAATCAGCTCACATTCCCAGCCATGACGCTCCGCCCAGCGCAGGTACATGCGCAGCAGCATCTCAGCCCAATCCTGGGCCTCTGTGCCGCCGGATCCCGCTTGGATATCGATAAACGCATGGCTTGGATCCATTTCGCCAGCAAACATGCGCTGGAACTCCAAACCGGCTGTGACTTTGTTCAGGCGCTCAGCGTCCTGCTCCACGGCCTCAACTGTTTCCGGATCATCTTCCGCCTCAGCCATTTCCAGCAATTCGGTGGCGTCCGTCACCCCATTGGCAATGTCGTCCAATGAATCAATTACAGCGCTGAGCCTGACCCGCTCCTGGCCTAGTTTCTGGGCTTTATCCTGGTCATTCCAGATATCGGGATTTTCCAGCTCCAGATTTACCTCATCTAAGCGTTCTTTTTTGCCAGCGTAGTCAAAGATACCCCCTGAGCGCGGCTTCACGGGTCGCAATATCGTCAAGTTGGGCTTTGAGTGGACCAAGTTCCATGGTGTTTTCCGAAGGCGAAAAAAGCCGGTAATTGTACCAGTCTGGCGTGCAGAATTTCGAGGGGTTCGGGAGTTTATTGGGCCGAAGAAAGACTGGCCTCAGCACTGCGACATTGGAATTGGGACTCGGGTGCCATGTGTTTAACGTTGAGCTGCAGTGACTGACGCCCGCGAAACTCATTGAGTTCCAGGGCATAGACCAAATGCAATGGAGAGCCCATGTCCCTGGCTTGATCAGCGTCAATGCCAAAGGCAATGGCATCAACCTCCACCCCATCCAGTTCTACCTGCAATTTGGTGTGGCCCCGGCCTACGCCACGCAGACTGATCACTGAGACCGCATTGTCAAATTGGGGTTCAGCAAAACCTTGCCCCCAGGGGCCGCCATCAGCCAGGGCTAACGCTAAGTCTTGGGTCAGGTCTGAGCCTGTCAATGGGCCGTCGGTATGAATAATCTGATCTAGCTGATCGGCCTCCAAGTGCTGCCTGGCAACCTGCTCCAGAGCAGAGGAAAACTGATCCAGTTGCTCTTCGCCTAGGGTCAAGCCGGCGGCCATGGCGTGGCCGCCAAACCGATCAATCAAGCCAGGGTGTGACGCATCCACTTCCGCTAAGGCATCTCTGATATGGAAACCGCGGATGGACCGGGCTGAGCCTTTCCACACGGAGGCCCCTGGCGACTCCGGCGCAAAAGCGACCACCGGGCGATGATGGCGGTCCTTCACCCTAGAGGCGACCAAACCAACGATACCCTGGTGCCACTGGTGGTCTCTTAAGCACAGGCTATAACGGTCCTGCCAGTCGGGCTGGGCTGCCATTTGATCAGCGATTTGTTGGGCTTGAGCCTGCATATCATCCTGCAGGTCTCGTCGTTGGCGATTTAATTGGTCCAGTTTTTCCGCCAGCGCCCGGGCCGTTCCCGGATCGTCGGTTAGCAGGCAATCAATGCCGGCTGCCATGTCTTCAAGACGCCCGGCAGCGTTGAGTCTGGGAGCTAGGGAAAACCCCAGGTCTGAGGCGCCCATCCGCTTTAGGTCTCGCCCTGCCACTGCGGCTAGAGCGGCAATCCCCGGCACACAGGCACCGGTTCGAATTCGGCGCAAACCGTTATCAACCAACACCCGATTATTGGCGTCCAGCTTGACCAAATCGGCAACCGTCCCTAGCGCCACCAAATCTAACCACTGGCCCAAATTCACCGCATTGGCAGACAGCAGGCCTCGGCCTGTCAGTTCTGACCTCACTGCAGCCAGTAAATAGAACATGACTCCAACCCCTGCCAAGTTCTTCGACGGAAACCGATCCCCAGGGAGGTTCGGGTTCACCATTGCGTGAGCTGCCGGCAACGTGGGACCGGGTAAATGGTGATCGGTGATCACCACCTGCATGCCAGCGTCCCTGGCAGCCTGCACTCCAGCGATGCTGGAGACCCCGTTATCCACGGTGATGACCAGGTGGGGAGTGAGTGTTTTTAGATGGTCAACGAGCCCGGGGGTCAGGCCGTAGCCGTCAGAAAAGCGGTTAGGCACTCGAAAATGAACATCGGCAGCGCCCATGGCCGATAAACCGCGCAGGGCCAGAGCGCTTCCCGTTGCGCCATCGGCGTCAAAGTCTCCGACCACCACGATCCGGTGTTGGTTGGCGATAGCGTCAGCAACCAGGGCACCGGCTTCCTGGAGTCCGCCCAGGGTTTCCGGCGTGCTCAGGGCGGATAGGCGATGATCTAACTGACTGGCTTGGTGAATCTCGCGGGCTGCATAAACGCGCTGCAAAACAGCATGAATATTACGCCCTAAATGATTGTTTTTAAGGGAGAAACCCCTGCGAAAAACGCGCAAGTCAGGTGTCGTATCGAACGCTCAAAATTTCGTACTCACGTTCACCACCGGGAGCCAGAACATCCACCACATCACCTTCTTCTTTGCCAATTAACGCACGGGCAATCGGTGAACTCACCGAAATCAGGTTCTTTTGAATGTCGGCTTCCAGGTCACCCACAATTTGGTAATGACGTTGGGTGCCCGCTTCCATGTCTTCGAGCTCAACATGGGCGCCAAAAACCACCCGTGTGCCCGGATTGAGCTTGGTGATGTCAATAATTTCGGCATTGGACAAGGTTCGTTCCAAATCGGAAATACGCCCCTCAATAAAACCCTGCTGCTCTTTAGCAGCATGATATTCGGCGTTTTCTTTTAAATCGCCGTGGGCTCTTGCTTCAGCAATGGCGTTGATAACGGTAGGACGGTCTTCAGATTTCAGCCGTTCCAGTTCCTTGCGCAAACGTTCAGCGCCCGGTTTGGTGATCGGTGGTCTTCTCATGATGGCAGTTCCTGGTGCAGGTCGCCCAAGGCATTCACCCGGATGTTCTCCAGGTAATCCATGGCATGCAGCGTGGCGCGGGCGCCTGCAACGGTAGTTGAGTAATTGACCCGGAAGTTTAACGCTTCCCGGCGAATAGAAAAGGAGTCTTGAATGGCTTGACGTCCTTCGGTGGTATTGCAGATGAACTGCACCTCGTTGTTTTTGATCACATCAACGATGTGGGGACGCCCTTCCTGCACCTTGTTAATCCGCTCACAGGGAATGGCGGCGTCTGTCAGGGCTTTCCAGGTGCCATCAGTGGCAATCAGACTGAAGCCTTTCTTAATCAAATCACGCCCTAGAGACAATACCCGTGACTTGTCGCCATCGCGAACGCTGATAAAGGCCTTACCGCTGGTCGGCATTCCGACCCCAGCACCCACTTTCGCCTTGGCATAGGCTGAGCCAAAGGAGCGCCCAATACCCATCACCTCGCCGGTCGAGCGCATCTCCGGCCCCAGTAAAGGGTCAACGCCG
This sequence comes from uncultured Gammaproteobacteria bacterium, assembly GCA_964559945.1. Lineage (GTDB taxonomy): Bacteria > Pseudomonadota > Gammaproteobacteria > Xanthomonadales > SZUA-38 > JANQOZ01. The sequence goes on along the minus strand of CAZLJY010000232.1, from coordinate 175 downwards.
GGAAACTTCAAAAACGGAAATACCGGTTCTTTTACCGAATAAAACTCGGGCACAATTTCTTTGGTGACCCCTTGGCTGGCCAACGATTGACCGGCCATACACCGTGCGGACACTTTGGCCAGTTGAATACCGCAGGCCTTAGACACAAACGGCACCGTCCGCGATGCCCTGGGAT
>CAZLJY010000231.1:0-5846 GCA_964559945.1 uncultured Gammaproteobacteria bacterium | reverse complement strand
CCATTGCACGACCTTGCGAGTGCCGTTTTGCAGGGCTTGGCGCAGATCTTCCTTTACGGTAAACGGAAAGCGCTGCAGGTCCGTTAAATCGACAAGGTCTGACGGCGATACGCCGGCAACCTCGCATTTGGACCGAAACGGTGCCACGTTGGCAAAGGTATGGGAAATTGTTGCCTTCAAACGTTCCAGCTGCAAGGCCTTAAGCTCGTCAACGCTGGCAGTTTCAATGGGCTCAAGGGACGCTGCATCTGGCGATTTACAGACCATTACCCATATTCCTTGAAGTCAACGAGTGGGATACCACAAGCACGCAGGTAATGCATCCAACGATTCTCGGTATCACGTCGTCCCGCGATGGTTGGTATTTGCATTTGGCGGGATAATAAATGAATCAACGGCGCACTTTGCCAACCAATTCGACCAACTCTTCGAATTTTTGTCGTTGCTTACTCTCGTTACCTGAGGCGATGGCAGATTCAATGCAGGTGGCTGCGTGATCTTTCAGTATTGCGTCTTCGACTTTCGCCAGTGCCGCTCGAATGGCCTGCATTTGCTGCAAGATGTCGATGCAGTAACGGTCGCCTTCAATCATTCGCGATATGCCGCGCACCTGACCCTCGATTCGACTGAGGCGCTTGATGGTCGAGTCTTTCTGCAATTTCATGGGTGAAATTTCATCAATACTGTAGGGGGGTATAGGTTAGTTTATCACTGAGAAAACTCAAGACGGGTTTTTCAAAGACACCTTTTCCAATCCTCGAGATTGCCAAATCAGATAAAGGGCTGGTATGACCAGCAATGCAAGCACGGTCGCGCTAACCATGCCGCCCATCATGGGAGCGGCGATTCGGCGCATCACCTCCGACCCGGTGCCGTTACCAAACATGATGGGAAGCAGGCCCGCAATCGTCGCCGATGCCGTCATAATGATGGGCCGAACCCGCATTACAGCACCATCAACCACGGCGGCTCGAACATCCGAGCCGTTCAGCGCGCGCCCTGCCTCATCGGCTAACGTTCTTCGACCGCACATTGCCTGCTCCAAGTACACCAGCATCACCACACCAAGTTCCACCGCGACGCCGGCCAGTGCAATGAACCCTACCCCAACAGCAACTGACAATTCGTAGTCGAGCATGTACATCAACCAAAACCCACCGATAAGCGCCATCGGCAATGTGCCCATGATGATGGCCACTTCAGCAAAACGCCGAAAATTCAGGTAAAGCAGCACAACAATAATGCCCAGGGTCAAAGGCCCGACCAAAGCCAAACGCTCCTTGGCCCGCACCAGGTACTCATACTGGCCTGACCAGGATAAGGAGTAGCCCGCAGGGAGATCCAGTTGTTCGCTGACCGTTTGTTGCGCGGCGGCTACATAGGAGCCTAAGTCACGGTCGACGATATCCACAAAGGTCCAGCCATTAAGTCGGGCGTTTTCACTTTTGATGATGGGTGGGCCGTCCGCCACTGTTACCTTGGCCACATCGGCCAAAGCGATACGTGCCCCTTGTGCGGTCACCACCGGTAGAAGGCGAAGCTGCTCAAGAGAATCTCGAACGCGCTGGGGATAACGAACGTTCACCGGATACCGTTCAAGGCCCTCGACTGTGTGGGTTACGTCCATTCCGCCGATGGCCGATTGGACGATGTCTTGCACATCACTGATGTTTAGCCCATACCGTGATGCCTGTTGGCGATCAATATCCACATTAATGTAGCGGCCTCCGGCAACCCGCTCAGAATATACCGACGCGGTCCCAGGTACCTGGGCAACGATACGTTCAAGCTGTTGACCAATGGTTTGAATAACGTTCGAATCGGGACCGGCGATCTTGATGCCCACCGGCGTTTTGATGCCGGTGGCCAACATATCGATTCGAGTTTTGATGGGCATCACCCAGGCATTGCTTAGGCCTGGGATGCGCACTGTGCGGTCGAGCTCGGCTCGCAGACCCTCAGCGGTCATTCCTGGTCGCCATTGGTCCATAGGCTTTAGCTGGATGACCGTTTCGATCATCGTAAGGGGGGCTGGGTCAGTGGCTGTCTCAGCGCGCCCGACCTTGCCAAATACGGTGTTTACCTCTGGCAGTGAGCGGATCAATTTGTTGGTTTGCTGCAGAATTTCTCGAGCTTTGTCGATGGATACACCCGGGTGCGTTGTGGGCATATACATCAAATCGCCTTCGTCCAGGGGCGGCATAAACTCGCTGCCTATCTGGGTCGCGGGCCAAAACCCGAGGACAACCGCTAGCACCGCACCGATCAGTGTCGCGCGGGGAAACCGCAATACCCCGTTGATTACCGGCCGGTACATTAAAACCAGTGCGCGATTGATCGGGTTTTTTCTTTCAGCAATGATGCGCCCGCGAACGAAATAGCCCATCAACACGGGCACCAAAGTAATGGCCAATCCTGCGGCGGCCGCCATCGCATAGGTTTTTGTGTAGGCCAATGGGGCGAATAGCCGACCTTCCTGCGCTTCCAATGTGAACACGGGCAGAAAGCTCAATGTGATGATCAACAGGGAAAAAAACAGCGCTGGCCCCACTTCACAGGCGGCATCGCCAATCACCTCCCAGCGATTTTCCTTCGTCAGCGGTTTGCGTTCGATGTGTTTGTGAACGTTTTCAATCATGACAATGGCGCCATCCACCATGGCACCGATAGCTATCGCAATGCCGCCCAAGGACATAATGTTGGCATTGATGCCTTGCATACGCATGACGATAACCGCAACGACAATCCCCATGGGCAGGCTTACCAAAATCACTGCGCAGGAGCGAAGGTGAAAAAGGAAGATTGCGCAGATAAGACCTACAACGAGGAATTCCTGAAGGAGTTTGCCCTGCAGATTGTCGATGGCTCGATCAATTAACGTTGATCGATCATAGGTCTCAACGATCTCCACACCCGGAGGTAAACTCCCTTCGAGCTCAGCCAGGCGGGCTTTCACCGCGCGGATTGTCTTTGAGGCATTTTCACCCCACCGCATTACCACCACTCCGCCCACCGCCTCGCCCTCGCCGTTGAGCTCAACGATGCCTCGGCGCATTTGTGGGCCTACACGCACCGTGGCTACATCAGCGATAACAATGGGCGTGCCGTTTTCATCCAGCCCCAGCGGGATGTTGTTTATGTCCTCAACGCCTTTGAGGTAACCACTGGCCCGGACCATATATTCCGCTTCGGCCATTTCAATCACCGAGCCTCCGCTCTCTTGGTTACCCAATGTGATGGCCCGTTTAATGGTTGATAGCGGCAGGTCAAAGGCCCGCAGCAGGTCTGGGTCAACGACCACTTGATACTGGCGCACCATGCCTCCCATGGTGGCCACTTCAGCGACCCCTGGAACGGTTTGTAGCTCAAATTTCAAAAACCAATCTTGCACGCTGCGAAGCGCAGATAGATCGTGGGTGCCTGTTCGATCCACCAACGCATACTCATAGATCCAGCCGACCCCGGTGGCGTCTGGCCCTAAGGTGGGTTTGGCGCCATCGGGTAGTTGGCTGGAAACCTGGCTGAGGTATTCCAGCACGCGGGAGCGTGCCCAATACAAGTCAGTACCGTCTTCAAAAATCACATAGATGTATGAATCACCAAAAAACGAGTAACCCCGAACGGTCACCGCCTTGGGTACCGCCAACATGGCGGTGCTCAAGGGATAGGTCACCTGGTCTTCGATCACTTGGGGCGCTTGGCCGGTGTAAGAGGTTTTGATGATGACCTGCACATCAGAGAGGTCTGGCAATGCATCAACGGGGGTTTTCTCAATGGAATAGACACCCCACCCCAGCAAAAAAACCGACAGCAACAACACCAACCCTCTGTTATGAATCGACCAACGAATCAAGTTGGAAATTAGGCTGGAGTTTGGGCCAGACTTCATGGTTGATGCCCGTCATCAGTTTCCTCGCCCTTGTGGTCTTGCTCTGGGGCAGGAATACGAGGCATGTTGTGCTCGGTTGACGCCCCGCCTAAACGGGCCATAGCGCTTTCGACATGGGACTCCGAGTCGATCAGAAATTGTCCGGACGTGACGACTCTGTCGCCCTGGGCTAGACCCGAGATGATTTGCACCCGATTGTTTGCTTCGATGCCAACGGTGACCGGCTGGCTTCGAAAACGGCCTTCATCCATTTGAATAACCACCCGATTGGCCCGGCTACCACGGATCAGTGCTTGTTGGGGAATATGTAGCGCGTCGTCAATGCCCTGCCCCTGGATTGTTGCGCGCGCAAACATGTTGGGTTTGAGGGCCCCATCTGGATTACTTAGTCGGATCCGCGCGGTTAAGGTTCGAGTCTTTGGATCTAGCTCTGGGTAGACATAGTCAACGATAGCGTTGATTGCTGGCCCTTCCATTGCTTCCGCCGACACCCGGACAGATTGGCCCTGGGCGACCCAGCTTGATTGGCGCGCGATCACTTCAACTAGCAACCAGAGATTGTCCAACGATCCTACCGTCATGATGTCATTGGCTGGCGTTACGAACTGACCTTCGCGGACAGCTAAATGGGTTACAACGCCGGCGGTAGGAGCCAGTATCGCCGTGCGTTGGCGTAGCGTGCGTTGTTTGCCCAGTCGTTCAATCTCATTGACACTAAGCCCTAGCGCGGCCAATCGATCGCGAGAGGCATTGTGAATCGCTTTATTGCGGCTTTGCAGTGCCGCTAAGTATTCCTCTTGGGCGTTAACCAAGTCGGGCGAATACAACTCGAAAAGGGTTTGACCCTGGATGACGGGGTCGCCGGTTGCTGTGACATTGAGCTGTTCAATCCAGCCTTCAACACGAACGCTAGTTTTGTTGAGCGTGTCTTCGTCGTAGGTGATAACACCGATGGTGCTGATCTCTCTTGCCAGCGGTCCTCGCTGTACAAATGCCGTTCGCACGCCGAGGTTATTGACCACAGTGGGTGATATACGCACGCCCCCTTCATCCATGTCTTCGGTGCTGTTGGCGTAAACCGGCACCAGGTCCATGCCCATGGGCGATTTTCCGGGCGTGTCGCGTCGATAGTTAGGATCCATTGGGGCTTTGTAGTACAGCACTTCGCGCTGTTCAGGCCGGGCGCTGGATGAGGCATCAGAAGGCTGGCCGTGTTGTTGGCCCAACCAGTACCCTGTGATGGCAGCAGTTACGGTAACAAGCGAAGCGGTCAGGAGAGTCTTCATAGGGTTAACCCTCCCAAGTTGGCGATTTCCGCAAAACTCTGGGCGCGGTCGGAGCGCAAACGTTCAAGCTGCATCCGCAGGTCAAGTAAGTCTCCTTGGCCATTCATCACATCAGCAAAATCACCGGTATCGCTCTGATACGCCAGCATCGCGGCTTTCGCTCGGTTTTCTGCCTGGGGCAAGATGGTTCGCTCATAGAGGGCAACCTGGCGGCCCAAGTCTTTCCAGCGTGCGTACTGCGCTCGAAGGGTGGATTCCAGTGATCGGTGTAACTGGTCGCGAGTTTGGATGGCGGCTTGCTGTTGTTGGTAAGCTGCGGCCACCGCGCGGTCCTGGCGATTGGCGGGAAATACCGGTAGGTCGACCGTCACCATCACACTGACGAAATCTGATCGCGGTTCACCGTTGGGTAACGATCCATCGCGAAGACCATAACCAAGATCGATTGCCCAACCCGGTTTGTAGCGTTGCTCGGCCAGGGATACGCCGGTTTGCCGCGCTTTGGCCAATGCCGTCGCCGCTTGCATTCGCGGATGCTGCGTTAGCGCTTCGACGAGCGTTTCTAACGGTGGTAGTTGGTCCCAGTCCGGCAAATGTTTCCCTACCGCTTGTACCGCTGCACTGGGTGCCCACTCAGACAAGCGCGCTTTGGCGCGTCTATGGTGTTGGCT
>CAZLJY010000230.1:0-6018 GCA_964559945.1 uncultured Gammaproteobacteria bacterium | reverse complement strand
AGGCACATCTTTTAGGGAATGCACCGCAAAGTCTGCGCGATTGTCCATCATGGCCTGTTCCAGCTCTTTCAGAAACAAGCCCTTTCCGCCGATTTCTGCCAACGGCTGATTCAGTCGCTGATCGCCCTGGGTGGTCATGGGCAATAACTCTACCTCTAGGGCTGGATCGCTAGCTCGCAAAAGTTTGGCGACGTGGTGGGCTTGCCACATTGCCAGCGGGCTTTCTCGGGTTGCCAATCGGAGTTTCACACTCATAGCGCCGAACTAAAGGGCCTTGATGATCTTTCTAACGTGGGGCAAGTTACGTCGGCTGACCTCAAGACGGCGCTCGGTTCCATGCAACCGGACTAACATTTGGCCGTCGTGTTTTTCCAGCCCAGCCACGGCCGTCAGCGACACCAGTGCATTGCGGTGGACGCGAAGAAAACGATCGCTAAATTCGTCTTCTAGCGCTTTTAACGGTTCCTCGATAAGAACTTCACCGTCTTTGTAGATTACCGTCACATACTTGTGCTCTGCGTGTAGGCAAATGACATCATCAAGGGCGATTAGCTCAAGGTTGCCGCGAACTCGAGCACACAGATGACTGCGAGTCTCGTTAAGCGCTACCGCTTGTATATCTTGCGGGCGAACCTGGCGGGCTTTTTCCAGCGCTTCGCTCAGGCGATCGGCGCGCACGGGTTTGACCAAATAGTCGATGGCATTGGCATCGAAGGCTTCCAGCGCGTGCTGATCAAAAGCCGTACAGAAGATTAGCCTGGGCGCGGCGTCCAGCAAACGCAGGTGGTGAGCAGATTCCAGGCCATCCATGACCGGCATGCGGATATCCATAAAGACCAATTCGGGTTGGCATTCCTGCACTTTTTCGATCGCTTCACGTCCATTAGCGGCCTCGCCCACCAGCTCGATGCCGCCAGCATCGTTCAATAGGGTTGTCAGTCGCTCTCTCGCCAGCGGTTCGTCGTCGACAACTAACACTCTCATGAGGCATTTCCCATAGGTACCTGCACTGTAACCAGAAATCGGCTTTCGGTGGATTGAATCTGTAGTTTAGCGTTCCCGAAGTAACGATGGGCAAGACGTTGACGAATGTTATCTAGCGCAATCTGGTTACCTTCGCCGTAGCTGGCTGGCTGGGTCGCTTTCGGGTTGTCGATGCTAACGAACCAATATCCATTACTTTGCCAGCCAACGATTTTAACCTCGCCACCTTCGGATAAAGGTTGAATACCATGATAGATCGCATTTTCGACCAGCGGTTGGAGAATTAGGGATGGCAAGGGTTGGCGATTGGGCAGGCTATCGATATCCCAGGTTACTTTGAGTCGATCACCTAGCCGCAGTTGTTCAATTTCCATATAGCGCTGGCACAGTGTCAACTCCTGACCCAGGGTACTGTCGTCTGCTGCATTTGCCAGGGCAGCGCGAAACAGGTCACATAAATTGAGCACCGCCTCTTCGGCGACCTTTGGCCGGGTGCGAATTAAGCTGGCAATGGTGTTCATGCTGTTAAACAGGAAATGTGGCCGAATGCGGGCCTGCAGTGCGCGAATCTGAGCGTCCGATTGGGCCTGCACGCCGGCTCGCCACTGCTGCTGGATGTAGTAGTAACGCAGCGCCGCCGCCGCCACCAATGCGGCTATTAGCACGTGAACCTGAACCGAATGGGAAACCATGACCGCGGTATTGGTTAAGCCCAATCCGGCGAATCGGTCGGCGCTGACCGCAGCCAAAGTGGCCAGCGCCACAATCGCAAGGATCAGGGCATAGGCCATTAGCAAGCCGATGATCACGGGTCGGCGTTCAAGTGCGCCACGGAGTTTGCATAGACTGACGGCGCATAAAAGCACCACCCATTGACCAAATACGCTTGAAATTCCCAGTTGGCGAAAGTTGTCGTTGGCGCCACCCGGGGATAACCACATCACCAACACCACCAGTTGAGCCAAGACCATCAGGCTAAACACCACCGCCGGGCGGCAAAAATTGGGAAACCAGCGCTCAGCGCTGGCAGCCATTGATCCGGTGGCGGAATCGTCGCTCAAGGTCGGCTAAGGCAGCCTTGCAACCACAGTTTGAGATCGCTGACTTCCTGGGGGTGCACGCCGTGGCCCACCGGATATTCGTGCCATCCCAGCGTGTATCCCCATTGACGCAATCGTGCGCTGGACAGTTCACCCAGGCCGTAAGCAACCACCGGGTCCATATTGCCATGGCCCCAAAAAATGGGGGTATTCTGGTTGGCCGGCAACCGCTCTGTTTCAAGTTGGGCATCCATCGGCAAATAGGTGGAGAGGGCAACAATGCCGGCAAGGGGATGGGGGCAGGTTAGGCCCAACATCAGGGCCACAGCCCCGCCCTGGGAAAAGCCGGCGAGCACGATGCGTTCGCTGGGTATGCCTGCGCTCATTTGCTGGTCAATAAGTTCGGTGACCTGGGCCGCCGACTCGCGGATGCCCCCTTCGTCTACACGATCTTGCAAATCCATGCCTCGGATGTCGTACCAGGCGCGCATTTGCATGCCGCCATTAATCGTCACCGAGCGCACAGGCGCATGGGGAAACACGTAGCGAACGGACGGAGCGTTCTGCCACTTCAGTTCCGGCACCATCGGTTCAAAGTCATGTCCATCGGCTCCCAAGCCGTGCAGCCAAATGACAGCGCAGCTGGGATCAGACCCAGTTTCTACAGTTACGGTATCAAGATTCATTTGGCTATTTTCCGGTATCCCTATGGACGGCGTCCACCGCTATACTGGTGTTTTCCCATTTTGGACGGGAATCATGGCAAAAAACGGCAAATTAACAGTCTTTAAGTGGACGGCAGCGGCGTTTCTGGCAGCAGTAGTGAGTGCCTGTGGCAATAAGGGTGAGTTGTATCGCCCTGATACCGACACTTCCACTGCAACCACCGCAAGTTCAGCTCAGCAGCAATCCCAGCAAACACTGACACGGTCCGCACCCTAGCACGCCTTATGTGGATTCCGTTTACCAAGATGCACGGCCTGGGCAACGATTTTGTCCTGCTGGACGGCCGTGGCCAAACATTGCCATTGGACCGTTCTTCCCTTCGTCAGCTGGCTGATCGTCATACCGGCGTTGGCTGTGACCAAGTATTGGTGATCGAAAACATTGAGGCGACGGATGGTTTTGGCTATCGGGTTTTCAATCCTGATGGCAGTGAGGTTGAACAGTGTGGTAACGGCGCCCGGTGTGTGGCCCGTTGGCTGTTTGATCGCAGTGAGATTGGCGCTACTGCTAGCCTGGTCAGCGGCGCCGGCATGATTGACGTTCAGATGGCGAGCAACAATCAGGTTTGCGTGGATATGGGTGAACCCGTATTTACCCCGTCGGCCATACCGCTTAACAGTTCTGAAGCAGGGCCTGTGCACGCCATAGACCTGGGGTCGGGCCTCCAGGAATTTTCCGTCTTATCCATGGGTAATCCCCATGCCGTAATGGAAGTGGAGGATGTTGCCATCGCCCCGGTGGAGCAAATCGGCCAGCAACTGCAAAACCATCCGGCATTTCCGCGCCAAGTGAACGTGGGTTTTGCTCAAGTATCTGGCCCTAGCGACCTCAAGCTGCGGGTGTTTGAGCGCGGAGCGGGTGAAACGTTGGCCTGCGGCAGTGGCGCCTGCGCCGCCGCGGTGGCGATGCTTCTGGCGGGAAGGGTATCGACCCCTGTTCAGATTTCACTGCCCGGTGGGGTGCTGGAAATCGCGTGGTCCGGACCGGGCGCGCGGGTTATGATGACTGGCGCTGCCCAGTACGCGTTTCGTGGCGAGATTGAACTCACTATTGATCCAACCTAAGTCGGCAAGAGATCCAAACATCCATGGCGATTAATGACGAGCAGGTGGTGGACTACTTAGAAGCCCACCCCGATTTTCTTGACCGCAACCCCCAGTTGCTGGAAGTTCTGACCATCCCCCATATCTCTGGCGGCGCCTCGTTGATCGAAAAACAGGCCGCCTCGCTGCGCGCTGAGGTGAAAGATCTGCGCAAACAGCTAGACAATTTCCGCACTGTTGCAGCGGAAAACCAGCAAATTCTGGAGCGCATGCATCAGATTCAATTGGAAATGGTCCAAAGCGAATCGCTGGCCGAATTGTTGGACCGAGTCAGCCATCGTCTGGGTGAGGAGTTTGGTTGTCGGCAAGTGGCATTGGCGCTGGTGGAAGGCGATGATTTGCCGCCCCACCCATTGCTGTTGCCACCGGTTGATGAGGCGAGTAGGGCAGCGCTGGCGGAATTAACCTCTGCGACTGAACCGTTATGTGGCCGGCTAAGTACTCAGCGCCTAAAGCTCCTGTTCGGTGCCTGTGCCGACGACATTCAGTCGGCTGTTTGTGCTCCGCTGGATCCCAACGTTGCGATGGGTGTATTAGCCTTGGGTAGCGCAAGAGAGGATCAATTCCACCCCGGCATGGGTACCCTGTTTATGAGTTTGATGGCACAAACCCTGGGCCATTGCCTGGCCCAGCAATTGCCGGAAGCCCTCAAGCAGCAAGCGTGACCGCTGGGTCGCAAGCTGTGTCCCTTCTAGCCCAACAGATTGATGGCTATCTCCATCACCTGGCCCATGAACGCCAGTTATCCGATAAAACAATCAGTGCCTACCAGCGGGATTTGGGCAAGCTCGTAAGATTCGCCAACAGCGCGCAGATATCCCAGCCGGCAGATTTGAGTGCGCAGCACGTTCGAAGTTTTTCCGCTAGCCTGCGCCGGCAGGGCTTGTCGGGGCGCAGTGTGGCGCGCCACCTGTCGGCACTGCGAGGCTGGTTTGAGTGGCTCATTCGAGAGCAAGCCCTGGAAACCAATCCCGCCAAGGGTGTACGAGCCCCCAAGGCGTCGCGGCGCTTGCCCAAATCTTTAGATCCCGATGAAGTGGAACGCCTGTTGAATTTTCCCGGTGACGATTGGCTGGCAGTTCGTGATAGAGCCGTTCTGGAGCTGTTTTATTCCTCTGGCTTGCGGCTGGCAGAATTGGCTGCGCTCAATTGGGGCAATTTCAGCGCCGAGGGTGACACGGTGCGAGTGGTTGGCAAAGGCCGCAAACAACGGATCGTGCCGGTGGGCAGCAAAGCCCAAAGCGCATTGGCGTCATGGAGGCAGCAGCGGCCCAGTGACAGTGACCCAGCGGCTGCGGTCTTTGTCAGCAACCGAGGTACGCCATTGAGTCACCGGGCAATCCAGGCTCGGGTCTGCCTTCGGGCCAAGGAAATGGGGCTATGGCAACGGGTGCATCCGCACATGCTTCGCCATTCCTTTGCCTCACATCTTCTGGAGTCCAGCGGTCAGCTGCGAGCGATTCAAGAGCTGCTTGGCCACAGCGATATCGCCACAACTCAGGTCTACACACATCTTGATTTCCAGCATCTGGCTAAAGTCTACGACGCCGCTCACCCAAGGGCTCGACAAACGGAAACCGCGGACGACGATTGAAGCGCGCAGACCCGACCCCATGTCTGAGTAAACGATGAATAGGTAACAACGCATTATGAGTATGCGAGGGACAACAATTTGCTCGGTGCGCCGAGGTAATCACGTGGTCATTGGTGGTGACGGTCAAGTCACTTTGGGTAACACGGTGATGAAAGCCAATGCGCGCAAGGTTAGGCGATTATACAAAGATCAGGTGCTGGCAGGTTTTGCGGGCGCTACAGCAGACGCCTTCACCCTGTTCGAGCGATTTGAGGGCAAGCTGGAAAAGCACTCCGGGCACATGGTCCGGGCGGCGGTAGAAATGGCCAAAGATTGGCGGACCGACCGAATGCTGCGCCGGCTGGAGGCGTTGCTGGCGGTCGCCGACGAGACCACCTCGTTAATTATCAGCGGCACCGGTGATGTGATTGAGCCGGAAGATGGCTTAATTGCGATTGGCTCTGGCGGTCCTTTTGCTCAGGCTGCCTGTCGCGCCCTGCTAGATGAAACTGAATTGGCACCTAGGGACATTGTGGAAAAAGGCCTCAACATTGCGGCAGGAATCTGCATTTACACCAATAACAACCTCACC
>CAZLJY010000229.1:0-6087 GCA_964559945.1 uncultured Gammaproteobacteria bacterium | reverse complement strand
GCCATCACGGGTATTGCGGTTACGTTTATGCAACCAGCGGAACAAGGGGGCGCTGAGCCGAGCCATGCCACGTTCCATATTGTTAAGTAGCGTTTGATTGAGAACAAATATACGTACGACCGTGGTCAGGTCATCCGCCTGCCAGTCACCCGCCATATAAGATTCGGCGGCCCCAATACTGCCTCCCAGAGCCACATATCGGTACAGCTGTTGGTTGGTTACGGTGACCGTGGCTGATAGTTCGCTAGGCGCTTGGCTGTCACCAAACTGCCATTCCTGATCACCGTCCACCAGGGTGATCTGGCCAGTTTCCAGTTGACTGAAACGCTTTAACACCTGCTGGCGCAGCCATGAGCCTGAGGAGTTGGTAACGCTGGAGCGAGTGCGAATTTTTGTAGTCATGAGGTTTTATTGGTTGAGGTTGTAGGTTGGCCCGGGTGGTCATGCACCGGCACTTTTTTCAGCCACAGTCGCAGCGCCTGTAGGTGAATAGCGGCAACAACTTTGCCGCACATCAATGGATATCGCAGAAGACAGCGATTCATTGATCGACGGGTAATGGGTTGACGTTTCATCACCATGGTTGCGTCAAATTCCTGGTCGTCGCCGTCGACAACGTCCATGTGAATGACGTGGTTTCGCGCAGGCGGCGTAAACCGCCATCGATATTGCCTGTCCATGGCAATAAACGGTGACACGTGAAATTGCTTGTTAAAGGAGAAATCTGCCCCACCGCTATCAGATAGGCTCAGCGGAAGCACGTATTGGTGGCGTTCTTTCCAGGGCGTATTGGTAATTTCCGCAACGATGGTTGATAGGGTTTCGCCGTCTCGTTCGAAGCAGTAGTAAAACGTAACGGGATTGAAGCAGTGGCCCAAGTATCGCCAGTTGCTCAGCATCCGAATTGGGCCGTTGGGGACGGGGTAACCTTGGCTGGCGATGCACTGACGAACACTGTCTTTTAGGTCTCCCTGGCCGCCAAGGTAATCGGACCGCCGAAAGGTCGCAAGGTTTAAGCGCTCCCGTGAGTACCATCGCGAGCCGGCTACGACCTGATCAATTTCGTCCAGGTCTAGATAAAGCTGGAATACTCGATAATTGAAATGATGAGCGCTGGGTCGATATCGGCGATGGCGGACGAAGCCCTGGTAGATGGCGCTATGCATCGAGCAGCGCCTTAACGGATTCAGCGGCTTTTAAACCACTGACCACGCCGTCCTCATGAAAGCCCCAGCCATGCCAAGCCCCACAAAAGTAGCTTCGTTGGTGGCCATTCAAGTTACCCAGCTGTTCCTGAGCGGCGACGGCTTGGTGGGTGTACACCGGGTGTTGATACTGCATGGTGGCCAGAACTTTTTCCGGCTTAATCAAATCCGTTTGATTGAGTGTTACGCAGAATGTCACCGGCGCATCCAGCTTTTGCAGGATATTCATATTGTAAGTGACGGTGCACTGATTGCCTGCGTTTGGATCGACCCTAGCATTCCAGGCGGCCCAAGCCTGGCGTCGCTGAGGAAGCAATGACTCATCAGTGTGCAACACGGTTTCGTTGAGTTGGTAGCCGATTGCGCCCAACAGTTCGCGCTCGCGCTGCGATGGTGCGTCCAGCAAGGCTAGCGCCTGATCGCTGTGGCAAGCAAATATCACCTGGTCGCCACGCCATGTTCCGTTGCTAGTGGAAAGCTCTACGCTCTCGCCATCGCGGGTTACCTGGTTTACGGCGGTGTTGAGTTGCACCGTGCCGCGCAGGTTTTTTAGCAGTGCCTCAACATAACTGGCAGAGCCCCCCTGGACCACCCGCCACTGGGGCCGGGCGCTGATCTGCAGCATTTGATGGTGATGAAAAAACTGCACCATGTACCGCATTGGAAAATCGAGAACCTGATCTGGCGGCGACGACCACAATGCGGAAGCCATGGGGATCAGATGATTGTCGATGAAGCTTTTGCTATAGCCGCCGTCGTGTAGGTATTCGCCGGTAGAGGGGCCAGGGTCCTTGCTGTTGAGCAAGGCTGGCGCTTGTTGATAAAAGCGTCGGATATCCGTCAGCATTCGCCAAAAGGCAGGCTTCACCAGATTACGTTTCTGACAAAACAGCGTCCTGATGGTGGCAGCGTTATATTCAAGACCGGTGGCGATGTTGTGGGCTGAGAAACTCATCTCTGTGTCTTGCAACGGCACCCTAAGCTGTTCCAACATGCGGGTGAATTGCGGGTAGTTGACTGCGTTGCAGACGATGAAGCCCGAATCAACTCGATAGGTTTGTCCCTGCAAGTCGATACTATGGGTGTGGGTGTGACCACCGGCGTAATTGGCCTTTTCAAACACCGTCACATCTGCCAAATCGTCCAATGCCCTGGCGGCCACCAGACCAGCAACGCCAGCACCGATCACCGCCACGCGAGTCATGATCGTTTGTCGGCGCCCGGGTCGGTCATTGCATTGGGCGTTTGTCGGCCCTGGGCAAGGACTCTCTTAGGCACGGGTCTGAGGTCCCATACTAGACCTACGGCGGACAGTACCCGCAGCAGGTAGTAGGTGATGTCATATTCCCACCAGTAAAACCCCTGCCGGGCTGACGCAGGGTATCGGTGATGATTGTTGTGCCAGCCCTCGCCAAGGGTAATAACAGCCAGCCATGGATTATTGAGAGAGTCGTCGCCGGTCTGAAATCGCTTGCGCCCGAACTTGTGGGACAGAGAATTGATGGTAAAGGTGCCGTGGTAGAGCGCAGTGGTGGAAATGAAGAAGCCCCAGATCAACATTTGGCCCGCGCTGGTTCCCCATTCGGGATAGTAAGCCTCAGCCCAACCGCCAAATAGAAAAAGGGCAACTGCCAAGCTAACTGGAATTAGCAGGTCGAAACGATCTAGCGCCCTAAGTTCAGGGAATTTTACCCAGTCTCGTACTCGGCTTTTTTGGGTTGCGAAATTTTCCTGATACAAAAACCACAGCATGTGAGACCGCCAAAAACCGGCGCGAGGCGAGTGAGGGTCTTTATCGGTGTCGCTGTAACGGTGGTGGCCACGATGGTGAGCTGCCCACCATAAGGGCCCGCGTTGGACTGACGATGCACCGATCACCGCAAATACAAACTGCAAGGCTCGGCTGGTCTTGAATGCTCGATGGGAAAAGTAACGATGGTAGAAACCGGTGATAGCGAACATTCGTAGGACATAGAGTCCAACAGCGACGCTAACCGCAAGAGGGCTCCATCCGACCCAGATCACCCCAAAGCACATCAAATGAACAGCAATAAACGGGAAGATGCGCACCCAATCGATCCCTTGACGTCCATCGTCTTGGGTAGCATCGGCATCAAACCACTGAATAAAGGATTGCCACCAGGATTGTTGTGTTCCTGGTTCCATCAATTTCCCTTTGCCTGCATGGCCATGCCAATTCCCCGTGCCCAAAAATTAATGCAGCGCTTTTGTCCTACGACCGCGCCAGTCCGTTAACGCAAACAGTAGCTTCAGCATTTGCCAGTGATGCTGCCGTGAAACTGTGGTGGACGTGCCTTTAACATCTGCGCTCGCGCCGCCCCTACGGCGCTAACCCATCGGCCGGCGTCAGGTACTTACCGACCCTTCCACGACGATCTCAGTGCTAACAGAATTGGCGATAAAGCAGTCTTTGTGAGCCTGGTGGTGAAGCTCATCCAAGGTTTGAGCGCTCGGTGGCTCACCGGAAAAACGAATCTGAGGCTTCAAGACGACCTTGACCATTGCCATGCCGGCCGGCGTTTTGCCCAGTGAACCTTCGGCGTGATCGACATATTCCTCCACAGTAAATCCGCCGCGGGCAGCGAGGAATAAGAACGTCAGCATGTGACAGGAGGACAGGGAGGCAGTGAAAGCGTCTTCTGGGTCTACGCATTGTGCGTTGCCGCGAAACTGTGGTGCAGCGGAGGCCTTAATCGTTTGATCTCCCGCCATTTCCCATAGGTGGTCGCGGTTGTATTCAGCGGGAGTAAACGGTGAATCGCCGCGCTGCCAGCGAATGGTGGCTTGATGAGTTGGCATGGTGAAGCCCTCAAAAACCGAGCATTCTACCTGTCTAATGGGTAGAGAAAAACTCATTCAGTCGCTGCGCTCCCTGCGGGATTTGGCGCGCGCGTTGCGCGCTTGGATCGAACCCCGCAGCTGCGCTGCTTTGGGGTTCGAAGCAGGGCTTCCCGGGGCGTCAAAATCTAAAAAGCCGGCGTGGGGGTGGCGTTTTTTGGATGGGGTTTGTTTAGCGCCGGGGAGGATTATTCGTTCGCTTTGCGAACTCACCCCTCAAGGGGGTCGCTCAGTCGCTGCGCTCCCTGCGCGATTTGGCGCGCGCGTTGCGCGCTTGGATCGAACCCCGCAGCTGCGCTGCTTTGGGGTTCGAAGCAGGGCTTCCCGGGGCGTCAAAATCTAAAAAGCCGGCGTGGGGGTGGCGTTTTTTGGATGGGGTTTGTTTAGCGCCGGGGAGGATTATTCGTTCGCTTTGCGAACTCACCCCTCAAGGGGGTCGCTCAGTCGCTGCGCTCCCTGCGCGATTTGGCGCGCGCGTTGCGCGCTTGGATCGAACCCCGCAGCTTTGCTGCTTTGGGGTTCGAATCAGGGCTTCCCGGCGGGTCAAAACCTAAAAAGCCACCGCGAGGGTGGCTTTTTAGGTTTTGGCGCGCCGGGGAGGATTCGAACCCCCGACCTCTTGGTTCGTAGCCAAGCACTCTATCCAACTGAGCTACCGGCGCAAAACTTGGGTCAGCGACGTTAGCGGTGTGCGGCTGCGGTCGTGAGGGCGCGAATTATCCCAGTGAGGTCTCGGGCCGTCAACCGGGATCGCGATATTATGTGTAGATACTTCAAAAAGGAATATTCCATGGCGTTTGATCATCCAGAGTTTGATGGCCATGAAAAGGTGGTTTGGTTTCATGATGGCGCCACCGGCCTGAAGGCTATTAGTGCGCTACATCGGGTTAGAGGAAACGCTGCCTTGGGTGGGATTCGGTTTCTTCCTTATCCCAATGAGGACGCAGCACTAACCGATGTTTTGCGTCTGAGTCGGGCCATGACCTACAAGTGGGCGTTAACTGGCCTTGATTTAGGCGGAGGCAAAACCGTAGTGATTGCTGACCCCAAGGCCAAAACACCCGATTTGCTCAGGGCTTTAGGGCGCTGCATCGACTCCCTAGGTGGACGCTATATTGGTGCACCCGATGTTGGCAGTTGTGCCTCAGATATGACGTTTGTGCAGGAAACCACCTCCTACGTGGCAGGTTTGCCAGGGTCTGATACCGCGGTTCCTACCGCCAAGGGCTTGTTTCACGCCATCAGCGCCATGGCTCAGGCCAAGTTGGGTGTGAGCGACTTAAGCGGGGTTTGCGTGGCCGTGCAAGGTGCCGGTGGGGTAGGAGGGCGTCTTTGCGGGCACCTGGCTGAGGCGGGGGCTAGGGTTAAAGTCGCTGATATTGATGAGGCAGTTTGCGCAGATATGGCGACGCGCAGTGGCGTGGAGCTCGTTGAACCTAGTCAAATCCTTCAGACCACTGCAGATATATTGTCCCCCTGTGCCTTAGGCGCTGTGCTCAATGAACAGACCATCCCCACCTTGGGCGCTCAGCTGATTTGCGGGGCGGCCAATAACCAGTTGTCACAACCGAGTGATGCTGAACGATTGACCGCCGCAGGAATCACCTGGGCACCAGATTATGTCGTGAGTGCAGGCGGTATTCTCGGTGCTGCGCGGGAAATTGGGCAAATTACCGATGGGGAATGTGAGCAGCGATTGCTGGATATCGGTGACACTTTGGTTAAGGTTTTGACCAGGTCTGAGGAGGCGGCTGTCAGTCCAAGCCAGTCTGCTGAAACGATGGCTTTGGAGGTGCTGGGCGAATAGGGATTGATTCGCAGGCGAAGGGTCGCCTGCTCACCCCTTTGGGGCACCAGCGCTGCGCTTGGTGTCCAGCTGCCTGGCGGCAGCTAGTCGAACCTAGAGGGTTCTCCGTACTACCGTCTCTGTCCGCCATAAAAAAACCCACGCGTGCGTGGGTTTATTTATGGCGGAGAGAGAGTCCCTGTTTTTAGCATCTAAGGTTGTCCGATAAAGTCTAAT
>CAZLJY010000228.1:0-6144 GCA_964559945.1 uncultured Gammaproteobacteria bacterium | reverse complement strand
CCAGCGCCGGGTTGTGATGCAGCGCCTGTACGACGTGATTGAGGCCCATAAAGAGGAGTTGGCAGTCATCCAGTCGCTGGAAGTGGGCTTGCCGTTGAACAGCGTTAACGGGATGCACATGCCGCGCACGCTGGAAAATTTTCAGTTCTTCTCAGAAGTGTCTGGAACCCTGGCCGGTGAGAGTTTTACCCAGACCGGCAATTATTTGTCCGTTGTCACTCACGAGCCCGCCGGGGTTGCTGCGCTGCTAACGCCCTGGAATGCGCCACTGGTCTTAGTGTCCATGAAACTGGCCGCAGCGCTAAGCCTTGGCAATACCGTGGTCTTAAAACCCTCGGAGTATTGCCCTTACTCCTTGAGCCGATTCGTTGAAGTGTTGCACGAAGCTGACCTGCCGCCAGGGGTGGTCAATTTGGTGAACGGTCGCGGGCCGGTGACCGGCGATGCCTTGGTGAAACATCCGGGAGTGGATGTGGTGGGGTTTGTTGGCGGCACTGAAACGGGCAAGGTCATTATGGCCAGCGCAGCGCAGACATTGAAAAAAGTGGGCATGGAGTTGGGCGGGAAATCCGCCAATATCGTCACCAATAACGCCAACCTTGATAACGCCATTGATGGATCGCTACTGGCGATATTGGCCGGCAATGGTTCCCAGTGCTTGGCCGGCTCGCGAATTTTGTTGCAGCGCGGTATTGCCGAAGAATTTGTCGAAAAATTCACTCAGCGTATGGGTAATATCCGTGTGGGCGACCCGTTTGATCCGGCCACCGAAGTTGGCCCCATGGCGTTTGAAAATCACTACCGCCGAGTGTTGTCTTATGCGGATGTTGCCAGGGAGGAGGGCGCTGAGGTGCTTGTGGGTGGGCATGAAGCTGCGGGTTTTGAGCAAGGGTTTTTCATTGAACCCACAGCGGTGATGGCGCCCAGCAATAGCGCCCGGGTGTGTCAGGAGGAAATTTTTGGTCCCTTTGCCAGTCTGCTGATCTTCGATACGCTGGACGAGGCAGTGGCTATGGCCAACGACTCAGATTTTGGTTTGGTGAGTTATTTATGGTCGGACGATTTGCCAACGGTGATGGATGTGAGTCGGCGGATTCAAGCGGGAACCGTGTGGGTAAATACGCCGCTGACGCGAGATTTGCGGGCGCCGTTTGGCGGTTACAAACAATCAGGCATCGGTCGTGATGGATTACGAGCATCGGTGGAACTGTTGACGGAAGAGAAAACGATGATGATTCCTGCGGGGCCACTCACGCTGCCCAAAATGGGTTTAGGAGAATAATTCACTGTGACCGATTCTATTGAACAGCTTTTTACCCCGAACCAGGACGAGCGGTCTCGGCAAGCTTTTGTCGGTGCATTGAAAAAGGAGATTTCCAGCGCCCTGGAACCTCAGCTGGCCAAACACTTCGACACAGACTTGGTCCCTCAGTACGAAGCACAGCATGGCCGACAGCCCCAATCACGGGATGAAGCCCGGGTCCTGGCAGAGGCCGATCCGCTTTACCAAATGTGGGGTTCACTGACCTATACCTCCCAGGACCTGATGTGGGAGTCGGTGGGAGACACCGTTGATCGAACCATCGCCAGTTTGGAGGCAAGAGCCAAAACGCTGGAGCAGGGCGCATCGCTGGGCTCGCTAACGCTAGACCCCACACTGCAGTTTCCCGAACCTATCGGTAGCACGGAAATTCACCGCCAGCCTGGTGGGTACTTTCATGCCGGTGAAGACCTGACGGCGGGTGCTCTGTACACCGGCACCTTAATGCTCTACACCGCGGCCAAAGGATTTACTAGCAGCAGCGCGTCGCCGTTTGCGGTGGTGGGGCAGGGGGTGGCAAAGATGATTGAGCCCATGCTGAACGGCAATACGCCGTCCAAAATCTTGGACATGGGTTGTGGGCCCGGCACCGTCACCTTTGGCATGAAACAACATTTTTCTGAAGCCCAGGTGCACGGCGTTGATCTATCGGCCTCATTTGTTCGATTCGCTCACCTGTGGGCTGAAGAAGCACGCGTTCCTGTCCACTATCACCAGGCAGACGCTGCCAACACCGGGTTGGAATCAGGCACGTTTGATTTAATCGTTTCCCAAATCATGTTTCACGAGACCTGGCACGACAAGGCGCCACAAATTTTTGCTGAGGCCAGGCGTTTGCTAAAGCCGGGTGGGGTGATGGTAAATATTGATGTGCCTTACCAGCCCGAACGTCTGTCACTGATTGAGCAGGTGACCAATCAATGGCAGGTTGCGAACAACGGTGAGCCTTTTTGGACCGGGTTTGCCGACAGTTCGGTTACCGACATGATGACTGCTGGCGGCTTTTCGCCAGAGCAGTGTTTCGCGAAATACGTTCCAGCAGGTCCAAGGCGAGATTACTACGTGTTTGGTGCAACAAAGGACCCGGTGGCATGAGCGAACAACCGTCTATCAGCGACTTGATGCTCGACGAAGGACGCGGAAAGCCGCGTTTTATCGAGGGTGTTTGCAGTGATCAACTGGTGGATGTGGTACTCCGGTTGGCGATGGAGGTTTCCACGCTGCGCGATCGCCTGGATGTCCACGAGGCTTTAGCGAAAGAGCAAGGTTTCGGCGGCCAAGAAATCGTGGATAATTTTGAGCCCGATGAAGCCATGACCCAGCGCCAGGCGGACAGACGAGAACAATGGGTCAAGCGAATTGTTCATGACCTAACCAGCTGATGAGGGAGATTCGGCGGCGATTTCGGCCAGAATTTCGTCACACAAGGGGCGAAAAGACGGACGCCACTCTTGCGGGTCATCTAATTACACCGTTGGTGAATACTGGTTTCTTAACCGCTTTTTGAAACGATAACGAAAGGCGTCCCAGGCTTCCTGCTTCATGAACCCTTGTTGGTATGGAAATAGGCTCAGCTAACGTGTCTTATGCGCCCTGTGCTGCTCTCGGCGATCGAGAACTCCAAACTGCTTTAAATTGGATAAGCGCGCGGCATCAGATCATAGGGATGTTTCCAACCATCTGTTGCCGCTATGCGATCTATCCAGGCGTTGATATTCGGAAAGCTGCCTAAATTTTGTTCCAATTCATCGCCGTAATAGAGATAACCGCACATAGAAATGTCCGCGATTGAGAGTGTTGGTGTGGCAATGAAATCTCTATCGGCCATATGTTCTTCGACGATCTCAAGAGCGTTCTTTACTCTAACGCCCAGAAAGTTGGTTATTTCGGTGTCACCGGTTTTCATAAAACGTAGAGCGAACCTACGCGTCGCCATATAGCTGGTGAATTTATGATTATCGAATAATGTCCAGCGCAAGATTTCGTATTCTTCCTGCTTATTGGCAGGCCCGAACCGCCCAGTCTTCTCTGACAGATACTTTAAAATGACACCTGATTGCGACAAGTGCAGGCCGTTGTGCACCAGCACCGGCACTTCGCCAAATTGATTGATGTTTTGGCGAAACTGTGGTTTTTCCATCTCACCATTCGGAAAATCGACTAAAATCGATGCCCAGTCCAGATCGCACAATTCGAGCATTAGTGCAGCCTTATAGGCATTACCGGATTCAGCTAAACAATGTAATTGGTATTCGCTCATCTTTTTTAGTCCTTCAATTGGCAAATCATATGCTAGATAGCTGTTTACGCGTTTCGTCTTTTATAGACTCGCCGTTTTCGGACCCCACCCGGCCAGCTGTTATGGCACCGTGTTTGAATCGGCTGCTACGATCCATTTCATGCTAGATTTTGAGACGTGTAATGCCGCGCGGTTGAGGCGCGACCCAGATTTTGACGGTAGGTTCTTCACCGCAGTGAAAACGACAAAAATCTACTGCCGTCCGGTTTGCCCCGCGAAACATTCCCTTGCGAAAAATGTCAGTTTCTACCCAACTGCAACTGCGGCAGAGCGCGCAGGTTACCGCCCTTGTCTGCGGTGTCGACCTGAGACAGCACCTTTCTGTGCCGCTTGGAATGGAACCAAAACTACCGTAGAACGGGCTTTACGATTGATAGAGGAGGGCGCTCTTGACGTTGGGAATGTCAATGAGCTTGCAGATCGATTAGGCGTCAGTGCAAGACATCTATCGCGGTTGTTTGCCAAGCATATAGGGGCAACTCCAGTTCAAACGGCCCAAACCCTTCGAATCGGGCGCGCCAAGAAATTGTTGGACACGACGACAATGCCAATTACAGAAGTAGCTTTCCAGGCGGGTTTTGGCAGCGTCAGACGCTTCAATGCGACCTTTTCTAAACTCTACGGGCGCTCGCCGTCCTCTATCCGCAGGCTAAACCGATGACCAAAGTAATCGCTATGGTAAGACGCGCTACAACCACACGACACTGCCGCGCCGGATAGCCTCTACGATCTGCACACGTTCTTGGCTACCGTTGGCTTCGAGCACACGGTGTGAGATTGGCATGCAGTTCCACAGCATAATCGCGTTTAGCACCATGGGCTTGCAGGTAACGGCGGTTTATGGCCGATCTAGCGAACCTTAGGCGAACCGGACGCGAACCGGACGCGAACCGGACGCGAACCGGACTGGAACGCCTAATCATTTCCATATATGCGCATAATGTATATTATGTTAAATAGAGTATGTACCTAAAACCCCTTTTGACGCCCTAAAGCCCTGTACCGACAGTTCAGCTGGTGCTTGACGCCTTACGCACACATCATCTTGGGATTCGGTTTTTATCCCTCTGCCATTGCAACGGCCACAAACCTATCGTGCTGCCACACCGTCATTAACGAATGAATCAATGAAACACTCCGGAGATCGATCAGCCAATGAGCAACAAACCTTTGGCTTTACGTATATGTCAGGTAGAGCTCGCATAACCGATGTTGGCGCCGGAAATGGAAATTGCATAGGACTCCAAGATTACAGTCGATTTACGTAATCAATTTGGCGTTTAGACCCCTCGGTTTACGAATTAGGTGTGTGTAGGCCAAATGAATTTTACGCTTTAGGACCCAGTGAATGACCCGTTATCGCCAGGTGTTGCCTCAGCTGTCCAGCCCTTTATTTTTGACCGATGGTGGGCTTGAGACAGATTTAATCTTCAATCATCGAATAGAAATCCCTGAGTTTGCCGCACATACATTGCTGGAAACCCCCGCTGGCCGGGTGGCGTTAGAAAATTATTACCAGGAATTTTTGGCCTTAGCGGAAGAAAAAAATCGCGGATTTATCTTGGATACACCCACCTGGAAAGCCCACCGACTCTGGGTTTCCGACCTTGGCTGTCACGTACGTGATTTGCAGGCGATAAACCATAATGCGGTGCGTTTCATGGCGCAGATTAGAGATAACTTTCTGTTAAGAAACCGCCAAACCGTGGTGCTGAACGGCGTTGTGGGTCCTTGTGGCGATGCCTATCGCCCAGAGTCACGTCTATCATCGGAAATGGCGGAGGAATACCATCTGGAACAATTAACGTGGCTTTCTGAGACCGACGTGGACATGGTTACTGCCATGACCTTTACCCAGTCTGAGGAAGCCATTGGGTTTGTCCGTGCCGCACAAAAGCGCCATTTGCCGTCGGTGGTGTCATTTACGGTGGAAACTAACGGTGTGCTGCCAACCGGCGAATCGCTACAACAGGCCATTGAGTCCGTAGATGCCCAGACCCAACAAGGTCCTGCGTACTTTATGATCAATTGTGCTCACCCTACCCACTTTTCTTCGGTTTTGAAGGATCAAAAGTGGCTGAGGCGAATCGGCGGCCTGCGCTGTAATGCATCCCAATTAAGTCACGACAAACTGGATCAAGCCCGAGAGCTGGACGCGGGCGACCCTGAAGAGTTGGCTCAACAGAATATGGATCTGCTTGAGCGAATGCCCTGGATGCACGTCTTAGGCGGATGTTGTGGCTCAAATTTAGCTCACGTTGTTGCCATTGCCGACCGATTGCCCTTGGCGAAAAAAAGTTGATGCCCTACCCTATGCCCTTATCCACCAACCCGCCAAAAAGGGCCGTTACCCAATGCGCTATCTCCACACGATGGTTCGAGTCAATGACCTCGAACAGTCACTCAATTTTTACTGCAATCAACTAGGTTTAATTGAAACTAAGCGGATCGATAACGACAAGGGTCGCTTCACCCTGATTTTCCTCGCCGCCCCTGGGGATGAGGAAAACGCCCGCAACCACCA
>CAZLJY010000227.1:0-6228 GCA_964559945.1 uncultured Gammaproteobacteria bacterium | reverse complement strand
GGCCATCATCAATCGGGATTTGGTGCCCGGTATCGGCCGCGATCTCTCTCGGGGCGGGGCACAGGAAATCACCCATAATTTTCAGTCCGGCTATCGCTACTTTATTGGACTCAAAGCCGACAGTCCTCGGCGACAAGACTGGCAGCTGGTGATTTGGAAAACCGAAGAAGTGAAGGCCGGCACGGTGTCGTTAGATCGCGAGTAATTGACCGCTGCCAGCCACCGGTTGATTCAGAACGTTAGTAGGCGCATTCGTCGAATACTGGGTCGATCTGTTCGCCCCAGGTTTTGTGAAACATGTCCAACTTTCGCTGAGCGGGGGTGATCCCAGTTTCGACAATTTCTCGCAAGGGTTCTAAGAAACCGCTTTCGTTATCGCCAGCATCATTGAGCCGAGCGCGACTGCGCAGGCCTGCGGAGGCAATATCCAGAATTTCTTTGGCCAGATCCTGCAGTCGGCGACCGTCAATTTCCGCGTCCAATCCGAGTTTGGGAACGTCCATGCGCAGGGTTTGGCGCTGCTCAGCGGTCCAGTGTTTGACCAGATCCCAGGCGCCAGTCTGGGCATCTGCGTCGTACAGTAGTCCAACCCAAAAGGCTGGCAAGGCGCATAGTCTGTGCCAGGGCCCGCCGTCGGCGCCGCGCATCTCCAAGAAGGTTTTTAGACGCACTTCAGGAAACACCGTGGTGAGGTGGTCTTGCCAATCGTCCAAGGTGGGAAGTTCACCGGGCAGCGCTGGCAGTTTGCCGTCGAGAAAATCGCGGAAGGATTGGCCAGCCACATCCACGTAGCGATGGTCGCGACGGACAAAATACATGGGCACATCCAGCATGTAATCCAACCAGCGCTCAAAGCCCATGCCGGACTCAAAAACAAAAGGCAGCATGCCGGCGCGCTGGGGGTCGGTGTCGGTCCAGACCTGGGATCGGTAACTCAAATAGCCGTTGGGTTTGCCTTCGGTAAATGGGGAGTTGGCAAACAGCGCCGTGGCCAATGGCTGCAGTGCCAGCGACAGGCGAAATTTTTCCACCATGTCTGCTTCACTTTCAAAATCCAGATTCACCTGCACGGTGCAGGTACGCAGCATCATATCTAGACCAAGCTTGCCCACCTGGGGCATGTAGTTACTCATTACCCCGTAACGTGCCTTGGGCATCCAGCTGATGTCCTCCCGGCTGGCCAGGGGATGAAAACCCAGGCCCAGAAAACCCGCACCCATGGGTCCGGCGACGGCTTTCACCGCTTTTAGGTGACGACTGACCTCATTGCAGGTTTGGTGAATGTTCTCCAGCGGTGCGCCGGACAATTCCAATTGGCCACCGGGCTCCAAGGTGACCGTGCTGCCGTCGTCGGCGTGCTTCAGAGCGATCAAGTTGCCCGCTTCCAGCACCGGTTGCCAGCCGTCTTGGCTTAATCCTTCCAAAATAGCCTTGATGCCGGGAATACCGTCATAGGCTAAGGGTTTGCGGGATTTTTCGCAGAAGCCAAACTTTTCGTGTTCGGTGCCAATGCGCCAAGCGTCACGGGGTTTGCTGCCGCCTTCAAGGTCTGCCAGCAAGGTGTCCCGCGTGGCGGGCTGAGAGGGAGATGATGTATTCATAAGTTCAAGACAAAATGATATCAGCAAACCCACTGCCCCGTTATCCCGATTCGGCATATGATGATAGTCGAACCATGGTCAATCCTCTGCTCCACATCGACAACCTTCAGGTTGATTACCCAGCGCGGGATCACCGCGCTGAGCCGGTGGCGGCGCTGCGTTTAACGTCACTGAGGGTGGACGCCGGTCAAGTGTTAGGGGTCTGTGGGCCATCGGGCTGCGGAAAGACCACCTTAGGTCAGTTGTTGATGGGCCTGTTGCCTGCCAGCGCGACCGTCAGGGGTACCTGTCATTTCGCTGGCAGTGATCTAACCACCTTCAGCGATCGTCAATGGCGGGCGGTTCGCGGGCAAAAAGTCGCCGGTATGTCCCAGGATGCCACCGCTGCGCTTAATCCGGTGCTTCGAGTGGGGCGCCAGTTAAAGCAGGTTGGATGCGGTGCTCAGCAGGCCCGGGATTTATTAAGCGATTTAGGTTTGCCTGCAGGTCGCGATTGGCTGCGCGCCTATCCCCATGAGCTTTCCGGCGGCCAGTGTCAGCGAGTGGCTTTAGCCTTGGCGCTGGCCTGTGAACCTCAACTTCTGATCGCCGATGAGCCCACCGCCGCGCTGGATCAGCAAACCGCCTTAGAGGTTATGAGACTGATGGTTGATCAGGCTCGCCGGCGCCAGATGGCTGTACTGCTAATTACCCATGATCTGCCGATGCTTGATGCCCTGGGATTGCCTCAGCTGAAACTGGCCGAATCGGAACAGCGCCCCGATGGGGTTGGGCCGGCAATCGCCAGCCCGACTCCTAGTGGCTCGTCCACCCCACTGCTAGCGATAGAAGATCTGACGGTCTGTTATCCGAAAACCGACCCCAACAGGCCGGCCCTGGATCGTCTGTCATTGTCCCTAGATGTTGGCACGACCACCGCAGTGATCGGACCCTCAGGCAGCGGAAAATCCACCCTGGCCAAGGCGGTGATGGGATTGCTGGCGCCAACAGCGGGGCAAATTCGTCTCAATGGCCAGCCATTGTCGCCCCACTGGCAGCGCGACCGTCTGCCGATCCAAGTGGTGTTGCAAGACACTTTCGGCAGCCTTAATCCTCGCCGGACCCTGCAGCAGGTTCTGACGGAGTCCTTAAGCCAAGGCGGCGGCGATGGACATGACGTGGAAGCAAGCCTGCAAGAGGTGGGGTTAGATGGGGATTTTCTCAGCCGATATCCCCACCAACTGTCGGGCGGGCAGCGTCAACGGGTAGCCCTGGCCAGAGCATTGGCGCTATCGCCTAGCCTGGTGGTATTGGATGAGGCCTTCAGCGCCCTGGATATACCGGTGCGCGATGCCTTACTGGAGCTGTTGATCACGATTCAGCGCCAACGGCCCATCAGTTATTTGATGATTACCCACGACACCGCAAGGCTTCCTTCTGTGGCCCATTACACGGCGGTACTGGACGGGGGAAGATTAACGAAGTTTGGTTCGACCTCAGAGGTCCTGACCTAAAGCCTAATCCTGCCCCGCCTTATTCACGGAGTTTTTCGACCCCGTTCACGGTGAGTACGTCGCGATCTAGTTCAGTGGTACCCACCAACCGGTTGCCATCGGCTTGGACCCAGCCTGTTTGGCGTATTTGATCCCATCGACTGCGCGCCTGTTGCTCTGCTTGGATAGGGTTTGCGCCAATAGCCTCATAATCGGCCTGGGTCCAGGCCAGGGCTAATGCCTCGGAAAAATTCCACTGGGCCTGAAGTGCCACCACCGGCAATATGCGGCGGAAATCGCCAACAAATCCCGCTGGCGGCGGCTGGGTCAGGCGCGCGGAGAGATCTGCTTCGGCGCTGCCCAGGGGGTGGTCAAAATTTAGCGCTAGGGACTCAATCACCGGTTGACCCTGGAGCAGCGCAGGCAGCAGCGCTAGGGTCGAGGTCGCGTCGCGAAGTTGCAGCGCCTGGGTTAGTACGGGCAGAGATAAATGGTTCAGGGTCGTTTTGGCCGACGCATGGGTAAACGGCGCCATTCCCGGGCGCTGCCAAAAGCTGGCAGAGGATTCAATGGACAGATCGACAAACTGCTGCGCTGGGGTGACGGTGGCGCGGCTTTGGATGCCGCCCAACGCCCAGTTATCGCCGGACATTTCCTGAACGGTGAGATCCAGCTGGAAGGACCCGTCTGCGGCATTGTCCAACTGTCCTTTAAGGTCCTGGAAATTTGAGCCGCTGAAGCCATGGCTGGTTAACGCCCAACGTCCACTGCGAAGGGATTGGGTGAATGACAGTTGTCCTTCAAAGCCGCTGAGTTCGGTGAGTTGCAGATTGACCACCATCTTCCCCGTCACGCTGAGCCTGAAGGACAGCTCGCCCATGGCCTCATCGGTTGGGTTCAACAGTTCACCATTGCCGCGAATCCACGCCGGCGTTGGGGTGATCAATCCATGGCGAAGCTTGAACGGATAACGCAACACCGCCCTGCCGTCCGCCCGGCTGACCGAAAGCGCACCGGCGGTGGTCAACCAACCGCTGCGAAGGGGGCTCAGGGTGACCTCGTAGTGGCCAACGCTTTGATCCATCTGTTCGATGGCCTGGGGTAGTTGATCGGCGATCAACCGTCCAATGGCAAAGGGCGCTAGTACCAGTAAGGTCAGGATGATGGCGGCTAGCAGTAACAACCAACGCGGGGGTCTTCTCATAGGGCGATGGTAGCAGGGTCGCTGGCCCAATGGGCGAGGCAGCAGGCTTGCGTCCATTGCCGCAAAGAAACGATACTGCCAACCCGCTGCAAAGGAGCGGCTGGAGTTGTCGACCAAGGGACAAGGCTGTCTTTACATGAATGACCGCGACGAATTGCCCCGTTTGCTGGCGGCGGCCAAGGTACTGAAGCTAGCGTTAGCGGAGTCTCAAGCCAGTGTGTTACTGAGCTATCTGGACGAACTTCACCAGTGGAACCGCACTTATAACCTCACTGGCATCAAAACCCGAGAGGCTATGTTGAGTCGTCATTTACTGGACGCCTTGTCCGTTCACCCGTATCTTTCCGGGTCCCGCTGGATAGATGTGGGCGCTGGCGCGGGTTTGCCGGGGATTCCGCTGGCCATTGTGCAGCCACAGAAATCCTTTTGGCTGCTGGATAGCGCCGGCAAGAAAGCCCGGTTTATGCGCCATGTGGTGCGAACCTTAGGTCTTTCCAATGTCACGGTGCTGGAGTGTCGGGTGGAGGACTACGTGCCCGGCAATGCTTGGGACGGCCCGTTTGATGGGGTGATCGCCAGGGCATTTGCACCGATCGACCGGCTGCTGGCGTTAACTGGGCACTTATTGGAACCCGGTGGCAGGGTTTTAGCCATGCAGGGACCTAAGCAGTCCAGCGAAGTGGTTTCAGGGCGTTATACCCTGCGTGAACGGCTTACTCTCACGGTACCCGGTGCCGAGGGTGAGCGAAAACTAAGTATTATTGAGAAAAACCCGGAGGCAGGTCACTAATGGCCCGAGTCATAGCCGTAACCAACCAGAAAGGCGGGGTTGGAAAAACGACCACCTGCGTCAACCTGGCCTACGCGCTGGCTGATCGCGGGCGGCGGGTGCTGTTGGTGGATTTAGATCCCCAGGGCAACGCCACCATGGGTTGTGGGATTGATTCCCGAGGCCAGACCCTCACCACCGGAGAAGTGCTACTGGGTGAGGCATCCATTACTGAGGCCCGTCATTCTCTGGAAGATTTTAAGTTTGACCTGGTGCCCGGCAATACCGCGTTAACCGCAGCGGAAGTCAGGCTGATGGACAAGCTGGCCCGAGAAGCCCAGCTTAAGCGGGCCTTAGAGCCGATCGCGCAGGACTATGACGAGGTACTGGTGGATTGTCCCCCGTCATTAAGCATGCTGACGGTGAACGCGCTGACTGCCGCTGACGGCGTTTTGATCCCGATACAGTGTGAGTATTTTGCCCTTGAGGGCTTGAAGTCGTTGCTCGATACCATCGATGACATTCGTGGAGCGGTGAATCCGAATCTCAAGATTGAAGGCCTGCTGCGTACCATGTTTGATGTGCGCAATAATTTATCGACAGAAGTCTCCAACCAGCTGGTCCAGCATTTTGGAAGCAAGGTGTATATGACAGTTATT
Organism: uncultured Gammaproteobacteria bacterium; assembly: GCA_964559945.1. GTDB lineage: Bacteria > Pseudomonadota > Gammaproteobacteria > Xanthomonadales > SZUA-38 > JANQOZ01. The sequence goes on along the minus strand of CAZLJY010000227.1, from coordinate 523 downwards.
CCGCGCAACGTACGTATTGCCGAATCCCCCAGTTTTGGTCAGCCCGTGATCACCTACGACCCGGGTTCCCGTGGCGCCCAGGCTTACCTGCGATTAGCCGGCGAGCTGGTTCGCCGCGAATCCCTGGGTAACGAACGGCGGACCGCATCATGAATGCCAAGCGCCGGGGGCTGGGCAAAGGCCTAAACGCCCTGTTGGGTGAGTCGGCTGGCAGCGGCAAGACCTCAGCGGATGCTGAGCCAGATGGCGTATACCGCGAACTGCCGGTAGAGCTACTGCAACCCGGAAAATACCAGCCTCGTACGGGTATGGATGAGGAAAAGCTGACGGAGTTGTCGGACTCCATCGCCGCCCAAGGCATGGTGCAGCCCATTGTGGTGCGCGCGGTAGGCAAAAATACCTATGAAATTATCGCTGGGGAACGCCGCTGGCGGGCCGCTCAGCTGGCCGGCTTAAGCGAAGTGCCAACCTTGGTTCGGGAAGTCTCCGATCAGGCCACGATAGCGATGGCGCTGATTGAAAA
>CAZLJY010000226.1:0-6377 GCA_964559945.1 uncultured Gammaproteobacteria bacterium | reverse complement strand
GGCCTGCCGGCAGCCATTGGCGCGCAATTTGCTCGTCCTGATGCCCTGGTTATCGACATCGACGGTGATGGCAGCATGCGGATGAACTTGGGGGAACTGGAAACCGCCACCACTTACGGTTTGCCGGTGAAAGTGGTGGTGCTTAACAATTACGGCGATGGCATGGTTCGCCAATGGCAGAAAATGTATTTCAATAGCCGGATGGCCGGCAGCGATAAGTCCCTGCATCAAAAAGACTTCGTCAAAGCCGCCGAAGCCGATGGGTTTGCGTTCGCTAAAAGACTTGACGACCCGCAACACATTGACACTCTGGTCGGCGAGTTTCTGGCGTTTGACGGTCCGGCGTTTCTGGAGGTCATCATCGATACGGAAGCTGGGGTATACCCCATGGTGGGACCTGGGCAGTCCTACGACCAGATGATTACCGGCGATTTCATCGTCGGTCGAACGCCAGCAAAAGAAGAAAAACTTGATGCCAGCGAGATGTTTTAACCACCGCCAATTGCAATCAATAATGGTTGAGTGTTTAGCACAAATAACTACGGGTTGAGATAGGACGATGACGGATAAGATTGACGGGAAAGCGTTTGCAGGGGAGCTTTGCAAGCGCCTGGCCGATGATGTGGCGGTATTGAAAAAACAGTCGGCGGTGACGCCCTGTATCGCTGTGGTATTGGTGGGCGACGACCCGGCTAGTCAGGTGTATGTGCGCAATAAAATGGCGCGCTGTGCTGAAGTAGGCATTGAGTCGCGGGAACACCGTTTGGCAGACACTACCAGCCAGGGGGAATTACTGGCTTTGCTAGATACGCTTAACAATGACCCATCCGTGCATGGGATTTTAGTGCAGCTACCCGTGCCAGATCAGATTGACGATGCCGCGGTGATTGATGCTATTGCACCCGTCAAAGACGTTGACGGGTTTCATTTGCAAAACGCTGGTGCATTGGCTGTTGGCCAGCGGCGCATGGTGCCTTGCACTCCGCTTGGTTCGCTGATGTTGTTGCAGGATCGCCTAGGGGATTTAAGTGGCCTGCATGCGGTTGTAGTGGGTCGTTCTAACATCGTGGGCAAACCCATGGCTCAACTCCTATTGCAGGCCAACTGCACGGTGACCGTGGCCCACTCAAGAACCCGCGATTTACCGGCGGTTTGTCGCCAGGGCGACATCCTGGTTGCAGCGGTAGGTCGTCCTCAGATGATCAAAGGCGATTGGATTAAGCCGGGAGCAACGGTGATTGATGTAGGTATCAATCGAATTGAAGTGGATGGAAAAAAACGTCTTGTGGGAGACGTGGATTATGACGCAGCCCAGGGTATTGCGGGGGCAGCCACCCCCGTGCCTGGCGGCGTTGGGCCAATGACCATTGCCTGCCTCTTGCACAATACTGTAACGGCGGCTCGATTAGCAGCACAGCAGCGCTAAAATTAGTTCGATGGGGCAGCTATTTGGCTGACCTGCAATGTTGCCCACTGCCTAGAATGCCACTTCGATTGGCACCTTAGTCTCCAGCTTGAGCCGTTAAAAAAGGCCTGCCAACGCTGCAGTCCTTTATGTGTCTGAGGCTATATCCTTGTTTGTCTATCCGCTGGGCGTTATTTGGTGCACTGGATCATGGTGAGAAATTCAGTCCGGGTGCGGGCATCTTCGCGGAAGATACCCAGCATTTGGCTGGTCATCATGGAAACGCCTTTGTTGTGGACGCCTCGGGTGGTCATGCATTCATGACTGGCTTTGACGACCACAGCCACGCCTTTAGGTTTAAGCACATCCTGAACACACTGGGCAATTTGCGCAGTTAATTTCTCTTGGACCTGCATACGCCGGGCGAAGGCTTCAACGACTCGAGCCAATTTGCTGATGCCAACCACCTTGTTTGTTGGGACGTAGGCGACATGCGCCACCCCGATAATCGGAGCCAGATGGTGTTCGCAGTGGGATTCGAATGCGATATCCCTCAACACGATCATCTCATCGTAACCCTCAACCTCTTTGAACGTACGTCGAAGGTACTCCGCCGGATCCTCCTTGTAGCCTCGAAACCAGTCTTCGTAGGCTCTTGCCACCCGCGCGGGAGTGTCCAGCAGGCCTTCTCGATCCGGGTCGTCTCCGGCCCATTCCAAAAGCACACGGACGGCCGCTTCAGCCTGTTCTCGGGACGGCTTTGATTTTTGAATTTTATCGCTCACTCACCACTCCAATAGAGGATTTTACTTAGTATCAGTGATCCACAAGTCAGATGCGAACCTTTATCCGCGGTACCATACCCGTTGGTTCATCAAAATCAGGTCAATTTTCGAAAATGTCTCCTATCTATTTTCGCGCCAAGGCGACACTGGCGGCGTTTGTTGTAGTTGTTTTGTTTCTATCGGCTTGCGGCAATGATGAGGCTGGCACGTCCGGTGAGACAAACGCTTCCTCCCAATCCATCCAACCGCTAGGCACTCCTGGCGAGACATATCAGCGAGACGATGCCATTACTTCAATGACTGCAATACAGCTTCAGACCGCGGTCAAAAATGGTGAGGTTACTGCTGAAGCGGTGACCGGCGCATTTCTCGAGCGGATTTACCGACTGGACGCGGGCCCTAACGGCTTTAATGCATTGATCGAAGTTAATCCAAAGGCTATGGACATAGCCCGGGCTTTGGACCAAAGACTTGCGTCCGGCGCTCCGGCGGGTCCCTTGTTTGGCGTACCCGTATTGGTCAAAGCCAACATAGATACCGCTGACGAAATGGCTACCAGCGCCGGTTCCCTTGCCTTAGCCAATCATCATGCCAACACCGATGCCCATGTGGTGTCCTTGATTCGTGCCGCCGGGGCTGTGGTGCTGGGCAAAACCAATCTCAGCGAATGGGCAAATTTTCGTTCAACCCAATCCACCAGTGGGTGGAGTTCATTGGGCGGACAAACGAAAAATGCCTGGAAGAAGAGCGCCAATCCCTGTGGCTCGTCCAGTGGTTCAGCGGTTGCAGTGGCGACCCGAATGGCGCCACTGGCATTGGGTACGGAAACCAATGGTTCCATTACCTGCCCGGCGGGGGCTAACGGTGTCTTGGGTCTAAAGCCGACAATGGGGCGGGTCAGTCGCAGCGGGGTGATTCCCATCGCCGGTTCCATGGACATGGTAGGGCCATTGGCACGAACAACGGCAGATCTTGCACTATTGATGCGGGTGATAGACGGCACTGATCCGAAAGATCGAGCCACCACCATCAGGTTCAAAAAATACGGCATCTTACCGCCCGATTTCAAGGGCAACATTAACGGTATGAAAATCGGCGTGTGGCGGACCTACACCGGAGCAAACGCCAATCCGAAGGTTAACGCCTTGCTGGACGAGGTGGTTGATGAACTGACTGCATTGGGAGCGGAAGTGACCGATCCGGTGGAGATGACCGTGGGTGATCTTGGATCTAAAGCCTACCAGGTAATGCTTTATGAGTTTCGTGATGGCATCAACAAATATCTGGCGGGGGTTAACGACCCAGCGGCGCCGAAATCCCTGGCTGACTTAATCGCCTTCAATCGGGATAACGCGGATCCCGTGTTAGCCCATTTTGATCAGGATATTCTGGAGGCTGCGCAGGCGGTGAAATGGACTCCAGCCCAATATGCCCAGGCGCTGGCTCAAGTTCGAGGTTTAGCGAACCTGGAAGTCGAGCGAGCGATGAGGCAACACGGCGTGGCCCATATTGTTAGTGTCTCTAACGGTCCTGCGTGGACCACGGATCTGGAAAATGGTGACGATTTTTCCATTGCCAGCTCAACCTTGCCAGCGATTGCCGGCCACCCCCATCTGACGGTGCCGATGGGACTGGTTGATGGGCTGCCCATTGGCATGTCTATTATCAACGCTCGGGCCAATGAATTTCGCGGTTTGAATTTGGCTGAGGCTATTGAGAAAACGCGGAAGGTGGGCGGTCCGCCGATGAAATAGTGTTTGGATCACCTTCAGCTCGAATCACTCTGGGTCGCTGGCTTCGCTTGATGCCTCTTTCGTGGCATCAAGCTCGGCCTCCAGGATTGCTAGTCTTGCCTGCAACGCCGCTAATTTTTCCGCAAGTTCTGCTTGTTCTTGTTTGGCCTGCACAGCCGCGTCCCGCACATAAGTAAGGTCCTGTCGGGTTTGATCAGACGCCGTTACCACCGACCCCTGATCCCCTTGAACCTCAGCCGATTGCTTGCTGCCATTAGGCTCAGCAGGCGGTGAGTCATCCGCCTGTGCCCAAGTCTCAGGGGCAACAATGGTCAGGGCTGCCAAGCTGGCGCTAATAAGTAATGGAATAACCTTTGGCGGCATTAACCTTCCAGTTGTTTTAGGGCCTCGCGCTTTCCCAAGGATCTGACGTTGGACAGGGATTGAAGCTGCGCGGCTCGTGGTTTGGATTTTCCCTGCTCCCAATTGTAGATGGTGATGGGGTGCACGCCTACCAGCTGACCGTACTCAGCGGCCGTAAGGCTGAGCTTCTGGCGATGTTTTTTCAGCCAATTTGGTGAAAATCGAATTTTTTGCGCCGTTTCGGTAGCGGGGGAAGGCGCGGCTGCTAGCGGGCTTTTAGTCAGCTTATTTAATTGGCGTTGCAAGTCTTTCTGTTCACGTTTAAGCGTTGCTATGTCACTTCGGTAGCGGGTGACTGACTTTCGCAGTGTTTCAGTCTCTTTGCGAATTTGTTTACGCGCCACTTTTTCGATTTCAATTTTTAGGGCTTTTTTCAGATCCATCGCGGTTTTACTCCAAAAAAATTTTCCGCAGGTTACTGAAAATCAAAGAAACTTTCCAAAGGGAACAGTGCCCGATGGCTTTTCCACTGGGTCTTCGACAGTTTGCTAAAAGTCGCTGCGCAAAGGGCGTCAATCAAACGCAATTAAAGTTGCTAATCCTGACAATAACGTTGCGTAAATGAACGAGATCCCAGCGCAGTATTTATGCTGATTTTGATCGTGGATCTGAGTGCCTAATAAATAATCCGAGTTTTTGCGCAGTTTACGCAACTCAATGGCCCAACTTGGTGCGTTTATGGGCGCTCAATGCAACACACGGCTGGCGAGTTCACCGTTGACGTCCCGACCCAATCCTTTTGTCACTGGCAACAGGTCGATTGATATACGAAGAGTTTCATACTAGTTTTTTCGTATTGACCCCGAAGGGGCGGCTGCGGGAGGGCAGCGGCGCCGTGAGTTAGCGGGAGTCAATCAACGAATTAACCAATCAGGAGTTCCCAATGAGTGCCAACTCTAATCATCGATACCGTAAAGCAGTAGCGCCACTGGCTGCCGCAATCTCTCTAACCCTGGCCTTAAACGTTAACGCTCAGGTTGAGGGTGACAACGCCGCGGAGACCGCGGAACTGGATAATCTCACCGTCACCGGTTCGCGGCTGAAGCGCAGCGACGTTGAGGGACCGACACCGGTATTGGTTCTGGAGCGGTCAGAATTTGAAGAAATGGGCTACCGAACCGTTCAGGATGTGTTGGATAGCCTGACCCAAAACACCGGCGGCAGCATTTCTCAACAGTTTGTCTTCGGATTTACCCCCGGTGCTTCAGGCGTCAATCTGCGAGGTTTCGGAACCGGCAGAACGCTTATCTTAATTGATGGTCGACGCCTGCCGGTGTACCCACTGGGATTGGGCGGTACCACCCAGTTTTACGACACAGCATCTATCCCAACAGCCATCATCCAGCGGATTGAGGTCCTGACCGATGGTGCATCCGCGATTTATGGTTCGGATGCTGTGGGTGGCGTCATTAACATTATTACGGCTAAGGAATACGACGGTATCTCTACCCGCTTGAGAACCGGTGATACTGACAATGGTGGATACCAGACAAACCAGATTGAACTGGTAGGCGGAAAATCTTACGACGATACCTCGGTATATTTCACCCTCCAGTACGACAACAATGAGGAGCTGATGTCCAGTGAGCGATCGTTTGCTGAGTCTGACATCGCCGACCCTCTGGGCCGAGGGGTGTTCTCAACCTTCGGTGCCAATATCATTGAGTTGGTCGGCGGCGCTGTCGTTGTTACACCGGATCCAAATTGCGGCAGTACCGCAGGTGCTATTGGTACTGAGGGTATTCCCCCCGGAACCGAAGGCGGCGGACAGTTTTTTGGTCAGGATACCTGTGGTTTTAACCGTACCCAGTTCCGTCAGCTTTTTCCCGAAAATCGGCGCACAACTTTCTCCGGGCGAATTGAGCATTCATTGTCGGACAATCTCAATGCTTTTGCCTCAGTGCGTTGGAATCGAGGTGACACCTTCGTTCAAATTGAACCGTTTGGCTATTCGGGTACCGCCTTGTTTGGTGGCGCGTCAGCCAATCCGGTAACGCCAAACAACGGTGGTCTGATAACCGGCCCTAACGG
>CAZLJY010000225.1:0-6417 GCA_964559945.1 uncultured Gammaproteobacteria bacterium | reverse complement strand
GGCCCGATTTGACTTGGCAGGGATTCCGCCGGCTTCCCGCGGCATGCCCCAAATTGAGGTGGAGTTCGATATCGACGCCAACGGCATTTTGAACGTGCGGGCAACGGACAAAGCCACCGGTAAAGAGCAGAAGATCGAAATCAAAGCCGGTTCTGGTCTGAGTGAAGATGAGATCGAGCGTATGGTTCAAGACGCTGAGCTGCACAAAGATGAAGACCGTAAATTCCAGGAATTGGCGACAACCCGTAACACCGCCGATGCGGTGCTGCACAGCACGCGTTCAAGTCTTAGCGAACTTGGCGACAGCCTCAATGATGAGGAAAAAGCCAATATCGAAACCGCAGCAACCGCGCTGGAAGAGGTGATGGGCGGAGATGACAAAGACGCCATCGACAAAGCCTCAGAAGAGCTCCAGCAGGCCGCCGCAGTATTGCTGACTAAAGCCGCTGAGAAAGCTCAGGCAGAACAAGCCAACAGCGATGACGGCGACGCACCGGATGGCGGCGACGATCAAGTGGTTGATGCTGAGTTTGAAGAGGTCAAGGAGGACAAGTAGTCGAATCCCCCGACTGGCTGAGCTGGCATGAAACGTGACTACTACGAAGTGCTGGGCGTCGAACGAGACGTCGACAAGGTTGCGCTGAAAAAAGCCTTTCGGCGCCGTGCCATGAAGCATCATCCGGACCGAAATCCGGACGATGTGGAAGCCCAGGAGAAATTCAAAGAGGCCAAAGAGGCCTATGAAGTCTTGTCTGACGATCAGAAGCGGGCGGCTTACGATAAGTTCGGCCATGATGGTGTCAGTGGCCAAGCTGGCATGGGCGGGGGGTTTAGCGGCGATGTAGGGGATATTTTCGGCGATATTTTCGGCGATATCTTTGGCGGCGGCGGCGGTCGGCGGCGCCAGCAATCTCGCCGGGGAGCTGATCTACGGTTCCCCATTGATCTTGACCTTGAAGAAGCCGTCAACGGCGTCAGCAAAGAAATCCGGGTGCCCTCAGCGGTTACCTGCGAAGGTTGTAATGGCGCTGGCTCGGAAGATGGTAAAACCCGCACCTGCCAGACCTGTGGCGGGGTGGGTCAGGTCCGCATGCAGCAGGGCATTTTCTCGGTGCAACAACCCTGTCCAACCTGTTCAGGTCGTGGACAGTCTGTAGAAAACCCGTGCAAACGCTGCCGCGGGGCAGGGCGAGTCCAAGAGAACAAAACCCTGTCCGTGAAAATCCCCGCGGGGGTTGATGATGGCGACCGGATTCGTCTTAGCGGTGAAGGAGAAGCCGGAGAACGGGGCGCACCTGCAGGGGATCTCTATGTGGAGGTTCAGGTCAGAAAACATCCCATTTTCCATCGCGAAGCGGATAACTTGTACTGCGAGATACCTATTCGTATCGGTACCGCAGCCCTCGGGGGTGAACTAAAAGTGCCAACCCTTGACGGTCACGTGGTATTGAAGGTGCCTGCGGAAACTCAGACTGGTAAAACCTTTCGGTTACGAGGCAAAGGCGTTCAATCGGTCCGCAGCCACAGCAAAGGCGACCTCATGTGCCGGGTGGTATTGGAAACACCGGTGAAACTGAGCAGTAAACAAAAAGAATTGCTGCGAGAGTTCGAGCAAAGCCTAGGCGAATCGACCAGCCACCCGAAAAGTTCCTCTTGGGTGGACTCTGTGAAGCAGTTCTTCGACACTACGAACTAATTGTTGGGTGCCGTTGCGCTAATGGCGTAATTTGGGCAGCGGGAAAGGGGACCTTAGGTGCCCCGCCAATTGCCAAACTCAACCCGTGTTGTTCAACCACTGTTAGGACTGTGTAGCTGTGCCAAATGCTCTGCCCATCGCCGTACTTGGAGCCGCAGGCCGAATGGGCCTGGCCACCGTTCGACGCATCGATCAAACCTCAGATATGACGCTCGCCAGCGCCCTGGTTCGTGAACAAAGCGACGCCTACGGCAATGACATCGGCCCGTTGGCGGGGCTTAAGCCAACCGGTGTGGTTGCCGGTGATACCTTAGGCGAGGCTAAGGTCTTAATCGATTTTTCCTCCGGCCCTGTGCTAAGCCACTGGCTGCCACAATGTGTTGAACGTGGCATTGCTGTTGTGTCCGGAACCACAGCGCTCAGTGCGGAACACGAAGCCGCCTTGGATCGAGCAGGGGGCAGCATACCGGTGTTGTGGTCAGCCAACCTGAGTCTTGGGGTGGCGTTACTGAACCGCTTATGTCGGCAAGCCGCGTCAATGTTGGGTCAGGCAACGGATATTGAAATCGTTGAAGCCCACCACCGCTACAAAAAAGACTCCCCCTCAGGCACAGCGATTGCGCTGGCCTCCTCCATGGCCACCGCTAGGGGGCAGGATCCTAAAACCACCGTTAACCGTTCCCGAGAAGGCGAACACGCTGTGCGCTCTGATGGAGAGATTGGTATCGCCGCTATACGAGGTGGCCAGGTGGTTGGTGATCATACGGTGCACTTCGCGATGGACGGTGAACGCTTAGAGTTAGCCCACCGGGCAGGCTCTAGAGACGCCTTTGTTGATGGCGCTTTGCGCGCCGCCCGTTGGATCACTTCCCAGGCGCCTGGTCGGTATAGTCTCGATGATGTATTGGAACCTGAAGAAAAACTGCAGGAATAAACGAAAAAACCCAGCTCAGACGATAGACGTCAGCGGCTGTGTTGCGTAGAATCTTCGGCCCGTGGATACCCCTTATTTGATCGACTCTGCCGGACGCCGGCAGACTGCCCGGCCACGCCGGACGTTCTTGCTTCTATGAGTACTTTTCCCGCTGTTTTAGCTCTTGCAGACGGCACCGTGTTTCACGGCCAAGGTCTGGGTCCTGAAGGCGTTACCGAGGGCGAGGTGGTGTTTAACACCGCCATGACCGGTTATCAGGAAATACTCACAGATCCTTCTTACGCCCGTCAATTGGTGACGCTTACCAGTCCGCACATCGGTAATACCGGATGCAATTCAGCGGATAACGAAAGTCCGCCGCCAGCGGCTGCTGGCCTGATCATTCGTGATCTGGCACTACTGCACAGTAATTGGCGCAGTGAAAGCAGCCTGGAAGCGTTTATGGCCGCCAATGCCATTCGTGGGATCTGGGATCTGGACACTCGTCATCTCACTCGCTTACTTCGAGATAAGGGGGCACAAAACGGCTGTATCGGGGTTGGCGAAAATCTCGACACCGAAGCGTTGATTGCCCAGGCGAGGAAGTTTCCAGGGCTGGAAGGGATGGATTTGGCCAAAGAGGTCACCACCGAGGAACAGTATTCGTGGCAGGAGGGCAGTTTTGACCTCGATGCCGCGCAACACCGCAGCGGCGCTGACGAGCAGTTTCATGTGGTGGCCTATGATTTTGGGGTTAAGCGAAATATCTTGCGCCTGCTGGCCGACCGAGGCTGTCGGTTAACTGTGGTGCCGGCGCAAACCCCTGCGGGCGAGGTTTTAGCGCTGTCACCGGATGGCGTGTTTTTATCCAATGGTCCCGGCGATCCGGAACCCTGCAGCTATGCAATTGACGCCATTGCGACATTCATCGATCAGAAAATACCCCTTTTCGGGATCTGTCTTGGCCACCAATTGCTGAGTCTTGCCTGTGGCGCGGCCACCAGCAAAATGAAATTTGGCCACCATGGTGCCAACCACCCGGTGGCAGATCTTGCTACGGGCAGGGTTTACATCACCAGCCAAAACCACGGCTTTGCGGTGGATGAGACCAGTTTGCCAGAACATCTAAAACCGACTCACCGATCGCTGTTTGACCAAACCCTGCAAGGGGTTGCCCATACCCAGGCCCCAGCATTCGGTTTTCAGGGCCACCCTGAAGCCAGTCCAGGGCCCCAGGACATCCAGCCACTGTTCGACCAATTCATCACCTTGATGGCGGAGCACCGACGTGCCTAAGCGCACCGACTTAACCTCTATTTTGATCATCGGCGCCGGTCCCATTGTGATTGGTCAGGCTTGCGAATTTGATTACTCGGGCACCCAGGCCTGCAAAGCATTGCGGGAAGAGGGCTATCGGGTGATTTTGGTGAATTCCAATCCTGCCACCATCATGACCGACCCGGAGACCGCGGACGCGGTGTACATCGAGCCGATCAACTGGCAATCGGTAGAGCGCATTATCTCGCTGGAAAAGCCAGATGCTGTATTGCCGACCATGGGTGGGCAGACGGCACTTAATTGTGCGCTGGATCTGGTAAAGCATGGTGTGCTGGATCAATACGGTGTGCAATTGATTGGCGCCTCACCCGATGCCATCGATATGGCGGAAGATCGTGAGCGCTTTGCTGATGCCATGCGCGACATCAACCTGGAGGTGTGCCGCTCTACCATCGCCAGCTCCCTGGAAGAGTCGCTAGAGCTGCAGCCCGACTATGGCTACCCCATCATCATAAGGCCATCTTTTACGATGGGCGGCACCGGCGGCGGCATTGCCTATAACCGGGAAGAGTTTGTTCAAATTGTCAGCCGCGGGCTTGAGTCTTCAAGAACCCACCAGGTGTTGCTGGAAGAATCCGTGCTGGGTTGGAAAGAGTATGAGATGGAAGTGGTTCGCGACCGAGCGGACAATTGCATCATTATTTGCTCTATCGAAAATCTGGATCCCATGGGGGTTCACACCGGCGACTCCATCACGGTGGCGCCGGCCTTAACCCTCACGGATAAGGAATACCAGAGGATGCGCGATGCATCCCTGGCGGTGCTGCGCAAAATCGGTGTGGAAACGGGCGGCTCCAACGTTCAATTTGCGGTCAATCCGGCCAATGGTCGAATGATTGTGATCGAGATGAACCCGCGGGTGTCCCGCTCATCAGCGCTGGCCTCAAAGGCAACGGGTTTTCCGATTGCTAAGGTCGCCGCCAAGCTGGCGGTTGGCTACACCTTAGATGAGTTGAGCAATGAAATTACTGGCGGTGCAACGCCGGCGTCATTTGAGCCAACCATTGACTACATTGTCACGAAAATTCCGCGTTTTGCCTTCGAGAAATTCGCCAACGCTGATGCCCGACTGACCACCCAAATGAAGTCGGTTGGAGAGGCCATGGCGTTTGGCCGAACCTTTTCTGAGTCGTTGCAAAAAGCCATGCGCAGCTTGGAAACTGGATGCGACGGCTTAACCCCTATTTTAGATCCGGCGGATGAGCACGCTAAAGACCAATTGGTTCGTGAGCTGGGTCAGCCCGGACCTGATCGAATACGCTTTGTCGCTGATGGCTTTCGATTCGGTTACACCTTGGAAAAGCTCCATGAGTTGACCGCCATCGACCCTTGGTTCCTGGCCCAGATTGAGCGTTTAATCAGCATGGAGAAAACGCTCCAAGACAAAGGAATGGCTCACCTTAACGCCCAGCAATTGTTGCAATACAAGCGCATGGGATTCTCAGATGCGCGCATGGCTGATTTGATTGATAGCGATGAAAACGCCATCCGTCATCTGCGCCATTCCCTCAATATTCGCCCGGTGTACAAACGGGTGGACTCCTGCGCAGCGGAATTTGCCACCGACACGGCCTACATGTATTCCACCTATGAACAGGTCTGTGAAGCCGCGCCATCCGATCGGCGCAAAATCATGGTGCTGGGCGGTGGGCCGAACCGGATCGGGCAGGGCATTGAGTTTGATTACTGCTGTGTTCACGCTGCGCTAGCGCTGCGGGACGATGGTTATGAAACCATCATGGTCAATTGCAATCCTGAAACCGTCTCCACCGACTACGACACCTCCGATCGGCTCTATTTTGAGCCTCTAACCTTGGAAGATGTACTGGAAGTGGTTGCGCTGGAAAAGCCCGAAGGGGTGATTGTCCAGTACGGCGGGCAAACGCCGTTAAAACTGGCCCGCGACCTGGAAGCTGCTGGTGTACCGATTATTGGTACCCAACCCGACAGCATAGACCTGGCGGAAGATCGGGAGCGTTTTCAACAGTTGCTGAAGGAACTGGGACTTCGCCAACCCGCTAACCGTACTGCACGTAATCCCGAAGAAGCGCTAGCGCTGGCTCGGGAAATTGGCTTTCCGCTTGTGGTTAGGCCCTCCTATGTGCTCGGTGGTCGAGCGATGGAAATCGTCTACGGCGAATCCGATCTAAAGCGCTACATGTCCGAGGCTGTGCGAGTATCCAACGATTCTCCGGTGTTGCTGGACCGCTTTCTCGATCATGCCATTGAGGTCGATGTGGACGCCATTTGCGACGGCCAAGAGGTGGTCATTGGCGGCATCATGGAGCACATTGAGGAAGCGGGTGTGCACTCTGGCGATTCATCCTGCTCCCTGCCAGCCCATTCCCTGTCTCAGTCCATGCAGGACAACCTGCGTGAGCAGGTGGTTAAAATGGCCCACGGCCTGAAAGTCGTCGGGCTGATGAACACGCAGTTCGCGATTCAGGGTGATACCGTGTTTGTCTTAGAG
>CAZLJY010000224.1:0-6445 GCA_964559945.1 uncultured Gammaproteobacteria bacterium | reverse complement strand
TCGCTCACCGTTGAGGTTGGGTTGACCACCGCCACCCAGGGCAAGGGGATATCCTCTAAGGCGTCGATTGCATCGGCAGCGCCAAACTGGGTTTTGAAACGGGCCAGTTCCTCCACCGGGTCTAGCAATCTGACATCACTAACGGTGGGATTAGTTGTTAACTTAGCGGCCAGGGTCTGGGCGTCTTGTTCGGTTGCTGTCATTGGCAAAAACAACGAAATTTCCCGGGCGTCCGGATAGGCACTGCCCAAAGACTGCAAATTGGTCACCATCCAATAAAGCGCTGCGGGTAAACCCATGGCAACCGCCAGCACAGCGGCTGTCATCACACTGCCCAAAGGTCGCTTTAGCAAGCGGCGAAGGCTGCCTGATGCTGAAGCCAGGTGGTGTTCGAACAAGGCCGGTAAGCCGGTGATGCTGGCCTTTCTTGAGACTTTTCGGTTCATGCTGATTGGGGCCGAAAGTCGTCTAACAACCGACCGTTTTCCAGCACCAAAACCCGCCGGCGCATGCGACGAACCAGGTGCAGGTCGTGACTGGCGACCAAAAAACAAATACCGCTGCGGCTCAGTTCATTAAACAGATTCATGATTTCTGCTGACAGCTCCGGATCCAAGTTACCGGTGGGTTCATCGGCCAATACCACTGGGGGTCGATTGACGATCGCCCGGGCGATGCCCACTCGCTGTTGCTGCCCGGTGGACAGTTCCGCCGGCAACGCTCGCTCTCGATCCAATAGTCCCACCGCGTCCAGCGCCGCGCGGGCTCGCCGATGTCGCTCGGCGCGGTTGACGCCCGCAATGACAAGCGGCAGGGCAACGTTTTCAAAGGCGCTGGATTCAGGCAGCAATCGGTGGTTTTGGAAGATCATCCCCACATGGCGCCGATGGGCGGCGATTTTTCGTGGCCGAATACGCCCGACGTTGGTGCCATCCATTAACACCAACCCCCGGGTCGGTCGCTCCACCAACGCGATCAGTTTCAGCAGGGTGCTTTTACCGGCGCCGGAGTGGCCGCTGACAAACACCATTTCGTCAGACGCGATCTCAAAGCTGAGATTTTCTAGAGCCTGGGTGCCACCGGCGTAGCGTTTGCTGACGTTGTCAAAACGAATCATCTCAGTGGGGTCTCTTGCGCCCTGGGTACTGCTCGTGTCACGCCCAACAAAGCTTCCCCCTCACGCTACACACCGGACAGTTGATTGAGCTGGAAAATGGGTAACAAAATCGCCAGCACTATGGTCAGGACCATGCCACCGATCAGTAGGATGAGTATGGGTTCCAAAACCCCCATAAATACCGCAACGGTAGATTCCACTTGGCGATCTTGGTGCTCTGCCGCCCGTTCCAGCATGACATCCAGTTCACCGCTTTTCTCGCCGCTGGCCACCAGCCGCACAACCAAGGGTGGAAATACCCCTGTGGCCTGCATGGAACGACTCAGCCCGGAACCTTCGCGAACCTGTCGGCTAACCTCTCGGGTCGCCCCTGCCAGGGTTAGGTTACTCAGCACATCAGCGGAAATTTTTAACGCCTCTAGCAACGGTACCGCGCTGCTGGTCAAGATGCTCAGAGTACGGCAAAGCCTGGCCGTATTGGCGGCACGATTCAGTCGCCCAATCAGCGGTAAGCGAAGCTGCGCTCGATGCCATAGCCTTTTAATTGTTGGTTGTTTCAGGGCCACAAACAGTCCGAACACAACGATCACTAAGGTTACCAGCAACCACGCCCAGTACTGGGTCAGCCAACCACTTAAGGCCATCAGGGCTCGGGTTAACCAGGGCAAGGTTTGATCCATAGAGTTAAATACGGTGATGACTTGAGGCACCACGTAGGTGAGCAGGCCCATCATGGTGGCCAGCGCGACCAGCGCAACTATGGCCGGATACAGCACCGCCAACAAGACTTTGCGCCCCAATGCATCCCGGTTTTCGGCATAGTCAGCCAACCGATCCATGACCTTACCCAACTGGCCCGACTGCTCCCCGGCAGCCACCGATGCCCGCACCAAGGGTACAAAGGCGCGGGGAAATTCCGCCATCGCCGAGGACAATGGATGACCTTCCATGACCCGTGAACGCAGCGCGGTCAGGATCTTTTTGCTGGGGGTTTTATCACTTTGTTGACTGACCGTTATCAGCGCTTCTTCCAGCGGTAAGCCTGCGCTAAGGAGACTGGCCAGCTGGCGCAGCACCAAGGCCTGTTCGGCCGTGTTCATGGCTGCCCTGTTACTACCGCCTTGGGTTTCGCTAACCGGGTCAACCGATAGAGGGCTTAGGCCTTGATCGCGCAGTTGCTGGCGAACCTGGCGGGCGGTGTCGCCGGCCAGGACCCCGCTTCGGCGATGGCCTTTTGGATCCAGGGCGGAATATTCGTAGGCACCCATTAGCGTGTCATTCCAGACGTTGATGGGGTTTGAATGGGTCTCAGCACACTAATGCTCCATCACTCCTGGCGAGTGACCCGCAGCACCTCTTCTACCGATGTTTCGCCGTTGGCCACCAGTCGCCAGCCGTCATCAAGCAAACTGGGCCAATGTTTGCGGGCGTGCTGTTCCATCGCCGCTTCTCCAGCGCTGTCGTGAACCATGGCTCTAAGGGTTTCGTCCATTGCGACCAATTCATAGATGCCAGTTCGGCCACGGTAACCCGCGCCCGGTGGGTCATCCGGGGCCCGGTACAAGGTCCGGGGTTCTCCGGTGGGCTGACCAAAAGCCGCCAGCTCCGCAGGGCCTGCTTGATAGGGTTTGCGCATGCTTGGATCCAAAACCCGAACCAGGCGCTGGGCCAACATGCCAACCAAACTTGAAGCAAGCAGAAACGGTTCGACACCCATATCGCGCAAGCGGGTGACTGCACCGATGGCGCTATTGGTGTGTAAGGTGGCCAATACTAAATGACCCGTTAGAGAGGCTTGGACAGCAATCTGGGCGGTTTCCAAATCGCGGATCTCACCAACCATCACGACATCAGGGTCCTGGCGCAATATGGCTCGCAAGCCGCGAGCGAAATCCATTTCCACTTTAGGGTTAACTTGCGTCTGACCTATTCCTTCAATGTCATATTCGATGGGATCTTCCACCGTCATGATATTGCGGGTGCGATCGTTTAACCGACCCAAAGCGGCATAAAGGGTGGTGGTTTTGCCCGACCCAGTAGGGCCGGTAACTAGCAATATACCGTGGGGCCGGGTAATTAATGAGCCCAGGGCATCCCGGGATTTTTCGCCCATTCCCAACTGGGTTAGGTCCAATCGCCCGGCCTGTTTATCCAGTAGCCGCAAGACCAGTCGCTCACCGTGACTGGAAGGAATGGTGGATACACGAACATCCACCGGTCGGCCAGCAACCCGCAGGGAGATTCGGCCATCCTGGGGTAAACGCTTTTCAGCAATATCTAACCTGGCCATGACCTTGATCCGCGACACCACCAATCCGGCGACCCGGCGCTCGGGGGCCAGCACTTGGCGCAGCACACCGTCGACCCGAAACCGGACCATCAGGCTGTTCTCTAGCGGTTCGATGTGAATATCGGAAGCGTTTTCTTTCACCGCCTCGGTGAGCAGAGCGTTGATCAGGCGAATGATGGGTGCATCATCTTCGCTTTCCAGCAAATCTTCCGGCTCAGCTAACTCTTCGGCAATCTGTTGAAGGTCAAGTTCGTCGGTAATGTCTTCAGCCATTTGTCGGGCATCGCCGCCGCCGTGCTGATACAGCTTTTGTAACAAGGCATCAAATGCGTCTTGTGAATGGACCTGAAGATCCATCTCAGCACCTAGGTAGCGCCGCAGTTCCAGCAGGGCTTCTGGGCGAATGTTATCCCGGTATGCAACGGCGGCTCGCTCGCCACGCCATTCCAATAAGGTCGCCCCGTTGCGCCGGGCAAATCCATAAGGGGGTCGGGGCGGCCGATTGGCTTGAGCGTCCACCAAATTCGCCGTTACCGGTCCGGTGTCTCAGACGGTGCTTCACGAACATCCCGGTATTGCTCCAGCGTTGGCAGCAACGGCAAAGACTCCGCCTTGAGCAACCCCTCATAGCTGTTCTGCTCTTCAAGTTGGCGATCGCGCATGAAGTTGTATTTGGCACCGGTCACCGCATTAAGCATGGCCTCATCGCGAAGAATTTTTGGCCGGATAAACACCATCAGGTTTCGTTTCGTGCGCTGGGTGGTGCGGTACTTAAACAGATTGCCTAATAGCGGGATGTCGCCCAGTGCCGGGACTTTCTGAATTCGCTCAGACACGGAGTCATCGATCAGTCCACCTAATACCAAGACGCCGCCATCAGGAACCATCACGGTGGTGGATAGTTCCCGTTTATTGGTGATCAAATCCACTGCCACCGATTGGGCTGAGATACTGGACACTTCTTGCTGGATGTTCAGCACCACTGAATCGCCTTCGTTAACGTGGGGGGTGACGGTTAAGGTGATGCCGACATCTTCCCGGGAGATGGTCTGGAATGGGCTGACTGACGACTGGTTGGCGCCAGTGTTGGTAAATTGCCCCGTCACAAAAGGCACTTCCTGGCCCACGTTAATCACCGCTTCCTGATGGTCCAAGGTCACGATGGATGGGGTCGACAAGACATTGTTATCGGCGTCCGAATCCAGCGCGCTTGCAAGGGCACTGAGTCTGGGGATATCCCGGAATATCCCGGTGCCATCTTCGTTGACCCCGGTTTGAACGCTAATAACACCGGACAGATATCCCAAGTTGAATCCCGAACCCAACGCGGCAAGATTAGGTAACAGGTTATCCCCGGTTGGCGTTAAATCCAGGATGCTGGCGCCATTGCCAAAATTGGTTCGGAAGTTAGTGCCACCTATGGGCCCAGAATCGCCCAGTGAATCAATGGATGCCGCCTGCCACTGGACCCCAAGTTCGCGGGCGAAGTCGGTGGAGACCTCAGCAATAATCGCTTCCACCTGCACCTGATGGCGGCGAATATCCAACTGCCTGACCACCGCCTGCACCGTGCGAAAAACCGCCGGCGGCGCGGTAACCACCAGTGAATTGGTTTCTACATGGGCCTGGATGGTGGCGGGGGCGTCGGCGTTATCACCTTCGGGCCCTCGGACCACGCTATCGAGAATGGGTACCAGGGTTTCTGCGCTGGCATAACGCAGGTAAATGACCTGTGTACTGCCACCGGATTCAACGGGGGTATCCAGATGAGAAACGATGGTCTTGTATCGTAGCCTGGCCGCCGGGTCGCCAAACAGCAGGACGCTATTGGTACGCTGATCGGCCAGCGCTTTGGGGCCAGCTGCCGACGCGCCGGTTGCCGTCGCCCCGCCGCTACTCGCAGTGTTAAGGGCGCGCACCACTTCGGTGGCATTGGCGTGCTGTAGGGCCATCACCTCCACATCATCTTCGCTCACGGTGTCAATCCGGCGCACAATTTGGGCGATGCGTTTGACGTTGGCGGCACGATCGGAAACCAGCAATATGTTGGCGGCTTCGTGGGCAGCCACGGAACCGTTTTGTGGAATGAGTTGGCGCAGCAGCGGTACCAAATGGGCCGCAGACACATGTTCAACCTCAATCACCTGGGTAACCAATTGATCGCCACCCACAGAATTACTAGAGGTGGGAATGGCATCACGCAGACCTTCGGCATCGGGCACAATTTTAATCACATCGCCGCTGGGTACAGCGGTGAATCCATGCACCCGCAATACCGACAGAAACAAGTTATAGATTTGATCGGCATCCATATCCTTACTGGAAATAACGTTGACCGTGATCTCCTGTACCCGAGGGTCAAGGACAAAGTTCTTGCCAGTAATTTCTGCCACCGTGGCCACCAGTGATTGCAGACTGGCATTTTCCAAATTGAGCTTACGAGGCTGACCAAAGGCAGCTAGGGTTGTGGCGAGCAACACCAGTCCTAGGACGGCGGGTCTTAAGCGAGGATTCGGCGTCAAGGAAATAGTCAATTAATTACCCAATTGGTTGGCATCGATGTTTAAAGTCATTTCCCGGCCGTCCCGTTTCAGACGCACCGCAAATTGCGATTGAGATTTGAGTTGTGAGAGTAACTCAAAGGAGCGAGCCGGGTTGTCTAATGGCACGCCATTAACCTCTGTGATGATATCGGTGTTTCGCAGGCCCAAGCGAGAAAACACGGCGCTGTCTCGACCCGCCTGCAGGCGAACACCCACAGGCTTGCCGTTTTCCAGATAGGGCAACACCCTCACCTGCCGAGCCAGCTCAGCAGGATCAATCCGCAAACTGGTTTGAACGTTTTGCCAGTCTACTTGCCCGTTACCCCCAGGGCTCCCTTGACCCCGTATGCCCGGTGTCACAGGGGTCTGCACACCGGCCACCGAGCGGCGTTGATTTCGATTGCGACGGTTTCTTGGCTGAGGGTTTTCCTCATCACGCAATCGCAAGGTCTCAAAACGTCCCTGGTGGACTAACACCACGCGATCGGTGTACAC
>CAZLJY010000223.1:0-6532 GCA_964559945.1 uncultured Gammaproteobacteria bacterium | reverse complement strand
CGTCGGGTCATGCCTGCGATTAGCCAATACCACAAGGAACGGGCGGTTCACAAAAGGCGATGGGTTGATGCCCTGGCCAATTCACCTTGCCCAACGGGTGCTTATATCGGCGAGCTGGATCCCGTATCAGGAGAGCAAATGGCCACGGCTCTTGCTCAGCAATGCCCCAAGCTTCAGATCACCCGAGATCCAGCCATTGCTCACTACCCGCAACTGGAAGCCCCCGACGCTGTCAGCGCGGCCTATTTGAGATTCCGACAAGCGCTGCCAAAGCGCGACGTATGAGCCCCGAAACGGTATCCTTGCGCTCCCGGAAGACACTTCGTCATTGGCACAAATGGTCGGCGCTTTATGCATCTTATTAAACACCTTGTCTCAATTTGCGCGTTACCCCTAGCAGCCTTGCTTACCCTGATGTCCCCGGACCTTGCCAGTGCTCAAGACGCTGTTGCCGATGGCCCCAGTCACCATGGGTTTATGTCGGTGCTGCCGCCCCTTTTGGCCATCGGGATGGCGCTGGCCTTTCGCCAGGTAATACTGGCGCTGTTTTTAGGCCTTTGGGTCGGCGCATGGGCGGTCCACGGCCTGTCTGGCATTGGCCAAGGTTTGCTGGATGTTGGCCAGGTGTATGTGGTTCAGGCCGTTGCAGACGAAGGTCATGCAGCGGTGATTGTTTTTACGCTGCTCATAGGCGGCATGGTGGGCGTTATGGCCAATAACGGCGGCATGCAGGGAGTGGTAGACAAATTGACCCGGTGGGCTCGGGATGCCAAACGCGCCAGTATTGCCACCGCTAGCCTGGGTGTGGCCATATTCTTTGACGACTACGCCAATACCCTAGTGGTAGGCAACGCCATGCGGCCGGTAACGGACCGGGTTGGGGTATCCAGGGCCAAGCTGGCCTATATCGTTGATTCCACTGCCGCGCCGGTGTCCTGCGTTGCGCTGATTACCACGTGGATTGGCTATCAGGTTGGTCTCATTGGTGATGCCGCTGAAAAAATTGGAATCGAAACCGATGCTTACCTGATTTTTCTCTATAGTTTGCAATACAGCTTTTACCCTCTGTTAGCCATCGCTTTCGTCTACATCATTATCTTCTCTGGCCGGGATTACGGGCCCATGGCGAGAGCTGAAGCCGCCGCTCGGCAAACGGTGGCTGAACAAATCGCGACCCCATCTGACGAGGTTGCAGCTCACATTCCCCGCCGTGCCATTAACGCCCTATTACCCATCGTCACACTGGTTTTAGTGGTTATGTGGGGTCTGTGGGAAACCGGTGGAGGCGGCAGCGGTAAATCTTTGCAGCAGGTCATTGGCGATGGCGACTCCTACGCCGCCCTGGTTTGGGCCTCCCTGGCCAGTTGTATTGTGGCGGTGGCGCTCACCGTAGGCCAGGGCATCATGAGCTTAGAAGACACCATGGACGCGTGGATGAAAGGGGTCACCAGCATGATGACTGCCTGCACAATCCTGGTCATGGCCTGGGCAATGTCAGGGGTCACTGACGCACTTGGCACCGGCCAATTTCTTGTTGAGCAGTTGGGCGATAGCATCAACCCCGCCCTGTTACCCACGTTAGTCTTCATTCTGGCCGCATTGACCGCCTTTGGCACTGGCACCAGCTTCGGCACCATGGGCATCTTAATCCCGCTGGTGATACCCCTGGCCTGGGCGGTTGCTGGCGGCGCGCCGTTGGATGGCACCGGCGCTGCGGTGTTCTATGCCTCCATTGCCAGTGTCTTAGGCGGCGCGGTATGGGGCGATCATGTGTCGCCAATTTCAGATACCACGATTTTGTCCTCTATGGCCTCGGGCTGTGACCACGTGGAACACGTCAACACCCAACTACCCTATGCCATGACGGTTGCCACCGTGGCCATTGTCGGCGGGTTGATCCCCATCGGTTTCGGCGTTCCCTGGTGGGCGTGCGGCATTGTCTGCGTAGTCATTTTGCTGCTAGTGCCTAGAGTTCTGGGCCGCCCTATTCCCAATACGGATATTCGCCAAATTCCATCATGAAGCTGCTTGAACCACCGATTCCCGGTAACACCAGTCGCCGGGCCGACTGGGGCTTTCTGCCTGGAAGCTCCCTGGCGTTGGCTGTGGCCCATCAGGCGGCAACTAAAAAGCAGTTTGTTTTGGTGGTCACGGAAGACTCGCGCTCCGCGCAGGTTCTGACCGACGAAATCCAGGCGTTTGGCCAAGCCGTGCTGCCCTTCCCAGACTGGGAGACACTGCCCTACGACCAATTTGCCCCTCACCCGGACATCACCTCTGATCGTATCTCAACCCTGTATGCGCTGAAGTCGGCCAGCCAAGGTGCACTGGTGATACCCGCCCAGGCGTTGGCTCAAAGAATTGCCCCACCACAGTTTATTCATGGCCAGGGTTTGTTGCTCAACATTGGTGACCCCTTTGATCCTGAATCCGAACGGGCGCGCCTGAGCGCTGCTGGCTACCGCTATGTACCCCAGGTTAACGAACGGGGCGAATTTGCCATCCGCGGCGCCTTGGTCGATTTGTTCCCTATGGGCGCTGAATTCCCACTGCGGGTAGAACTGTTTGATAACGAAGTGGAGACCATTCGCAGCTTCGATCCGGAAACCCAGCTCAGCATCGAGAAAATGACTAAGGTGGCGCTGTTACCAGCACGGGAATATCCGTTCGACGATGCCGGTGCCAATACCTTTCGCAGCGGTTTTCGCAACCGCTTTGATGTGAACCTTCAGCATTGCGATATCTACAAAGATGCTAAGGCCGGTGTGCCTGGTAACGGCATCGAGTACTACCTGCCGCTGTTTTTCGAACACACCGCAACCATTTTTGATTATCTGCCAAACAACGCCTTAGTGGTCCATACCGAGCGCCTAGATGAGGCAGTGAAAGAGGCATGGCTGCAGCTCAATGCGCGCTACGAGGACCGCCGACATGATGTGCGCCGGCCGATTCTCAGCCCTGAGGAACTGTTGCTTGACCCCCAACAAACCGTCACTGCAATCAGCGCCTTTCATCGCGCCGCGTTCAGCCATAAAAGCGAGGCTAGCGGCCGGCTAAAAATTGCATCTGCGCCCATTACCGATCTTGAAAACGACGGTGGCAAGCAGCGCCTTCAGGAACTGTTAGACCAGCAGCGCGGTCCCGTTATTGCCGTGGCCAGCAGCGAGGGTCGGCGGCAAATTTTGACTGAACATCTACTCAGCCATGGCCACCAACCGCTGGCCTTGGAACATCTGATCGATTGGTCCAGTGCCGCCCCAGGGCTGCATACCGCCGTTGGTCTCCTCAATAACGGCTTTGTGATGACAGACGGGGCCTGTTTTCTGACGGAAACAGAACTGCTCGGTCGTCGAAACACCAGCGTTCGGCGTGAACGTCGATCCGGTCGTAGCTCCGAAGCCATCATTAGCGACCTGAATGATCTGAGCCCCGGTTCGCCGGTTGTGCATGAAGACTATGGGGTCGGTCGTTACCAGGGCCTTAACCGCATGTCAGCCGGTGGTGTAGAGGCGGAATTTGTCGCTCTGGAATACGCCGGCGGCGATAAAGTGTATGTCCCGGTGTCGGCTCTGCACCTCATCAGTCGCTATACCGGCGCTGACCCAGAGCATGCGCCGCTGCATAAGTTAGGTGGCGACCAGTGGGCCAAAGCCAAAAGTAAGGCAGCCAAAAAGGTTCGCGACGTGGCTGCAGAACTTTTGGAACTTTACGCCAGGCGCGAAGCCCGTCGCGGCCGCGCCATGCCCATTGACCATTCCCTCTATGCACGCTTCTGCGCCGGTTTTGCCTTCCAAGAGACCGACGACCAAGCTCGCGCCATTGAGGCGGTACTGGACGATCTATCCAGTGACCAGCCCATGGACCGGGTGGTCTGCGGCGACGTAGGTTTTGGTAAAACCGAGGTCGCCCTGCGAGCCGCTTTTGTGGCGGTGCAGGCCGACACCCAAGTGGTGGTATTGGTTCCCACCACCTTGCTAGCAGAACAGCACCGGCGCAGCTTTGCTGAACGGTTTGCAAACTGGCCGGTGCGAGTGGAAGCGCTGTCACGGTTTCAGTCGAAAAAGGAATCCAGCGCGGTATTAAATGACCTGGCCGAAGGCAAGGTTGATATCGTCATTGGCACCCATCGCTTGTTGCAAAAAGACGTCAAGGTGAAAAGTTTAGGCCTGCTTATCGTCGATGAAGAGCAGCGCTTTGGGGTTCGCCAAAAGGAACGCATCAAGCAAATGCGAGCCGAGGTTGATCTGCTAACCCTAACCGCAACGCCCATTCCCCGAACCTTGAATATGGCCTTGTCGGGTATGCGCGACCTGTCGATTATCGCCACCGCCCCAGCCCACCGGATGGCGGTTAAAACCTTTGTTGCCCAGTGGGACAACGGCACGATAAAAGACGCTGTTGATCGCGAACTCAATCGCGGTGGCCAGGTGTACTTTTTGCACAACGAAGTGAAAACCATTGACCGCATGGCGCGGGAATTGGAAGCGCTGTTTCCCCACGCCCGCTTAGGGGTCGCCCATGGACAGATGGGTGAACGGGAACTGGAAGAAATGATGCGGGAGTTTTACCAGCAACGGGTCAATCTTCTGGTCTGTTCGACCATCATTGAAAACGGCATTGACGTGCCATCGGCCAATACCATCATCATTAACCGGGCAGATCGCCTTGGCCTGTCCCAGCTACACCAGCTACGCGGCCGCGTAGGCCGCTCTCACCACCGCGCTTACGCCTACATGATTACCCCTCCACCCAAAGCGATGACCGCCGATGCGATCAAACGTCTGGAGGCACTAGAGTCCCTGGAAGAGCTAGGAATAGGATTTACCCTTGCCACCCACGACCTAGAAATACGCGGCGCTGGTGAGTTGCTGGGTGACGGCCAGAGCGGCCAGATTGCCCAAGTGGGCTTTCAGCTTTACATGGAGTTATTGGAGCGAGCGGTGCGGGCCATGCGGGCCGGCCAACTGCCGGAAGATGACCTGCCGGAAGCCACTGGCTGTGAGGTAGACTTGTCAATCCCAGCGCTCATTCCTGACCCCTACCTGCCAGATGTCCATATGCGGTTGGTGCTGTACAAACGTATCGCCAGCGCAGCTGACGGTGAGGCATTGGATGCCATCGCGGTGGAGATGATTGACCGTTTTGGCTTGCTGCCGGAAGCCACCCAACACTTATTCGCCGTGGCCCGCATTCGTCAAGCGGCGCAAGCCCTTGGCATTCGCAACGTGCAGATGCATGCGGGCGGCGGCACCATCGAATTTCTGGCCAACGCCAATGTCGAACCCTTAACACTGATTAAGATGGTTCAAGGTGAGCCTTCACGGTATGCCTTTGATGGCCAGCAAAAGTTAAGGATTACCCTGGATATGGAAACTGCTGAGGAACGTATTCAAGGTGGTGAACAAGTGATTCAATTGCTCAATCAGCGGGAGGCCGCATGACGCCGGCGCCAAAATTACGTCTGTTTTTCACATCGGCTCTCCTCTGGACGTTGGTGTTCAACGTTCCGTCAGTGCTGGCTCAGAATTCGAACAACGATACTGGAGAGGCTCGCTACTACATCGAAATTTTGGTGTTTCAGCGCGAAAACGCCCAAGAATTCCTTTACCGCTTCCCTGGCGAGCCTGACACCACTGATTCGCTAGATCTATGGCCGATCAATTCAAGTCCCTTCGGCAGGCCAAGCCCCAGCCAACCCACCACCGGTATTCCGCTGCGGCCAGTGACCGATTTATTCATCGCCATGGGGGATGATGAGTTAGTCATGGTTAGAGAATGGCAAGCCTTAGCCGCCGAACCCGCGTTGGCGCCCATTGCCCATCGAGGTTGGCACCAGCCCGCGGCCACCTTTGGGGACCCTCAACCGGTCCGACTCAACAACGCCGTGATGGTCGACACCATTGTCAAAGATACGCCGAACGTATTTATCGGCGCCGATGATAGCGAGGCGATCTATAACGTGGATGGCACCGTCGCCTTGGAGCGTGGCCGATTTCTGCATTTGCGGGTGGATCTGGCCCTCCACTTGAAAGGCCGCCGGGGGGCACCACATTACGGCGATATCGCCACACTGGAACAACCGGGCAGTTACACTACGCACCGAATTACCGAACGGCGTCAGGTCAGCCTGGACGCCGTGAACTATTTCGACCACCGCTTCTTTGGGGTTGTCGCATTGGTTAAACAATGGCCGCTTGAAGGCGCCGAAGAACAGGAAAACCCATAACAATGAACACCTTGCTTAATCAGCTAAAGCTGGACACGGACGGAGTCAATTCTGGCTGCTATCACGGCAGTTGGGTGACCGCCGGAAGTGACATTATCGAGTCTTTCAGTCCAGCCTCCGGACAGCTCATCGGTAAAGTTGCCAGCAGTTCAGAAGCGGACTACGAAGACACCATGGCCGCGGCCTCAACGCTGGCCAAAGCTTGGGCCAAGGTGCCCGCACCCCAGCGCGGCCAGGCGGTGCGCCTGGCCACCGAAGCGCTGCGCGCAAACAAAGACGCGCTGGGTTCGTTGGTCAGTCTGGAAA
>CAZLJY010000222.1:0-6539 GCA_964559945.1 uncultured Gammaproteobacteria bacterium | reverse complement strand
GCAGTCACATTGCAGAGGTCACAGGTTCAAGCCCTGTATCGCCCACCAATCATCAATTTGCGCGTTGCGACCAGAACCTAATGGTTCGATTCAGCCTAGAAGACATGATTTTCGACAGACATTGCAGCTGGCTACAGTTGTTGCGAGATTTGGTGGCATTTCGTACTAGCCTCAAGGAAAGCCGAATCACTTGCCCATTGGCTTCGATTAATTTTTCCGCAGCCGCTTCTCTCTGTTTTTTAAGCGATAGTTAAGTCGACGCATTAACTCATCTAAACAGAGACCCCCGTCGCCTCGACCGTGCGACCGATGATTTAGTTTACGTGAACCAGCAGCATTTAACCCTGGCACTTGAACCTGACCCCAAAAATTCATTCACTCATCTGCCCCGCCCGGTTTTCCAACGCCTCTTATCAACTGAGCGCTAATTGCTGCCCCGGTAAACAATGTGGCTAAATTCATGGCTTGGATACGCTTTAGGTTTTCCAGCGGTCAGAGCTGGCCTGAAGTGAATAAACCGAACGGCCTGCAATATGGCAGACATCGGTAGATTTCCGTAAGGGTTATTCAGTACTTTGATAGACCGGGCCTCCCCTCTGGTATCAATAGAAGCAGAAAACGACATTGTCATATCGCCCTTTGATCGATTTCTATCCCCTACTAGGTCAGCTCCTACACGGACGTCATCACAAATTTTCACGGGCTCAGAAAAGATTTGCTGCGCGTCGAGTCCGAAATACTCATAGGCCTCCCACGCTCGCTGGTATGCGATGGCGGCTTTCCGATGATTGCCGCTGAAGATCAGCCAATCACCCAAATGTATCCACTGGTCCCCGTCATTCGCGCGGTGCTCATTTTGCTCAACTACGCTCTTGAAAACCCTGAAAGCCTCGGAGACGTATCGCTCTGCTTTTTCAGCACCTCTGTAGTTCATCCGTGCACCATTCACAACAATTGTCGATGCCATTTCTAGCTGTAAAGCAATCCGTTGTCTGTCTGTGATTTCGTCCCCGCGATGGCTATTGAGATAACTTCCCAGAAAGACGTTCGCTGGCTTACTGAGCGATTGCGAACGACCCCACTGGCTAGCCAATTTCAATACTTCGACGTGTTCGTCAGCAGGCAAATTATCCAGAACCTCAGACCAAATCAAAAACGGATCTTGCTCGGCGGTGTCACGCAAATCATGCATAAACGATGACGTGGGGTTTTCAGTCCAGCGCACCTGCGCTGGGCTCCCAAATGTGATTGCCGAGCAGATGGGAGCGTATCCATGAAGGGACAGTTTCTGGTTGGCTAACTTAAGTTCGGAATCTTGTTCGGCTGACCCGCAGTTCCAATAGCCCAAAAGCAAAGCTAAGAAGATATATCTCTGAATCGAGTTGCTCATTTCCTTAACTCATCTGTTGTCATAAAAGAAACGCAGATTCCGCTGATCTAGCGTATTGTCATGGGGCTGCGGCAAAAGCCGATACTGAAAGGGACAACTCAGTAACCTAGTTATCCTTCGTTACCCCCTGTTATGCCAAAATCGCAATGTATCGTCCAGGCATAGTTAATAAAACAACAACTTGCTTTCACAAGCCAGCAGTCACATTGCAGAGGCCACAGGTTCAAGCCCTGTATCGCCCACCAATTATCAATTTGCGCGTTGCGACCAGAACCTAATGGTTCGATTCAGCCTAGAAGACATGATTTTCGACAGACATTGCAGCTGGCCGTAATTGTTGCCAGTATTTCGATGGCTTTTCGTGCGCGCCTTACAGCAATGCGAGTCACCTGCGCATTGGCGTCGATTAACTTTCCCCAGTGGATGCTCTGCTTTTAGGTAATCGCTATGTCGAAATTTCAACTCATCTAAACAGAGATCATCGTCCCTTCAACTGCGCATCCGAAAAATTAGTTTGCGCGAACCAACAGCAGTTAACCCTGGTACTTGGACCCGACCCCCAAAATTTGTTATCGCGAGAATTGGTCTGTGGTGTCGGCTACCACCAACGCGAGCTTCCCAGGGATCCGATCAATTGGCTTTCGGTGTGGGACAGTGATCATTAGTACTCGCTCTGGCGACCCGTGAACACTGATCTCGGTGCAAGCCCATCAGGCCGATGATAATCATCAGCCAAAATATCCCAGCGTTATTCATGGTTGACACCGGAGCTGCCACCGTGACCACAACCCCCGACGCAGGGGGGAATGTTTGGGTTTCGGCGTTGGAGTAAAATTCAATCTCGTAACTTCCTGGCTGTAAACCCGAAATCTCAAATCGAAAATCAGTAGGAATAGGAAATGGCTCGATGCTAGGACCACATAGAAATTCGGCCCTGAGATCAAGAATAAGCCGTTGACCAACTACAGACCACGTCGGGGATTGCTCCTCGCAAATGCTATCGAAACCGCTAAAAACCACAACAAACGGTTCTCCGCTAGCTGGAATAGCGGGGATGATTGTCACAAGATCGCTAAGCTCCACGGAATGCGCTGTCCCTAAGACAGTCAGACTTGCCAGAAATAGTAGGAGCTTTGCCATGTTTACGCGACGTACAACGGCAGCGTAAACCCTCAAACAAAAATTTCCGTTCTCGCTTGTTCGCTCAAAGGAATATCTCAGGAACTTCGTTGACCTGAGTTGTCCGCTGTTATCCCAAAATCGCAACGGAACGCCCGAACACAGTCAATAAACACGAAAACCTATTTTTACAAGCCAGCAGTCACATTGCAGAGGTCACAGGTTCAAGCCCTGTATCGCCCACCACATCCCCTAACTTCAATCTCTTGAAAGGCCGGTCCGATAACGGAGTCAGGTCGTCTTCCCAACCTGGGTTTGGCCGGCCTGCAATATTTTTGTCAAAAAACCGCAACGATTTTGCAAAGCGTGTCCCGTTTACTTGCCGTCTCACTCGCTAACTCAAACGGCATTAAGGCGCGCACATGACTCATAAACCCCGTTTTCGAACTCTGACGTCGGCTATTGCCCTGGCCGCCGCATCAATCACTGCAATCGCAGGCATACCGGATTTTCAGCTCGATCTGCGCGGCAGCTTTGCCGGCAACGGCGCCGAGATCTTAAGTCATGACTCCAGCACTGGTCGGGTGTTTGTGACCAACGCCAACGACAACACCGTTGATGTCATTGACATCAGTGATCCCGATACGCCGGCGCTGTTGCTGCAGATCGACCTCTCGCCCTTCGGTGCAGGTGTTACCAGCGTTGCTGCCCATGACGGCCTGATTGCCGCCGCAATCGAAAACGCCAACGCAACTTCGCCGGGGGTCATTGCCGTATTTGACCCTGACGGCCAACTGCTAAGGACTTTTGATGCAGGTGTTCTGCCCGATAACGTGGTTTTCAGTCCAGACGGCAATTACCTTCTGTCGGCTAACGAAGGGGAACCGGACGGCACCGACCCGATTGGCTCGGTGACGGTCATCGACTTAACCCAAGGCTTGGACCAAGCCTCAGCGCAGCTGGCAGATTTCTCCGCTTTCGACGGCCAGGAGGCGACCCTGCGGGCTCGTGGCGTGCGCATCTTCGACGGCACCGTGGCAGGTCAAGATCTGGAGCCTGAATATATCGCTGTTTCGCCTACTGGCGAGGTGGCCTACGTAACGCTGCAAGAGGCGAACGCGGTGGGGGTTGTTGATCTGGCCACCGCAACAGTATTGGACGTGCTGCCGCTCGGTCTAAAAGATCACTCCCGCGGCCTCCCAACCGCAACAACGATCGAATTTCCGACACTCCCTGTACTGGGCACGACGCCTGCGGGCCAAGAGATTCGACTGGGCGGGTTTTCCGGTCTTTGGTATGAAGGCATGGACGCCACCTCCGGCGCCCTGCAGTTTGTGACGGTCCCTGATCGCGGCCCGAACGGTGAGCCCACGGATGTGGATAACGATGGTGAGGTGGAGCGCCCCTTTGTACTGCCGGACTACCAGGCGCGCGTGGTTCGCTTCGAGCTGGCGACCGATAACACCATCAGCATTACCGACACGCTACTGTTGACCCGTGCTGATGGCGCCACGCCCATCACTGGGCTGCCAAATGTCGCCGGCGCCGACGAAGAGCCAGTTGATCTCAACGGCGCTGCGCTGCCCCTGGATGCGTTTGGTGCAGACTTAGAAGGTGTGGTCATTGACGGTGCCGGCAACTACTGGATGGTGGATGAATACCGCCCGGCGATCTACCAATTCGATCCAGTGGGTCAGCTACTCAATCGCTACATTCCGCAAGGCACTGCGGCCGCCGCCGGACAGCCCGTCGGCACCTATGGCAGCGAAACGCTGCCACCTGAATATGCCAACCGCCGCCGCAACCGTGGCTTCGAGGCGATGGCCTTGGATACAGACACGGGCATTGTCTATGCGTTTATCCAAACGCCGCTGTCCAACCCCGACCGGGCGACCGGCGATGCCTCTCGAATCATTCGTATGCTCGGCATCAACCCTGCTGATGGGTCGGTGGTCGCCGAGTATGTCTACCTTCTTAACAAGCCTGCCTTTCGCGAGGGCAACGTGGACAAAATCGGCGATGCGGTTTATACAGGCAACAACGAGTTCTACGTCATTGAACGGGACTCGGCGGTTAGCGCGACGGCCAAGAAGCCGATCTCCAAGATCAGCCTGCTGGGCGCCACCAACTTGCGCGACCCCAACGCGCCGGCGCTCAATGCCGGCCTGACCCTGGAGCAACACACACCAGAGGATCTGGCTACCCTGGGTATCCGGCCGGTGGACAAGGTCAAAATTACTAACCTACCGTCAATCGGCTATCAGGCTGGTGACAAACCTGAAGGCCTGGCTTTGCTTCCGGATGGTCGGCTCGCGGTAATCAACGATAACGATTTCGGCTTGCTGGACACCCCGATCCCGGTTGACGGCAGCGTGCCGTTAAATCCGCAACCGACCCCGGTGGTACTGGGTATGATCGACTTCACCCAGCCCGCCGGCCTGGATGCTTCCGATCGGGATGACGCCATCAATATCACCCACTGGCCGGTCTGGGGCATGTTTATGCCCGACACCATTGCGACCTTTGCTGACGCTGATGGCAACACCTATTTTGTCACTGCCAACGAGGGTGATGATCGGGGTGAAGACGAGCGCATCGGCGATCTGAGCCTGGACCCAGCCGTATTCCCTAATGCTGCCGACCTGCAGCAAAACGAGCAGCTCGGTCGGCTCGGCGCATCTACGGTTGACGGAAACCTCGACGATGACCCAGAGCTCGAGCGTCTGCAGGTCTATGGCGCTCGCTCTTTCACCATCTGGGATCGCTTCGGCAACCTGGTATACGACAGCGGTGACGACCTTGAGCAGCGAACCGCTGCCGCGTTCCCCGACCACTTTAACGCAAACAACGATGAAGGCCCGAGCCTGGAAAGCCGCAGCGACAATAAGGGCCCCGAGCCTGAAGCCCTGGCCGTGTCCACACTGCCGGATGGTCGAGTGGTGGCCTTTATTGGCCTTGAGCGGATCGGCGGTGTGGCCGCCTACGATGTGACCGATCCTCGCAACGTGACGTTCCTCCAATATGTGAATAACCGGGACTTTACTCAGACCTATAACGAAGATGCTCTGGAGCTCGACCCCACCCTGGCAGGAGATCTAGCACCTGAGGGTATCGCTGTGTTCACGGGCCCTGAAGGCAAACCCATGATCGGCATCGCTAACGAGGTGAGTTTTACCACCACGCTTTACGATATCTCGGTCGACACGATCTTCAACAACGGCTTTGAAGGCAACAACTGACAATAAGCGAAACCTTCACCGCACCTAACAGGATAACCGCGCTGGGGGAAAGGATTTCCCCAGCGGGGTTCGTATCTTTGCTTAACGGCTTGACCGCAGGACCATGGGTTACTAAGGGTTGTTGAATACCACGTTGTCTCTCTCCAGACCCGAATCGGATACAACGATTCCTGAGCCTGCAGTGTCCACAGCCACATTATTGATCACCAAACACGGCCCAAGGCATCGAATGCCGACACTTGTACTATTCGTGACCAACGAGTTACGAACAATACCCTCTCGAATACGAATTCCGCTATTTCCTGCGGCTCTTACCAAGACGCCATCGATGAGGCCGGACTCTATATCGATGCCGTTTCCACCAACCTCTTCAACGGTGACTCCGAAGACTTGTGTCCCCGTAGCGCTTGAACGATAGATACCGGAGCCACCGAAGTTGCGAACGGTGCCGTTGAGGATACGCGCGTTGTCACCCGTACGAACCCAAATACCCCCCTCAAAATTGCTCGTAGGATCGGCGCTCGCGCCAGTTAAAACAAAACCGTTAAGATCAATCGTCACATCGTCGGCTAACAACTCAATGGCCGCGAACGAAGAGCCATCGGTGCTGAGGTTTTGAGTGAAGTAATAACGCCCTGGAACTGTGATGGTGAGCGGCAAACTGGTGATCTCAGTGCCAACGCGACTGGCATCAATGATTTGACTGGCGTTCTGGCCATCCAGTAAATCAGCGTCAAGCCCAGAGCCATCCCCATCAGCGGCAAGCACCGCCGCGACGGCGCCATCGGCGT
>CAZLJY010000221.1:0-6722 GCA_964559945.1 uncultured Gammaproteobacteria bacterium | reverse complement strand
ATTTCTAACCCATTAATCAATGCCGCCGCGGTGATAATAGCGGTGCCATGTTGGTCGTCATGGAACACCGGTATGTTAACCCGCTCCCGCAGCTTTTGCTCCACAACGAAGCACTCGGGCGCGTTGATATCTTCCAGATTGATGCCGCCGAAGGTAGGTTCTAAAGCGGCAATGATATCCACCAGCCGGTCAGGATCTTGTTCGTTAATTTCGATATCGAACACGTCCACTCCAGCAAATTTCTTGAATAACACCGCCTTGCCTTCCATCACGGGTTTGGCCGCTAGTGGGCCAATGGCACCAAGCCCAAGTACCGCCGTACCATTGGTCACTACCGCCACCAGATTGCCCCGAGACGTCACCTCCGACACCGTTTCCGGTTGTTGCTCAATAAGCTCGCAAGCCGCCGCCACACCAGGGGAATAGGCCAACGCCAGCTCATTTTGGGTGGTCAGCGTTTTGGTTGCGCTTACCTCGATTTTTCCTGGCGTGGGTAGACGATGGTATTCAAGCGCCCGTTCTTTTAGGTCTTTGCTCATGATGGATTCCGTGGGTTATAGGGATTGATGGCTTGGTCCAATTCCCTATGCTGAATTTGCCCTCACCTTACACCCTGGGAACGATCCTGCAATGACTTTCCAGAGAGCAAAAAAAAAGGGCCGTAAATGGCCCTTTTTTCCGCATTAAAATCTCGGCATCAACCGGCTTCAACCGATTCATCATATTGGCCAACGGCAGCCAGACCATTGCAACGTGCCCGGTGGGACAAAATCGCCTGAGCTGCGCCAACATTGGCAGAAATGTCCTCTCCCCATTTCATTAGGGCGCCGTGCTGCAATGCGCGGCCATAAGAAAAGGTCAGCGGCCAAGGATGGGGCCCAATACGATTCATCATGTCAAGGTGCTGAGTGGCTACGATCTCGCTTTGCCCGCCGGACAAGAACACAACCCCAGCGGTAGACGCAGGAACTGAGTTGTACAAACACTGAAGGGTAGCCTCTGCAACTTCCTGAACACTAGCCTGCTCACTGCACTTGTCACCAGAAACGACCATGGAGGCTTTTAGAATGGTGCCTTCAAGCAACACACCCTGTTCATAAAGTGAGGAGAACAAGCTCTTGAGGGTTGCCTCTGTCACCTCATAACAGGTGTCGAGATCGTGATCACCGTTCATGATCACTTCCGGCTCAACGATGGGCACGATGTCAGCTTCCTGACACAAAGCAGCGTAACGGGCCAAGGCGTGGGCATTGGCCTCAACGCAGGCGCTGGTCGGCATGGTTTCGCCAATGGTAATCACTGCGCGCCACTTGGCGAATTCTGCCCCAAGACCAGCATACTCAGTCATTCGATCACGCAGACCGTCCAGCCCTTCGGTCACCTTTTCGCCCGGATGACCTGCGAGATCCTGTGCACCCTTGTCCACTTTAATACCAGGACTTACCCCAGCGGCCTTCATCATTTCCACAAACCGTTGACCGGTGCTGGCAGATTGGCGCAGAGTTTCATCAAACAAAATGGCACCGGATACGTGTTTACCCAGATCAGGTGCAGACAGCAACATTTCTCGGTAGGCCCGTCGATGATCTTCGGTACTCTCAAGACCAATAAGGTCAAAGCGTTTTTTGATGGTACCGCCAGACTCATCAATAGCCAGGATGCCTTTACCCTCAGCCACCAAGGCCTGGGCGATTTGGGTCAGTTTTTCTACGTTCATGGATTACCTCAAAATTCGCTCGTTTAAGCGTCTGCTTTGGTCAAAAAATCATTCCGGCGCTCGGGATTCGAGCATGGAAACTGCCGGTAATTCTCGCCCCTCCAAAAACTCAAGGAACGCCCCACCGCCAGTGGAAATGTAGGAAATATCATCGCTCACTTTGAACTGCTCAATGGCTGCCAAGGTGTCGCCGCCACCCGCAATAGAGAACGCCGCAGATCGGGCCACCGATTGAGCAACAGCCTGGGTGCCTTGGCTAAAGGCGGGGAATTCGAACACACCCACCGGACCGTTCCAGACCACCGTTCCAGAGGATTCTATCAGTTGAGCATATCTGGCTGCCGTCTGAGGCCCAATATCCAGGATCATTTCGTGGTCAGCCACTTGATCCACTAAGCAGGTGCGAGCGTTGGCATCGGCACTAAAACCGTCCGCCACAACCACATCGCTGGGCACGGGGATGTCTGCGCC
This sequence comes from uncultured Gammaproteobacteria bacterium, assembly GCA_964559945.1. GTDB lineage: Bacteria > Pseudomonadota > Gammaproteobacteria > Xanthomonadales > SZUA-38 > JANQOZ01. Next base: position 4,534 of record CAZLJY010000221.1, on the reverse strand, counting down.
AGCCGCTTGCGCCTGCGCCATAAGGTCTTTTGCCTGCCTTATCAAATCTGCTTCGAACAAGGACTGACCCACATTGTGGCCGCAGGCAGCGATGAAGGTGTTGGCAATTCCACCACCGACAATCAGCTGATCCACCTGTGTTGCCAAGGTTTCCAGCACCGTGAGCTTAGTGGACACCTTAGAGCCGCCGACGATGGCTAAAACCGGTTTTTCCGGCGAGCGAGTGGCTTTGGCCAGCGCGCTCAATTCGCCAGCCAGTAACGGACCTGCACACGCTACTGGTGCGTATTTGGCCACGCCATGGGTTGATGCGTGAGCCCGATGGGAGGTGCCAAAGGCATCCATCGCAAACACATCACACAACCCAGCCATACGCCGACTGAGCTCAGCATCGTTGGATTTTTCGCCAACGTTAAAACGGACGTTTTCACACAGAACCACCTGCCCCGGCTGGCAGCTGACACCATCAAGCCAGTCGCTGATCAGTGGCACTGGCTGACCCAGCAAGCCAGATAAATGTTCTGCCACTGGCGCTAATGAAAACTGCGCCGAAAATTCCCCTTCAGTGGGCCGACCCAAGTGAGACATGACCATCACCCGAGCACCAGCTTGCGCCGCCATCTCGATCGCCGGTAGCGCCGCCCGAATACGAGTATCGCTGGTCACCTGCCCTTGATCATCCAGCGGTACGTTTAGATCCTCACGGATCAATAAGCGCTGGCCGCTGAGATCAAGGTCGTTTAAGCGGAGAAATCTCATCCAATCAGAGTCCTTTCTAATCGAACGTCGATCAAGCGTTTACGGTCGCGAGGGTGGTGTCGAGCATACGATTGGAAAAGCCCCATTCGTTGTCGTACCAAGCCAACACTTTCACCAGCTTTCCGCCAATCACTTTGGTCAAACCGGCATCGAAGGTGGAGGATAGGGGCGAATGGTTGAAATCGATGGACACCAGCGGTGCATCGTTGTAACCCAAAATGCCGTTGAGGGGGCCTTCCGCTGCCGCTTTGACCGTTTCGTTCACCTCTTCAACCGTGGTGTCCCGACTGGCGACAAAGGTCAAATCAACAACTGATACATTGATAGTGGGCACACGCATCGCAAAGCCATCCAACTTGCCATTGAGCTCTGGCAACACTTTGCCAACCGCACTGGCCGCCCCGGTCTTGGTCGGGATCTGCGACATCGTCGCTGAACGAGCACGGCGCAAGTCTTTGTGAAACACGTCGGTCAACACTTGGTCGTTGGTATAGGCGTGAATGGTCGTCATCAAGCCTGACTCTACGCCAATAGAATCATGTAACGGCTTGACCACCGGCGATAGACAGTTGGTTGTGCAGGAGGCATTGGAGACAATTTGATGTTCCGGTTTCAAGATGTCGTGGTTGACACCGTAAACCACCATCGCGTCTGCGTCGCCAGAGGGTGCCGAGATGATCACCTTCTTAGCGCCGCCTTTAAGGTGCAAGCCAGCCTTCTCGCGGCTGCTAAAAATGCCGGTGCATTCAAGCACAGCATCCACGCCTAGCTCGCCCCAGGGAAGCTTGGATGGGTCACGTTCAGCCAGCACTCGAACACGATCGCCATTGATCACCAGGTCATTACCCTGGACTTCTACGGTGCCGGGAAATCGACCGTGGGCGGTATCGTACTGAGTTAAATGGGCATTGGTTTGGGGATCACCCAGGTCGTTGATAGCAACCACATCAAATTCGCTTGCGCGACCCGACTCGTGGATGGCGCGCAAGACATTGCGACCGATTCGACCGTATCCGTTGATGGCGATTTTGACAGCCATGGTGATTTCTCCGTTATGTCAGTATCTAAGTAGAGGATTGCACCAAGGCGCGACCGCGAGCAACAACGTTGTCCTCGGTAAAGCCAAAGTGCGCAAAAAGTTCAGAGGCAGGCGCTGAAGCGCCATAACTCGTCATACCAATCACGTCGCCATCCAGGCCCGTGTATTTGGCCCAGTAATCAGCACTGCCAGCCTCGATGGCCAAGCGGGCTCGAATCGTGGGTGGCAACACGCTGGCCCGGTAATCGGCCGACTGGCGATCAAACAATGATGTGCATGGCATGGACACCACTCGGGTGGCCACGCCACCTTTAGCCAGGGTCTTGGCCGCGCTTACCGCGAGCGCTACCTCTGACCCGGTGGCGATCAAAATCAGCTGGGGCTCGTCTGCCTGACTGTCGTAAAGCACATACCCGCCGCGCCCAACGTTAGCCAAGGTATCGGCGTCTCGGTCCTGATGCGGCAATCCCTGACGGGTCAGCACCAGCGCCGTTGGCGCGTCGCGACGTTGCACTGCAAACTTCCAAGCCCACGCCGTTTCCACCGTGTCACAGGGACGCCAAAGGTCTAAATTGGGCATTAGGCGCAAACTGGCAACATGCTCAACCGGCTGATGGGTAGGACCGTCTTCACCCAGACCGATGGAATCGTGGGTGTAGACATGGATCGATGCGGCGGGGATAAGCGCCGACATGCGCACCGCGTTGCGGGCGTAGTCTGAGAACACCAAGAACGTGCCGGTATAGGGGATAAATCCGCCGTGCAAAGCCATCCCATTGGCCATCGCCGTCATACCAAATTCTCTAACGCCATAGTTGACGTAATTTGCGTCCATTTGACTGGCCGTAACATCACTACTGGCGCTGTGCCGGGTGTTATTGGACCCGGTCAAATCCGCTGAGCCACCGATCATCTCTGGGACTTTGGCACCGATGGCTTCCAGCGCCATACCAGAGGCTTTGCGGGTGGCAACGTTTGCGCCGGTATCCTGGCAATCGCGGATGTATGAGTCAATCAGATTATCCCAGTCTGAGGGCAATTGACCGGCTATGCGCCGAACCAGTTCTGCTGCGGCATCGGGATGGGCTTTGGAATAGGCGTCCAGTTGCTCATCCCACTGAGTCTGAGCCTGACTGCCTTGCTCGTTGGCGTTCCAGCCTGCATAAATGTCGTCTGGTATATCGAAAGGCGGGTGCTCCCACTGCAATTGCACGCGGGCCGCAGCAATCTCTTCATCACCCAATGGTGCGCCGTGTGTGGCAGCAGTGCCTTCTTTGTTGGGTGAGCCGTAGCCGATTAGTGTTTTGCAACAAATCAACGTCGGCTGGTCGGGATTCTCCCTAGCATCGGCAATGGCGCTAGCAATCGCTGCGGCATCATGACCATCGACAGCATCGATGACCTGCCAACCGTAAGCGCGAAATCGGGCCGGCGTGTCATCGGTAAACCAGCCGTCCACCTCACCATCAATTGAGATGCCGTTGTCATCGTAAAGGCAGATCAATTTGCCCAATTTGAGGGTCCCTGCCAGTGAGCAGACCTCGTGGGAGACCCCCTCCATCAGACAGCCATCACCTGCAAGCACATAGGTATTGTGATCAACAACGGTATGGCCGTCACGATTGAACCGAGCCGCCAGTATGCTTTCGGCCAATGCCATGCCTACCGCGTTGGCTAAACCTTGCCCCAATGGACCGGTAGTGGTTTCAACCCCCGGGGTCTCACCATATTCAGGGTGCCCGGCGGTTTTCGAATCCATCTGACGGAAATTGCGCAGCTGGTCCATGCTCAGATCGTAGCCGGCCAAGTGCAATACCGAGTAAATCAGCATTGAGCCATGGCCATTGGAGATCACAACACGATCACGATTAAACCACTGAGGATCTGAGGGATTGTGGCGAACGTAGTCATTCCACAGCACCTCAGCAATATCCGCCATGCCCATGGGCATACCGGGGTGGCCACTATTTGCGGCCTGCACCGCGTCCATGCTGAGCGCGCGGACCGCGTCAGCCAGCTTTTTTCTATCGGGCATTAGTTCTGAGTCACAGCTCTGTTGGCGATGGCTTGTTCCGGCTTTGCGCTGGAATTAAACGTCATCGAAGGCGCGAATTGTCCCTCAGCAACCGGCCCGCCGCAAGGGTTTGGACGAAGGCGACGGCATAAAGCGGCGAACTTTAGGTCACGAATCCAGATTCTTGTGCTGGGGGTCTAGCAGTGACCTGTTCAGGGACCGGGTGATTCCATCAATTCCAGCACTTTTTCCCTCAGGCCGTCGGCGTTGGCCTCGTGGGCAGGCACAACGGTGCCAGTACGCAACCGGATTCGGCTGAACAGGCGTCGGAATGGCCCGCGAAAGGCGCCACCGTCTGAATGACTAAAATAGCTGCCCCACAGCCCCTCTAGGGCCATCGGGACCACCGGCACAGCGCGGCGTTCTAGAATGCGTTCCACGCCACGGCGAAACTGCGCCACATTGCCATCACCGGTTAACGCGCCCTCAGGAAAGATGCACACCACTTGATTGTCCTCGAGCTCAGCATCAATCCGATCAAAAGCCGCATCCATTAACGCGGGATCTTCGCGACTGCCGGCAATGGGAATAGTTTTGGCGGCCCGAAACAGCCAACCAATGACTGGCCAACGAAAGATTTTGTAGTACATAACAAACCGCACCGGTCGGCTGACGCTGCCGCCGATTACCAGAGCATCGACATAGCTGACGTGGTTACAAAC
>CAZLJY010000220.1:0-6768 GCA_964559945.1 uncultured Gammaproteobacteria bacterium | reverse complement strand
GTTTGTGCCGCGATACCGATCAGCGAAGGCAGGAGCAACGTGATGACAGCCCAGCACAGCAGCAACACCAGTGCGTTGCTGTCTGAACCCTGGTTTCGAGCTGCAACCAGCCCGGCCAAGGCGCCCCAAAACACACAGTAGGCCGCTGTCGCCGCGGTCCAGGCCAGCAGCCGTGGCCAGGCCTGCGCCGATAGCGGCTCGGGTGCGAAAGCAAGCAAGGCCAGCAAACTGCCACCAACTACAGCGACTGTAACTACAGCGGTGCGAATAGCGATCCGCGCCCACGCGACCTGACCGGCTGTCAGCGGCTGTGCCAAAAGCAGCGCCAGCGATCCGGATTCCCGGTCAGCTGAGAGCACGCTGTACGTCATGCCCAGTATCAGCAGCGGTATCAGGTAAACCGTGACAAAAGCCAGGTCCAAACGCCCCAGTGCGAGTCGCGACGGGTTCTCAACTTGATAGAACCGAAACATGTCGTCGGCGCGGCCAATTGCGGCAATATCCGCCTTGCGCGGGCGAAGATCGGCACTGCCGATTGCCAGCTCGGCCAGTGGTCCAGGAGGCAAAAGTAGTGAAGTCTTCACCGAATTGGGTAGACCTGATGCGGCGATCTGCGCCACCTCTAGTTCGCCTGTCTCCATACCGACCAGCTGGGCCATCTCGCGCGCGTCGGTGGAGTTGAGCTCGGCACGCGCCGCTTGGATCTCCGCCGTTTGTTGCGCCTTCCAGGTGATGCCACTCCAGGTCGCGTAGAGCACGGCTACGAGGACAAGCAGCAAGACGGCCTGTAAGCTGCGTTCGCGCCACATCAAGCGCAAGTCATGCCGTAGAAGCGGACGAAGCATTACGCTAGTTCCTCACCGTATCGGTCGCGCCCGACGGGCGACCATTAGCGCTAGACCGAACGGTGCGGCCGCCCAAATCAGCAGAATAACAAGGTCGCCCAAGTGGCGTGAAATCACTGCCGCTGCGCTTGGCGGTTCATAAACGAACGGACCAATGCCTTTCCAGGTCTGGCCGGGCGCCACGTAGAAGCGCTTTCCGGCACCCTCGACAGCCTGGATAGTGTTTAGCTGTCCCACAAACTCTCTACGATGCTGCTCAGCGGCCACGCTGAAGTGCCGCTGCGCGTATGGGTCGGCGCCGGCCATAGCCATCGAGAGCTCGCGGATCGCGATGGCCGGGGACAGGACGGAGGCGACCTGCTGCACCTTGCGCTGGTTTTCGTAGGTTTGCCACAGCTGATCAAAATTGTAGTCAAAAATCGGGGCATCTTCTTCCTCAAGTCGCTGCAAAAACAACGCTGTAAAGTTGAAGGGCAGCTGGTCAACCGAGTCGACCTCGTACTCCTCAAGCAGCTCTGCGGACAGTCGCGAACGAATCTCGGCGGCTCTCAGTTTCGGGTTATTTCCGAGCCCCGACTCATTGCCGTCGCCACGACGAATGCTGGCCCAAAACTCGGTCGCGGATGGGGTTGGATGCGCGTAGCCAGCCAAATCGGCAGCCACCCGTGGGACGGCTACCGTGACTAGCAGCCAAATAGCCGTTAGCGCGAAGAACGCATTGCGCCGATTGCCGGCTAGCGTCGAAACCAACATTGACAGACCAGCGAAATTAATCAGGTATAGCAGGTAACCAATACTCATCCACGCCAGGCGCCAACCGACGTCGTGATCCTCGGCCAGCGGTGCCGCGACCGAAAATACGATGATGCTCAGCAGTATCACCGGTATCAAGACCGCAAAAAGCGCACCCATTGAAGCGACAGCTTTACCGATCAGCATCCGTCCCAACCCCAGCCCCTGACTCATGGCGAGACCCAGCGTGCCACTCTCGCGTTCGCCGGCCACCGCACCGAAGGTCACGACGATTACGAACAACGGCACAATAAACTGGAGAATCCAAGCCACCGACAATGGCGCAACTCGGCTCAAGTCGGCGCTGTCTTCAGCTGGGCGAAATTCGGGCAAATTCATGCGGTGCGCTTCAAGCCAGATCATCGATCCCATGAAAGAGCTTACCCCTGGATCAAGCGCTGCAGGCAGAAGCACAGGGCGAAATGCGTACTGGCCGAAATGAGCAGCGGCGTGCGGGTTCTTCGTACCTTGGCCAACGAAGTTTTCGCGCTCGGCGGCCGTCGCTACTGCTTGGTCGCTGAGCTGCTTGCGAGTCACTTGCAGGCCGCTCACTGCGGCTACCGCCACCAGCAGGACACAGGTCATAGCAAGCCACCGGAAGCGGCCGTCGCGAACGATTTCCTTAAACTCTTTGCGAGCAACTGCACCAATCAAAGTCGTACCCCCCCTCTGCAGTTAGTCGCGCATGTGCTGCATGTAGAGCTGCTCAATATCTCCATGGCCCTTGTCGTCGGTGGGAAAATAGTCCACCAGTATTCCCTTTTTCATGATGCCAATATGGCTGCCGACCTCTTTGGCGCGGAATACATCGTGGGTAGCCATCAGTGCGGCAACGCCCTCGTCGGCTACTTCCCTCAGGAGTCGGCTGAATTCGTTAGCGGCTTTTGGGTCAAGGCCCGATAGTGGCTCGTCCATAATTAGGGCTCGCGCTTGTTTCGCCAGCGCAATGGCGATGCCGACTTTCTGCCGCATGCCCTTAGAGTAGTTGCTTACAGGTTTATCCAGGGCACCGTTCTGCAATCCGACTTTCTCTGCCAGCTGGTCAGCACGTTGATGATCTAACTTTTCGCCCGCAATCTCGACGAAGTATTCAAGATTCTCACGTCCAGTCAGTGCTCCGTAGAGATTAACGACCTCAGGTATATACGCTAACAGCGCTTTCGTCTTCACTGGCTCTTCGACCACGTCGTGACCACCGACGAGCGCCTTCCCGCCGGACCGAGGTATGAAATCGAGAAACAGATGAATGGTTGTGGTCTTTCCGGCGCCATTTGCGCCTAGGAGGCAACACACCTGCCCCGGTTCGACCGTCAGATTAAGCCGGTCAAGCGCCTTCACCGATCCGTACTGTTTGACGAGGTCTATCGCTTGTAACAAAGCCGGTCTACTCCGCGGTTGTTATGGTTTTCACGAAGTATAACTCATAAATGTCGTCGTTCGGTGAAACCGAAAAACTGGATGGCGCCTTCCGATAAAATTCACTGGCTGGGCCGCCAGACAACACGCTGAGCAAGGATATCTGGTCACTGTAGTGGAAGATAGAATCTTCAGCTAATCTGATAGGTGTAGAGAGCGCCGCCACACCTATCAACAATGAAGGTAGAGATTCAGAATTGCGGCGAAAGGTCTTCGCAGTCACCCCGGACCGAAGATCTTGGGGGTGCAAAATACCGGCGAATCAATTTTCGGAGCTCTACGCCTGCAGTCGGGGCTCAACTGCTCGGGCGCCTGAAATTCCTTCTCCTTTTGAAGTCAACTCTGTTGGGTTCGTGCCACTGTCTGATTCATTTCGGGACACCAACAAACCGATCTGTACTTTAGCTCGTCGACTTCCACTGTGTGAGAAACGTGTGAGTCAGTTCTGCGCTGTTATGCAATGTACTGAAGTTGCAACGGGCATCGCGCCATTTTTCTTCAGTAAAAACAACTAGTTAAAATCAGCCATCAGTTTTCGGGAGGCAGGGGCCGGAGGTTCGAACCCTCTCACTCCGACCAACTATCCCTTTTACTTCAATTACTTACCGCTAAGCGTGGTCGACTACTGCTACTTTCTCCAGCGGAATTTGTGAGAATCGTATGACTTTTAACTCTTAGTACCGTGCTCACCCGTCGAACGCAGATTTCTTCAGCGCTTAAGATCAGCCTAGCCACGTCCGGTGCCGAGTAATGGGTGGTCATCCTTTCCGATTCATGTCCCAGCAAATCTTGCCGGTCTTCAAATCCAATACCCGCTGCCCGAAGTCGATGCCCAAAGGTTTGGGTGATCTTGATTCATGAATGCACCCCCTCGTTCATTTTCGAAGGAGTTTGAGCACCATTGGAGGTATTGCCAAGTTAACTCTGTGACACCTGCAAAGTCTCTGCTGCGCAATTAAGCTACCGCCCTACTCCATTCAGCGAACGCACTTGCCCTAAGACTACGAAAATGATCAGCAGCAATTAGATGGCGACCGAGATTGAACAAATTATGGACTGCAGCATGTGCGCTTAGAAAACGCTGCCCCGACTGGACCGATTTCAACCGGCGCATTACACGTTCTCGGACCCTGGTAGATTGATACGATAACTCAGCCCGATTGTTGGCATATTGTTCACAGTTGTGAATTGACTCAGGGATCAGTTCTCGATGGGCGACGCCGTAGCTCAGCAGTTTATCAGTAACTATTTTTCTAGGTTCGACACAATTGTTTCGCGATAGGCGTCTAAAGAATCGTTTGGCGGCTGCCCCGTCACGTTTTGTCTGCAGATAAACGTCCACCACCTCACCATCTTGGTCGACCGCCCTCCATAGGTAGTGCTGCTTACCATTGATCTTCACGAAGACTTCGTCCAGATAGAACGTGTCACCGAAACCTCGGTGATTGCGCTTCAATCTACGGGCATATAGCTTGCCGAACTTGATGAACCACAACCGGATTGCCTCACGATCGACTATCACACCGCGCTCGGCCAGCAGATCCTCAACATCGCGATGGCTAAGATTGAATCTGTAATAGAGCCAAACCGCGTGGCTGATGATTTCTGGCGGAAATCGATGGCGCTTGTAAGTGTTCATCCGCTGATTCTAGCAGCGAGGCTCGGTTAACTTGGCAATACCTTTTTACACGGGTTGTGAGTCTTGCATTGCAACATTTGGGGCGGAATATGGCGCTGCAAGACGTGACCCTCGCTTTTTCCCGAAGCGCTGTCGTTGTCCGCGCCAACTGTTAGAAAATCGGTTAATCACCTTGTCGACCTTGGCATCGTCGAGGAGGTTACCGGCAAACAAAGAGATCGTGTATTCGTGTATGCGCAATATACGAACGTATTGGTAAAAGGTACGGAGCCGTTGATCGGTTTTTGAGAAAATGCAACAGCTTGGTTAACTCAGCCACTGAGTAGTGTGTCGTCATTCGGCCCGAACGATGACCCAGTAAATTCTACCGGTCTTCAAAGCTCACTCCCGCGGCGCGCAGGCGCCGCCCAAACGTGTGCTTCAAATCCTGGACTATCTAGGTAAACCACTAGATAAGCCGGCCAGGGCGTACCTAGCCGGCTTATATCCTTCTAATTAGTTGGGAAATTGCAGTGTCAGAAATGTAGTGCCGCCCTGGGTAACTAGTAGCTCTTTGCCACGGGGGTCGAACGTCAGCGGCAAGTCGTCGTCACCTTCCACTGGATCGGAGAATTTCAGGTCGGCCGATTCGTCTTCAATGGTAAAGTTGATGATTAATACCCCGTCAGCAACAAACTGGTATATGCCGTCAGCCAGGTTGTCGACTTTAAGTCTGGCCTCCCGCTCGCCACCATCAATCTTAAATGTGAAGTCGCCCTCAGCGTCGGGATCCGGCCCGCTGTTGGTGAATTCGGCACTCAGCTCAACGTCCTGACCATCGTCGCCCGATCCGTCATCGCCGGAATCATCGTCGCCAGTTCCATCATCTGAGCCGTCGTCGCCATCATCATTGCCGGATCCGTTGTTGTTATCACCCTGAGTAGATTCCGAAGGAAACTGCACGGACATAACAACAGTGCTTCCGTCAAGCACTTCCACGAGCTGCCCGCGTGGGTCGAAGGTCAACAGCGTCTCGTCATCATCAGGAGGGTTGCCAAATTCCAGCTCACCCTCAAGGTCACCGTCGTCCTGATCGATTACTGACAACACGCCAACCTGAATTCCGCCAACCTGAACCGGATAGTTCCCCGCAGGAAGGTCTTCCACTTCGATATCGAATTTCTGTCGACTGCCGTTGATCTCGAATTCCGCGTCACCGCTCGCTGCCGGGAACACGCCGGCGTTGTTCAGCTCGACTTCAATTTCCACTTGTTGTGCTATCGGGTTCGGGTTGGCCGGTAGCGCATCGCTGGTTAGGAGCACGGTGCCGTTTTGGGCGACTTCGATAATTTGGCCGCGGGGATCGAAATTCAGCAACGGCTTGTTTCCATCTGTGGGACTTTTGAATTCCAGTTCACCAGCAGTTCCGTTGGTCTGCGCAACTACCGATATAGTTCCTACCGAAGTGCCGCCTACCAGCAGGTCATAGTCGCCCACATTGAGATCGTCAATCTCAACTTCAAAATTTGCGTACCCCGGACCCGTTTCGAGTTCGGCCTTGCCGCTGGCATCAGGGTCAACGCCAGTCGCGTTCAGTACGGTTTCGACTTCACTTGCCGGCGCGTCGCTGGGAATGTCATCGGAAATTCCCCCCGAACAGTTTCTATTGAGCACACTAGCCAAACGATTAATGGTGAACGTCTCAAGGCCAGTGCCCGTCACCGCATTTTGCAGTTGGACTTCCACCGTCGCATTCTCGCAATCGGAAAATGCCATAGAACCACTACCAAAGCTGGAAACTTCGCGTGCATTGGGATTTGTTGACTCTAAAAACTGGGGGCCATCAACGCGAATGAAATCCAAATTCACCTTATTGCCAACAACCGGTCCCTGACCGACAACCCACATGGGTTCCCCAGCATCATCATACGTGAACCAGTACGCTACGCCGTCGGTCGAGCCGTCTGGCTGGCCGACAATCTGCACCACAAAACCCTGACTCTCCTGCTCAGGCTGATTCCAAATGCCAGTAAAATCGCTGGTGACCTTAACCTGAGCAGACGCGTTTCCGATCATCGCAATGGCCGCGGCCATTGC
>CAZLJY010000219.1:0-6865 GCA_964559945.1 uncultured Gammaproteobacteria bacterium | reverse complement strand
TTAACCAATACATCATTCAGCGCGCCTTGGGCGCTAAGAGCGTAAAAGAAGCCCAAGCGGGCATTGTTTTTGCCGGCTTCCTGAAATTATTTATGCCATTGATTATTGTGGTGCCAGGCATTGCAGCGGCAATGCTAGCCCCGGGCATTGATCGCCCTGACAATGCCTATCCGGAGATGATGAAGTTGGCGCCTAACGGCATCCGCGGACTGATTTTTGCCGCCTTGATTGCCGCCATTGTGTCGTCGGTGGGTTCAATGATGAACTCCATCTCCACCATCTTCACCCTGGATATTTACAAACCCTTGCGACCCGACACCAGCGAGAAGGGCTTAGTAACTGTAGGCCGGTTAACCTCATTGACTGCATTGATCATTGCCGGCCTTGCTGCCCAACCATTGCTAGGCTCGTTTGATCAAGCGTTCCAATACATCCAGGAATTTACCGGCTTTTTCACCCCCGGCATTGTGGCCATTTTTGTTCTTGGCATGGCTTGGAAAGGCGCCAACGCTGCCGGCGCCCTGGTGGGGGCCATTGGATCTGCGGTGCTGTCGTTACTGTTCCGGCTCTACCTTCCCGATGTACCGTTTATGGACCGGGTGGGTTACGTGTTCCTGGCCTGCTGCGTGCTGACCATTGTTGTGTCTCAACTCAAACCCGCGCAGGAAGGTCAATCAACCATCACCCTGGCTGGGGTTTCCTTTGAGACCGATACCCGGTTCAACTTAAGCGCTGTGATTATTACCGCGGCGTTGATTGGGCTTTACGGTTACTACTGGTAGATCAGACAACGCTGGCCAGCAGCAACACGCAAACCAGGCCGGTAACCCCCAGTAAGGTGGTTGCCACGGTCCAGGTTTGCAGGGTCTGTTTTTCCGTCAGACCAAGGTAACGACTCACCAGCCAAAAGCCTGAGTCGTTGACATGGGACAACACCGTAGCGCCGGCGGCAATGGCCACCGTAACTGCCGCCAGCAACGGCGCTGAGCCGTTATCCTGGGATAATAAGGGGGCCACAAAGCCGGCGGCGGTCACCATCGCCACGGTGGCCGAACCTTGAGCGATACGCAGCGTTGCCGCAATCAAAAACCCCATTAGCGGCATTGAGGTGTCCATTGCGGCAAGCCTTGGCGCCAGAGAATCACCCACACCCGCCGCCAGCAACATCTTGCCCAGCACCCCACCGGCGCCGGTCACGAGAATCACCATGCCCACCGGCAATAACGCGCGGCTGGCGCTGTCTTGAATCGACTGAAGGGTTAGGCCGCAACGATGGCCTAAAAAGAAGAACGACAATAAGGTGGTTAACAGCAGTGCGGTCACTGGATGGCCCACTAAGCCGATAGTGACGCCAAGAGAACTACCCTCTGGTAACACGACCGCGCTAACCGTGGCTGCCAATATTAGTGCCAAAGGCAAAATGATGAGGATTACAGCGCCCGCCATTGAGGCCGGCTGAGGGGCCATTTCATTTTCTCGGGTTTCTGGGTTCGCCTGCAGCGCCGGTTCGCCGGGTTCGATCATCCGCGATGCGATGGCGCCAAACCAAATGCCGCCAACCAATAATGCGGGGATACCCGCGGCCAAACCAAACACAATCACCCAACCCAGATCGGCGCCCACAATACCGCTAACCGCTACCGGCCCGGGGGTTGGCGGAATAAAGGCGTGGGCCACGGCCAGGCCACATAGCAGGGGCAAAGCAAGGCGCAGTAGCGGCGTGCCGGTATTGCGGCACATGGCATAGAGAAAAGGCATCAACAGGACCAACGCCACGTCGAAGAACACCGGTATGGCCACCAGCAAACCCGCACCGGCCAAGGCCCAGGGGGCCAAGGCTGTGCCGGCAAGTTGGGTTAAGCGACGGGCAATGGCGCTCGCGCCACCGGAGACAAACAGCATCTCGCCGAAGATCGCGCCAAGACCAATCACCAGTGAGATGTACCCCAGGGTTCGGCCCATGGCATCTTGTAACTGGCCCATCACCTCAGCCGGTGCAATACCGCCGGCCAGGGCCACCAACACGCTGCATAACATCAACGCCACAAAGGCGTGGATTCGCAGTTTTAGGACCAGCACTAACAGCACGACGATGGTGATTGGCAACAGCCACAGAGGATCCATAGACAACACCTAGAGGTTAGTGGTTTTTATCGGAAACCAAGACCGGTTGGCGCACCGATAAACCCGGTGAGAGCTGGCTTAGAATTTTACGAGCCAGCGCTTGGGGTGGTTCAACCACGTCCAGTTGCAGACAATCGTCGGGGGGTTGAAGGTCAGCCAATTGAGTATTCAGTAAGGACTCGCCGGCGTAGTGGTTTTCTCGAAGGCGCAGTCGAAGGCGCAACAGATCGGTGTTGCCGTGCAACCAAACCCAGGCCACATCGGTGCGCTGAGCCACCAACATTTCTCGGTAACGCTGCTTTAAGGCGCTGCAGGCCAACACCCAGCCGCCGGCCTGCTGGTTCAACACGATATTGACCGCCTCAAGCCACGGCTCGCGATCCACATCGGTAAGGCCAATGCCTGACGCCATCTTTTGCCGAGACACATCGCTATGGAAGTCATCAGCCTCTACAAAATTCCAGTTGAGTGCTTCGGCCAGCAAACGCCCCACGGTGGTTTTACCCACACCGCTGACCCCTAACACGACGATCCCACTCAAAGGTTTAGCGTCATTAACCATCAACGGGAAATCCTTGCCCAACCGTCTTGAGTTTAACCCGCAGAAGTTGATTGGTGGCGGTGATGTACAGGCTGCGTCCATCGTCGCCAAAGGCGCAGTTGGCAGCGGCCATGGGTAACTCAATGGTTCCCAGATGCGTGCCGTTCGGGTCCATAATCCAAACGCCGCCAGGGCCAGTGGCAAATATGTTGCCGCGGCGATCCAGCTTCATTCCGTCGGGCAGGCCCGGTTTACTGGCCACCATTGGCGTTGCATCCATCAACACCCTTCCCTTGCCCAAGGTACCGTCGCTTTGAAGATCATAGGCCATCCATACCGCGTGCTCGGGATCAGAATTGGCCACGTATACCGTGCGCTGAGACGGCGCAATGGCAATGCCGTTGGGTCGAGACAATTGCTTGCTCAAAAGGGTTACCGTACCGGTGTTATCTCGCCGGTAAACTCCTTGGAAAGGCAGCTCTTTATCGGCGCTGTTTTCGCCGCCCTTAAGGCCGTATGGCGGGTCGGTAAAATAAAGATTACCTGCAGCGTCATACACAGCGTCGTTGGGGCTGTTCATTCGCTGACCTTGATAGTAGCCGGCCAATGTTTCGAACCGCGGTGTTGGCTGGTGCATTAACCCGTCAAAGCGGGCCATCCGCCGATCGCCATGTTGAGAGATCACCAGCCGCCCATCGGGATCAAGCAACAAGCCGTTTGACCCTTCGCAGGGCGGCGCACCGGTGCAGCCCGATGGCCTTAACCAATCGTGCAGACCGTAGGACGGACTCCAGCGGTGAATCACGTTATTTGGCACATCGGAAAACAGTAGGTACTGCCCATCCGCAACCCATACCGGCCCCTCGGACCAGCTAAACCCGGTGGCGAGTACCTCAACGGGTGAGTCCAGGTCCAGCAATGTTTCCAGGCCCGCACTAACAGCAACGATTTTGCCCGCCGATGCTTGCCCAGGCACCACCTCAAACTCGGCGCTAATCCCAGCCTCAGCATGGGGTGCGGCCCACAGGGTAAAACGGCCTGGCTCAATTCGGCGTTGTCCATCGGCACCCACAAAAGCCAGCTTGGATGCTGGGATGGAAAAGGCCAGTGTTTGGGATTGCCCGGCGCTCAGTTCAACCCGTTTAAAGTCCACCAATTGACGTACTGGTCGAGTGATACTGCCAACCTGATCGCGAACGTAAATTTGCACCACTTCGGTGGCGGCCCTGTCGCCGGTATTGTGAATCGCGACCGTAAAATCGATAGAACCACCAGCGGTGATTTTGTCGCTTTCCAGGCTCAGACCCTGATAAGTCACTTGGGTATAGGAAAGGCCAAAACCAAAGGGAAATTGAGGTCCGATACCGGCATCCAAATAGTGAGACGTGTTGCTCAGCGATGACTGCCAGGCGCCAACAGGGATGTCAGCCTCACCCACAAATTTCTCGGGCTCAGGTGGGCGACCGGTGGCAGTATGGTTGTAATAGAGAGGAATCTGACCCACGGTTTTCGGCCAGGTGATGGGCAGACGACCAACTGGCTCACGCTCACCGAATATCAGCTGGGCGAGCGCTGGCCCACCCATAGTACCGGGATGCCAGGCCATGACGATGGCATCAGCGTTGTCATAGTGATCACCAAGCTCAATGGGTCGCCCGGCCATCAGCACCAGGACAACCGGCTTACCCAACCCATAGAGTTTTTCCAATAGTTCACTTTGCGCGCCAGGCAGCGTGATGTGGGCCCGACTGTGGGCCTCACCGGAGAGGATTGCTTCCTCCCCTGCAGCAAACACGATGACGTCGACATCTTCGGCTGCACCAAGCGCTGCAGAAAACCCCTTTTGCGATACGTCACGACTGTAGGCCGTTCCCGAAGCGTAACGTAGCTGGCCATCTTTTAGGCGAGCACTCAGGGCGTCACGTAATGTCACTGTGTCGTCTTTTTGACTGTCGAATGTCCAGGTACCGAGCTGGTCATGAGGCGCATCGGCCATGGGGCCAATCAAGGCAATTTTCGTTCCAGCACTCAGCGGCAATGTCGGTTGGTCAGCCGAGCCATTCTTTAGCAACACCAACGATTGCGCAGCGGTATTCGTCGCAGCCTGTAACGCGCCGTCACTCAGTGCCGCACGATCAGGGTTGCCTCGGTAAGGACGATCAAACAGCCCCAGCTTAAGCTTGGTACGCAAGACGTTTCCTGCCGCCTGATCCACCATTGCTTCGCTCACCAGACCTGCTCTAACTGCCGCCGCCAAATGATCCTCATAGGCGGTGCTCATCATTTCCATATCCAGCCCGGCGCTGGCCGCTTGCCTGGCAGCCATCGCGCTATCGGCGGAGAAACCGTGGGCAATCATCTCCGTCACGCTGTTCCAATCGCTGACCACCATGCCGCGAAAACCCCAGTCTCGGCGCAACACGTCTCGCAACAACAGGGGGCTCGCGCTGGCGGGTACGCCGTTCACGTCGTTGAATGAACTCATTAACGTTAACGCGCCCGCGTTCACCGCCGCCTCAAAAGGCGCAAGATAAAGGTTGTGTAGCAATGGCGTGCTGACCAAGGCACTGTTGTAATCCCGACCACCCTCAGCCGCGCCATAGGCTGCAAAGTGCTTGACGGTGGCAGCAATGTGATGAGGCTGGGACAGATCCCCCTGAAATCCCTCCACCATGGCAACGGCCAGCACGGACGCAAGATGGGGGTCCTCACCCAGCGACTCAGCAATGCGACCCCAGCGCCCGTCCCTGGAGATGTCCACCATAGGCGCAAAGGTCCAGTTCACCCCCTGGTCACTGGCCTCCAAGGCCGCCCACTGTGCCGCTTCTTTAACTAGGTCGGCGTTCCAGGTGGCCGCCTGGCCCAGTGGAATGGGAAAAATCGTGCGCTGACCGTGGATAACATCACGCCCAAACAGCAGCGGGATGCCCATAGGACTTTCCTCCACAGCCACTTTCTGCAAGCGGGTAACCTGGGCCGGATCGGTGATATTGATGGGGCCACCCACAAGACCGGCGCGAATTTGACCGTCCATGCCCTCCACTGGCCCGCCGCGGGAACCCCGCCCACGAAGGTTCATTTGCCCGACCTTCTGCTCAAGCGTCAGCCCGGCCAACAGCTCAGCGATTCGGGCGTCATAGCTGGACGCACCCGCATGGGATGCCAATAAACACATTGAAAAACAGAGGGTTAATGCCAAAAATCCGACTTTTTTGATCATATTGCACAACCCCGACTAAAAATGACAGCGCTGTCATGCTAACACAAACCCTGCCGAAATTAGACGACGCTAGCGACGAATGTACTGGGCTGATGGATAATGCGAAGGGATCAATGACAGCCCTGGCTGTTTCGCTGAAATACAACCTACACCCACCACCTTCGAGGCAACATGACTCTACAAAACCTGGTCAAACGAGGCCGCCGGATGATCCTCGAACTGTTGATTATTGTGATCGGCGTGTTTATCGCCCTGGCATCGGAAAGCTGGTGGTCGGAGCGCCAGGATCGCGTGCTTGAAAGCAACTTGCGCTCGGACATGGCCGCCGAGTTCGCCGCTAACATCAAAATCCTCGAATCCGACATTCAACAAAATGAGGGCTCGATGGCTCACTTCGCACAACTGCCCAACCTTTCGCATTCTGCGCTGCTGGACCTTACTGACGAAGAACTCAACCGCAACTACCGCCCGTTTCCGAATTGGAACGGGTTTGATCCCGAGATGGGCATCGCACAGGCGTTGGTGGGTAGCGGCAATCTCAGCAGCATCAAAGATCGCCATTTGCGACTGCTTCTTTCTCGCTGGGCAGGACTACTGGCTGAAAAAGATCGCAAAACCCTCCAGGCCGCCCAATTCACAATAGGCTCACTAATGCCTGCCATCGCCGAAGTATCCGCGGATAGTCACTGGACGGATGCCGAACGCCGCCGCATCCAGTCCCTGTATGCAACGTTCGTCATACTTACTGATCTGGTACTCGCCAACCAACACCGGCTCATAGAAGAGGCACAATCCGCCCACGCCTACCTAGCCGGCGAAACTCGATAGTGAAGGATGTTGCCCACCCCCAAAGTGGTGCAGATCGCCAAAATGTGTATCATGTCGCTCCCGCGTCAGGGGCGATTAGCTCAGTTGGGAGAGCGCTGCAGTCACATTGCAGAGGTCACAGGTTCAAGCCCTGTATCGCCCACCAATCATCA
>CAZLJY010000218.1:0-6894 GCA_964559945.1 uncultured Gammaproteobacteria bacterium | reverse complement strand
ATCAGCGTCGGCGCTGTTGATCGAAAACAAAATGTGGAACTGCTCACTGATGTTGAGCTGCGGTGCCATCAGCTCTGGGCGGGAATGCCCGTATTGCGCATGCAGGCTGTCGAGTCGGCTGCGACCTACAGCTTCATGGAGCACATCGGTTGCGGTGTTGTCACTCACCCCCATCATCAACAAGGCCAGCTCATCCAGCGTATATTCGGTACCCACCGGCGCATCGATCAGTGGGCCACCTGGCGCCCGGTCGGTAGTGGTAATCGACAGTTTTTGTTGGCGCGTCAGCGAACCGTCATTCAGCGCTTCGGCCACACCCGCCAAAATCCAAATCTTAAATATCGACGCCGTCGCCCGGGGCTCATTTTCGTTTCGTCCAACGGTAGCAACGCACTCGTTGTCTTCAATGCGAGCAACCAGCAGCCCTGGCTGGGCCGATAAACTGGCATATTCGTCTGCGGCTTGCTCGATGCTTAAGTTTTGATCATCAGCAAACACCAAAGTACCCCGGCCAAAGCCGAAATCACTGAAAGAAAAGCTGCTGATTTGCTGGGTATTGACGTCGATACTTAAAAAGAAAGACAGTTCTCTGCCGGTTAGACCTGTCACCAAACCTGAGATTGACAGCGGCGTTGCGCTGGACACATCGGTAAATGCGGGTTCGGGGGCGAGGGACGCCATCTCTGCCAGAAATTCTCGTGTTTGTTCTTCGCTAAAGCTGTCAAACCAACTGGCAGCAAAGTTCTCTCGTAACTGCGCATTGCTTGGGTTTGCTCCCGCGTTCACTTGAGACAGCAGCCAAAGGGCGCGACCACTGGCGGCGTTGTCGGGCAATTGAAGCACACCATTAACGGCAGGCCTGATATCGGCAATAGCGGCGTCAACACAGGTATTGCCACCGACCCCCACTAACTGCTGGATATTGAGCCGAAAGTCCACAAAGTCAGCATCCGTTGCATCCAATTCGGCAAAGCCCCCATCGCAATTCAAACTGAATTGCACGGTGCCCGCAGCTTGCCGATCCACATCTGCCGGATCAAAGGCGTCACCAAAGCGTCCGCCGACAGGTTGAACCATCGCCAACTCCACACTGCCGTGACCAATATTGTCTGCGCCAATACCCACCATCCAAGCCTGATTTCCTGCCACATCGTAGGTAAACCAGTAAGCCAGCGGTGTGCCGTCTTCCAATACCTCTACTGCAAAACCCTCACCGTCATTGGCCGGATCAAACCAGGAGCCGCTCTTGGCTGGCACCAGCGGTTCACTAGCAGTACCGATCTCCAACGGCCGAGACAGGCGCTGAATATTTTGGGTGCCAGCGATGCCATCAATGACATAGTCAGCCCGACCCGCACTGTCTGAGTTGAACGTCAGCGTGAGTTCGCCGATGTCTTGCCTCTCAATGGCCGACGGGTCAAACGCTGGCCCAAAAACGCCGCCCCGGGTAATCAGCAATTCATCGACCAACAACACGTTGCCGCTGGCCGTCCCCAATCCGGTAAACCAGCGTTGGGCGCCAGTCTCGGTGTAGGTGAACCAGTAAACCACCGCTGAGCTGTCGTCGATGTATTGCACGACAAAGCCTTCACCGTCGTGAGTCGGGTCGAACCAAGACCCACTTGACTGGATTGCAGAACCCTTGGCAGCCAGTCCTTCGGTGGCTTGGACGGTGGCCGTCGCGACGATCAGACTGACAATAAGAAATAGACCTTTCATAGTGACCTCAAGGTAGCGGTTGATGTGATTCTATAAGTCGATGCGCAAACAAGGCTAATTGCAGGTCAATCAGCGACCAAATTGCGGCAAAGTCTGCCGTTGGCGATTGCTAGGGAGAAATAGCGGCACGATCTTGAGCCCGGTTTCAAACGCACTGCGCTTCAACTAACAGAGTCATTTGTTACGAGCATGTCCATGAACCCTCTTTACCGCACGCTGATTTACCTATTTTTGTTGGTTATTTCCATCGTTCCTCCGTCGGTGAGAGCGGGCAATGACGCTATTTTTCTCAATAGTTTTGAAGGTGTCGGGACGATCATCGCATGCTCATCAGCACCCCTGCCTGCGACCACAGGACGTTGCGATGTCTCCCCCGGAAGCCCCTTTCTATTAATCAAAGCCGATTTGGCAACGCCGCAACAGCTGTTTCAAAATGGCGAGCTATTGATTGATGGAAGTGGCGAAATCCAGTGTGCGGGCTGCAATTGTTCGCAGATCGCCGGTTACGACTCAGCCACCACACTGTCATGTCCAGAAGTGGTTGTGACTCCGGGCTTAATCAATTCCCATGACCACCTGACCTTTCAATCACCGGCGGTGGATCATGGCGACGAACGGTTTGATCATCGCCATGATTGGCGAACCAGTGAACGTGGTCATAACAACATCACTTTAAGCCCAACGGATCGCGGCACGGACATCAACACACTGGGTGAAATTCGCCAGTTACTCGGCGGTGTAACCAGCCTGATCGGCTCCGGAAGCGCACCAGGCTTTGTGCGAAACCTGGACAGAACAAACGATCGGGATGGCCTTACCGGTCCGGATGTTGACCTAGACACGTTTCCGCTGGGAGACAACCGGGGAACATTAATTGAGGCTGGCTGCAATTATCCAAGTATTCCGGTGCCTGTCCCAGGACAGGTCTATTTTCCGCATGTTGCCCTAGGCATCGATCAGGCTGCGCGCAACGAATGGCTTTGCCTGGCCGACGTCATTGGAAATTCCGATCCCAATCTGCCCGGCCCATCCCTGATTAATGCTATCAGCCTCACAACCCAGGACCTGCCAGCGCTCACTGAGAACGATGCAACCGTGGTTTGGTCGCCGCGCAGCGACCTCAGCCTCTATGGCATGACCTCACCGGTAGCACTGCTGGACCGACAGGGAATCAACATCACCTTAGGCACCAATTGGGCAGCCACAGGCTCCAATAATATGTTGCGAGAGTTTTCCTGTGCATCCGAACACAATCAAACTGCGCTCGACCGCTATTTCTCTGATCAAGACATGCTCAAGATGGCGACCAGTTCGGCGGCCAAAGCGGCCGGCCTCGCCGATCAAATTGGCGAACTTCGCACTGGACTGACCGCCGACATCACCTTATTTGATGCCAGCGTTCACGAAGGTTTTTCCGCTCCTCTCAACGCCAGACCCCAGGATATTGTCCTAGTGCTGAAATCCGGCGTGCCACTGTTTGGTGACGGTCCGGTTGTCGAGGCTCTGGGCTTTGGTGACGCAAGCTGTGAACTAATGGGTTCGGTGGTTGCCGGTGATTGTTTGAGCCAACACCGATTGTGTGTAACCCGAGAGGGTAGTGCCAATGGGTTCACCTATGCCAACCTAAGACCCAAAACTGAGGGCCTAGCATCGTTGTATTCCTGCGACATGCCCCCGGCACAGGAACGCTCATGCCTACCGCAACGCAATGAGGGAGACGGGATTGTGTTCTCTGGACTAGCCAGCAGTGATGATAACGACGGTGATGGGGTGGAAGACAGCGCGGATAACTGCCCCGCAACCTTCAACCCACCGCGACCCGTTGATGGGTTTGTGCAAACCGACAGTGATAACGATGGCGCTGGAGATTTTTGCGATTCAACACCTTGAGTACCAGAGCACTAACGCCGGATCGTGCCGGCTGAGGGTTTTTCAACACGCTGCTAGTCCTGGGTTTGTTCGTCGACGGCTTCAAGCCGTTGTTTCGCTTTCTCATCCAGGTACTTCTGCATATCCTGGCCAAACTGTTCCACCTGCGCAGGTTTTGTTGGCACAGTCGGCGCACTGGGGTCGACCTCTAACCCATAGTCCTGGCCACGATTCTCATCGCCCGTTGAACCCAACTGCTGATTGATCAAAAACGCCACCAGTAAGAGTGCCAGCAATAGCCCGATCATCCTCATAATTTTGCCTCCAACAGAAATGGGGTTATCAGGCTCTGCGATTGAAGTGTTTCGGCGACTCCAACAGTGCCTGCAAAAAATCAATCAGGGCATTTTCGAACGGTGCAACTTGCGGTTGAAAATTACCGGGCCCGGTCCATCTTTTGACAACCTATCATCCGGGTTGTACATCGGACAACTATCCAGGGACAGACATCCGCAGCCGATACACCCGGTCAAACTGTCACGCAGCTTTTCCAACGCATCGATTCGCCGATTAAGCTGATCGCGCCAATCAGATGATAGCGCTTTCCAGGCCTTTTTACCGGGCGCTCGGTAACGAGGTAGGGATGCAAAAACCTGACTGATTTCATCAAGACTGACCCCTAGCTTTTGCGCAGCTTTGATAATCGACACGCGGCGTATCACATCACTGCCATAGCGACGATGATTGCCAGCGTTTCGCGAGCCATGGATTAATCCCCGTGCCTCGTAAAAGTGCAACGTCGACACCGCAACACCCGTTCTCTTTGCAACAAAACCGACGCTATAGGATTTAGATTTCATGGTAATACCTATTTACCTCAACTTAACTTGAGGTTTTAGCATAAGCGACATCTATCAGCTATCGCATTTGTTAAGAGAGGCGTTTATGAAACACCAACAGGACCTATTGGAAGGCAAAAGAGTTAGCGGTATCCATCGACGGCATCGAATGGGCGAAAAATTGTCTGTGGCCTGGGCTCGCGTTGTCAGCCCCGAATTTCTAAAGCAGCTCTATCAAGTAATCTCAGGGGTTATGGCAGGAAAATAGGTTGCCTACTAAATGGCCAACGAGCTGAGTCAGGCTTTGAAGCACTAAAGCAGTGTGCCCGCCAATGGCGCTCCCAGATCCTGCTCAGGGCAAGACAAAGGGGTTGCTTTGTTCCAGCGAATCTTTGAATAGGCTGCCCTTGCGGGTGACTTGAAAGTCTACGGTTAGCGTATCACCGGCCATTACCATGTCTGTGGTCTCGTCCAGGGTCTGAGGTGTGGCCTCCCAAAACGGTGACACTACGTTAAGGGTCATTTGGCTAAAGTCTGTTACCAAAATGCTGTAACTGCCGTCCGCAGGATTAGCGAATCCCGACGAGTTGTCATCGCCAAGAATAAACACGCCGCCCACCGGATTGCCGGTGCCAGCTTCAGTCACTGTGCTCTCAATCAAGCTGGGGTAGAAAACCCGATTGGAATTGCCCGCCAAGGGGCGTCAATGACATTTGAGACGGCACAAAAGACTGGCCCCTTACTTGAGCGCTGCCCGTATCAAACAAGGTCCCAATGTTAAAACTCCATGTAGCAGTGGAGAGGCAAAAAAGCAGCAAACTGAGGGCAGACTGGGTTTCTATAAGAGACAGGCCGTAGCTGAGTTTTCTACCCTTGTCCAAAGTTGGGTTTCCCTAAAATAGCGTGCTTAGCCCAAACTGTAGCTGACCCTTATCAAAGTTATCCGTAGTTTGAAGCATATACCCGAACTGCAGGCTCACGTTTTCTGAGATTTTTCTCCCGATACCTGCATAAATTCGATTGCGATCGAAATAATCTACCCGGCGACCTTCACCAATATTTCGCTCTAGATTCAGAAACAGCTCGTTGTAAAACGCCAGGTAAGATTTGGATGCCTGTCCGTCCCAGGTCAAAGGAATATTCAGAAACAAGGCGTAGCGAATGCGGGTTCGAAAATCCTGGCCTTCCAACCAGCGTTGCTCGGAACGAAACCGATGACTAAATTGCCACCGGTCGCCAACAGGCGTTGCGAAACTGGCCTCTTGGTAGATACGACTTTCATGACGGGAACGGCTGCTGGGGCCAAAGGTTCCGGTATCAACAAACCCATAACCCAGTGCCAGACGGACTTTGCCCACATCTCGAGTCAATGCCCCCCGAATCAATAACTGTTCTCGATCTTCGGTGATATCAAAGTTTCGATGCTGGATATCCCCCTGGAGTCCCCACGGACTATCATCAAACCCATTGCGCCATTGAAAGATGTACCACGCACCCAACTGATCTTCGTCAAAAACTTGCGCGTTCAGGGGCGTGATGAAAGTAAATCCTAGGGCTAATGCCAGGAACAAAAGGCAGCCCCGTTGCTGTGGTCCAGAAAACACGTTAATGACCTCTATCTCCGCTTCATTGTGAGCCCTAGATATGCACCCGGGATCCCGCTATTACAAGTAACTCCGTTGCGCCGGTAGCACGGGTTAAATTTCCCGATACCTTCGGCGTCGCTTTCTAATTATTTACGCATCAGAGGCCGATTTAACGGAAATACCTCCCGAATTTTAAGAATATGTCCGTCGCCTGACCTAAAAAAACGTTGACTTGCGATTGTATAGGTATGACTAACGAACCCTCTTGCATTAAGAGACAGGTGATTTATGAAATTTTTTATTAGCGGGCTCATCGCACTGTGGCTTTTCGCCGAGGCCACAGCGGCCCCGATTACCACTGCCTTCACCTATCAAGGAGAATTGCAGGCAGCGGACCAAGCGGCAAACGGCCCCTTCGATTTTGAGTTTGAATTGTACGACCAGGCTAGCGGCGGCCTGCCACTGGCTCTGTTGCCGCTGGACGATGTGCAGGTCATCGACGGCGTGTTTACTGTGCAACTGGATTTTGGTGTTGGTACATTTGTCGGCGATATGCTCTGGCTGGAGATTTCGGTCCGAGATGGGCCCAGCACGGGTGGGTATGTCGGGCTGCTGCCGCGCCAGGAGATTACCGCGACCCCTTATGCCCTGCATGCGGAGCGTGTGGCCATGAATGCGGTGGGCAGCAGCGAAATTGACACCTCTCAGGTCCAACAGCGCATCAACGGCAATTGTAGCGCTGGGAGTTTTGTTCAAAGGGTCAATCAAAATGGCACCGTAGACTGTGCCGACTCACTCAGTGAAGTGACCAGCGCTGAAATTGTCAACGGGACGATTGCTTCCGTTGACCTAGGTGATAGTTCAGTGACGCCTGAGAAGCT
>CAZLJY010000217.1:0-6899 GCA_964559945.1 uncultured Gammaproteobacteria bacterium | reverse complement strand
GCCTTCAACAATGCTAAAAAACGTATTGGTGTAGTCGTTAATGGAAAAGATTTTTTCACCGGGAACCGGCGTTCGCACGTCGCTGTCCAGCATGAACTCACGTAACTGCAGTTCGGTAATTGGGGACAGCAAGCGAACATTTTTTTGGACTTTGACCAGCGCGTCATGGACGGTGGTAAAGCCAGGCATATCCTGGAATTTATTGCGCAGCAGCGGTTCGTCAGCGGGCTCTACGTTGTTGCCTTGAATGAACTCAACAACCTCGTAGCCCTGGTTCATGGCCTGCTTAATTAGCGGGTAACCCGCCAGCGCACCAATGATGTAAAGCCCTTGCACGTTGGACATGTACTTGGGGGTAATTTCCGGCACGGACACCGGGTCGTCATTGGGGAACTCAATGCCGCAGCTTTCAACAAAACGCCGCGGCGGAATCGCGCCTAGCCGAGCGATGATGCGATCAAGCTCAACTTCAGCTTGGCCGTCGGGCGTATTCAGAATGATTTTGCCCGGTTTCTCTGCCCCTTCAACGGCGTCCACTCGTTCGATGGTGGTGTTATAAAAAACTTCGACCTTGCCATCTTCGATGGCTTTTAGGATGGCCGCTTCATTGGCATCTTTGGCCCTGGCAAATTCGTCACGCCGGTTGACGATAATCACACGATTTTGCTTGGCCAGTGACACCGCGTTTTCAATCGCCGCGTCGCCGGCCCCAACCACCATGATGGTTTCGTCGCTGTATTCGTCAGGATCATCTAGGGTGTACTGAACAAACGGCAAATCTTCCCCAGGGGTCCCCAGTTTTCGGAAGTTGCCCTGCAAACCGATAGACAACACCACGTTTTCAGCCAGAATTTCTCCGCCACCTTTGATCGACAGTTTGAAATTGTCGGCCTGTTTTTCAATCGCGATGACTTCGTTTTGGTGATAAACGTTGGTTTTGTGTTGGGCGATACCCTTGTCCCACGCACCAAGCACGGCCTCTCGAGCCCCAGCGACAAAATCCAACGGACTGCGCAGCGGAAGAATATCCGGCTCCGCCATCACGTGTTTGCCCTTTTGGTATCGGTAAATCGTGTTGGATAAGTGCAGCTCTGTTTCTAGCAGCACATGAGACACTCCGGTCTCAGCGGCTCTGGCGGCTGCACTAAGCCCCGCCGGGCCTGACCCCACCACGGCAATCTTAAAGACTTCTGCCATGGTGCTCCCCTGTCGATAACATCCTGTTCACGCGAGTGCTTCCCCTAAAAGCCGTTGGTCGCCCAGGCCCAGATTTTGCTTTCATCGACCCCCCTTGCGGGCGTCAATGAGCACGCTCAAGCGACCTATTGATTTATAGAGCAAAGCCCACCCGAAAGCAACCGAGGAGGACAAATAGCCAGCCTTCTTTGCGCTCATTTTACGCCGTGTTTTTGCAACCAAGAAAATAGTTCCTGCCACCAGATACCCGCTGCCGGTGGGCGTGAAATGATATGCCCCTCATCAGGAAACAAGACAATGCGCGAAGGGATACCGCGCTCGCTAAGGGCATTGTGCAACAACCGACTGTGAGCCGAAGGCACGCGAGTGTCCGCTTCGCCATGCAGAGCAAGGACAGGGGTGCGAATGTCGCCCAGTTGCTGCAGCGACGACTGCCCGGCGATTTCCGCGCCATCATGCCAGGGCGGCGGGCCCCAGGTGATATGACGCCCCCATGGATGATCACTGGCATAAATGAACGACTTCTCGACCACCGGCGCGTGGACCACAGCGGCAGAAAACTGGTCAGTCTGACTTAGCACTGATAACGCCAGCATTCCACCAAAAGAACCGCCAACCAAGGCCATCGCGTTCGGATCTACAAAGGGCTCGCGCAGTAACGCTTGGACGGCTGCCAGGGTATCGCTGGCAGGCAGGGTTAACGGATCGCCGTTGAGTGCACTGGCAAATTCTTGCCCATACCCAGTAGAACCTCGCACGTTGAGGGCCACCACTAAGTATCCTTGGCTGGCCATTAACGCCAAATTCCAGCGCCGGTTAAATTCATCAAGCCAGGCAGCATGGGGTCCGCCGTGCAGCGCCACTATGACTGGCCCTGGGGCCTGTGGCTGCCAGCCTGGCGGATAAACCATTAAGGCGTGAATGGTCTGTCCGTCCGGCGCCGTGAAGGTCCATTCACCGGCCTTTGGTTGGCGGGTGTTTTGGAGCTCTAGATCGTTAAATCGGGTTAACGCCACCGGATGACGGCCATCGCGATCCAGACGCTGCAGAATGGGCGGTTCAATCAGAGTTTCGTAACGGACGAAAATACGGTCTTTGCTGTCCATGGTCAGGGCGGAAAAACTGCCGCTATCAGTTAGCGCTCGGGCCTTTCCGCCACCAATGCCAATCCGAAAAATCGTTCGACGGCCGCGCTGCTGCGCCAGAAAATACACCTGACTCCCGTCACTGGACGTAATCCACTGCTCAGGGGACAGCTGCAGTGGCTCGGTAATCGCTCGCGTCTTACCCAAGCGGTGGCTGTAACTGACCAACGTTCGAAACTCATCCAAGGCATCAGGACGCTCGCGGCGGGCGTACAACAGCTCGCCGCCTCCGCGAGAAAAAACCGGCCGCACATCTTCGCCGGGGTTGTCCGCTGATACATTGGTCACTTCAGAGGTCTCAAGTGACATCAAAAAAACATCAGAATTGCGCCGTCTATAGGGTGGCGCACTGCTGTTAGCGGTGTAGGCCAACCACATACCTCGCGGTGAAAGGTCCCAACTGAAGGGCACCACGTTGCCAGTACCGCGTACGCCAGGCATCAGGTCTCTGGCTATACCGCTAGCAAGATCCAAGCTGAAAATGTGCTGAATTTGCTCAGGACTATTTTGCCCACTGCCAACGATGGCTGTATCACTGGCACGAGCGTATTGAAAACGTTGTTTGGCCTCAGTCACCGCAGCAGGCAGTTGGCTGAGATCTGACCCGACTTGGGGATAGGTTCCCGCCTGGAAGTACACCGTTTTTCCATCGGGACTGAATCGTGGATTGGATGCAGAGGTGGGCAGATCTGTCAGCGGCATGGGTGCGCCACCGCGCAAATTCAGTAAAAAGATCTGACTAAGGGCTGATCCTTCGACGACCGCTGCGTACACGATGCTGCTGCTGTCCGGGGCCCAGGCTGGATGAAAATCGGCACCAGAATTGCGCGTTAATTGCCTCGGCTCATCACGACCGGCAGCGTCAGCCAGCCAAATATCCACGCTGGGTAACGTTGCACCCGGCGCAAAAGCGCTAACGGTAAACGCTACCCACTTACCATCGGGAGACACAACCGGTTGACCAGGGCGCACCAATTGCCACAACTTCTCGGCATTGATGCCAGAAAAAACGGTCTGTGCGGCAGCTGCCCCACAGACCGTCGTAAGGATCACGGACAATACAACAGCCGCCAACCGTGAAATCAATGATGGGGCAGGGCGTTTGCGCCTCCGCATAAGCCCCTCTCTGATAGGCGGTTTATCGATATTGCCTGTTCTCAGGTCAAACCACTCCGTAAGCCAACATGGCATCGGCCACCTTAACGAAGCCTGCGATATTGGCGCCTTCCAGGTAGTTGACCCAGCCGTCTTTCTGACCGTACTGAACACACTGTCCGTGGATACCCAACATAATTTCTCGCAAGCGGGTGTCCAACTCATCACGGGACCAAGACAAACGCATGCTGTTCTGGGTCATCTCAAGTCCGGACACAGCCACGCCACCGGCATTAGCTGCCTTACTGGGGCCGTACATTAGCTTGCCTTCCAAATACAGATCGATTGCACCCTGATCAGAGGGCATATTGGCGCCTTCTGCGACACCCTTGCAGCCGTTATCAATCATCACCTTGGCATCAGCGGCATCGATTTCATTTTGAGTTGCGCAAGGGAACGCCAAGTCGCAGGGCACATGCCATGGTTTTTTACCTTCATGGAAGGTGCCACCGAATTTGTCAGTGTATTCACTGATGCGACCGCGACGGTTGTTCTTCAGGTCCTTAATGAACTCAACTTTTTCCTCATTAATGCCTTCGGGGTCATGGATGAAGCCACTTGAGTCAGACAGCGTCACTACTTTGCCGCCGAGGTGGTTGATTTTCTCAACCGTGTATTGCGCCACATTTCCCGAGCCCGACACCAAACAGGTTTTTCCTTCAAAACCATCATTTTGGTGTTTCAGCATGTCTTCCATGAAATATACCGCGCCATAACCGGTGGCCTCAGTACGGATCAAGCTACCGCCAAACGCCAAGCCTTTGCCGGTTAACACGCCGGTAAATTCGTTCTCCAAACGCAAATATTGACCAAACATGTAGCTGATTTCCCGCGCACCAACGCCAATATCCCCAGCGGGCACGTCGGTGTAAGGGCCAATGTGGCGGCGCAGTTCGGTCATGAAAGACTGACAAAACCGCATGACTTCGCCATCGGACTTGCCTTTGGGATTGAAATCAGAGCCCCCTTTGCCGCCGCCCATAGGCAATCCAGTCAGGCTGTTCTTAAAGGTCTGCTCGAATGCCAGAAATTTCAAAATACTTTGGGTGACATTGTGGTGGAATCGAATCCCACCTTTATAAGGTCCGATGGCGTTGCAATGCTGTACCCGATAGCCACGGTTAACCCGCACCTGACCTTCGTCGTCCTGCCAACACACTCGAAACGACACAATTCGATCGGGCTCTGACAAGCGCTCCAGTATTTGATGATCCCGATACTGCGGCTTGTCTTTGATAAACGGCAGGATCGACTGCGCAACCTCATAGACCGCCTGATGAAACTCGGGCTCACCCGGGTTCCGGCGCTGAAGGCCGTTCATAAACTCGTCTAATGAGTGGACTGTATCGTACGGCATGGTAATTCCCCCTTTCCCTGAGTAATGTTTGTCACGATGTGCACTAACGATAGTCGCTCAGGTGGTGGAGTACAAATACTCCGGACTAAGGCCCCCTAGATAACCTGCAGTTTTTGTTGTAAAACGCAAAATCGTTAAGAAATTTTCACATTTCCCCGATACCTACGTCATTGTCTAAAGGGACATTCTTTTAAAGCAGCGTATACTTTACGGGTCGTGTCACACAGCACCATCAGATCTCGGAGATCGGCGAAACTTTGGAACCACGAGTAGAATCATTGGCGACTGCCATACCCCAGCAAGAAAAGCCGGGGCGCAACTCCCGTTTTGCCAGTCGCAAGGCCTTTGATGAATGGCTGGCGTCATTACCACTGGCTAACGTGACGGCGGCAGGCAATGAACTGCTCGCTGGGGTCCAGGACCTTAATCATTCAAAAGTCAGCGCTCGTTTCCGGTTGCATGCTCTGGAACATGTCACCGAGCCTTGCTTGGCAGTGGTCAACGTCCTCGACAAGCAGTATCACGATGCGGTGTTCCCGCTTAGCGACCAGATCGACAAGGTTGGTCGCACCGTCGTTCATTTTTTCCGCGAACTGGCAATGGGCTACCGCTTGACTGCCCACCAGCTTGCCAACGAATCGGCTCGCTTTTCGCTGGTTTGTAAGCGTCCCGGCGGATTGGCCATCCATCGAGCCTTATCGTGCTGTGAACAGTTGATTTATCGCTGTGGCCAACTATTTCGCGCGCCGCCCACAGGTATTTGGAGTGAGATCCATACTTTGTATGCCTTTGCCGCCCAGAATGGCTTGGAAAGTCGCTCCGTCGTGAACACCTTGGGTTGGTCGAAGAAAAGTCATCGCATCGAAGACATTTATAAGCGCACCACGCTGCTCGGTTTATGCGACCCGCAACGCCTCAGCCAGCGAGCAATCACCCAAGTCCACAAGGCCTGCGAGATGTGGCGTGATAAGACGACATTGTCCACAGGAAAAGCTGCGGCTGGCCAATTTGCCATCGAAATATCTAACGATTGCGCACCGCTGCTGGTGCTTGATGGTGAACCCTCAAGTGGGGATTTTCGGTTCGATCTTTCAAACTTGAAGCAATGGCTGCAGCAGCTCTTATCGTCGGAAAATGGCAGTTCGCGCGATATCCCCTTGAAATCAGCGGGTCATGAAACCCTGATTCTCGATGGTATGTTGCTTCGGCAACTGACCGCCACTTGGGGCGAACGTATTGAACGACATCACAAACGACTTCCTGCCACCCAAAATGCGCGCGTGATCATTGGTATTAACGGCATTCACTTTATGACCTCTGGCGAGCAGAGTTTCGGCCAATTTCTAGAAGAAACCGGCAACGAGAAACTGACCCAACAGGCGGGCTCGCTAAACAACTGGGTGGCAGGCAGCGATCAACGCTTTAGGCCGCCGCAGCACGAAGCGGAAGTTCTCAATCAAAGCCTGGGCGGTTACCGGCTGCGCTTTGTCAAACCGCAAAACATGCAAATTCGGGTGGGCGAATTGATCACACTAAGCACCGCGGCGATCAGCGAGCGCGATGCGGTTTGGATGGTGGCGGCAGTCAAGTGGCTGCAATCACCAGATCCCGATGAAGTTGAAATCGGCCTTTCAGTGGTCGGCCAAGATGCAAAGCCTGCAGCCGTACTCGCCGATATTCCTGGGCGAAGAATACCACCGGCAAGAGCCTTGATTACCCGAGGTTTTGCCACCAACGACCACAAAAACCACTACCTCCTCGTGCCGCCGTTCCACAGCGAAACCGGGGTACCCTGGCTAACCTGCTGGCGGGAAGAAATGCAATTCCACGAGACCACATTGCAGGTTGATGGGTTGGCTGACCGAACCACCGAATACTGCCGTTACACCTACCAAATCAAACCCTCACGCCTTGACGGGGTGCCCGACCTGGGGCCGGTGCCGATGGAGTCGTCCGGCATTCCGCCGCTGGATATTTCTTAACGTAAATTTGGCCAGGCTTAGGCAAGGTTAAATGAGTTGGGCTGGCTCCAGTAACTCCGGATA
>CAZLJY010000216.1:0-7096 GCA_964559945.1 uncultured Gammaproteobacteria bacterium | reverse complement strand
CTCGGATTGAAAATCCGCGTGTCGGCAGTTCGATTCTGCCCCTGGCCACCATTAACTCTTTGAAGTACCTCACCTTTCAAAATCGCCCAAAATCCGGGCATGTAAAAAAAACAGCGTTTTGTTAAAAAAACTGATCTGACTCCCCGCTCCACACAACCACAAATAGTTTTGAAATCCTTTATTGCCTCACCGGAGGTGTTGTCAGCTTCGGACCATTGAGAAAGAATTTGCAGTAGTCTTTCTGCGGCGTAACCGAAACTTCACCGAAGTGATTCCTCCCTAACGCGATATGGCTCAGCCACATGTCGCAAGCCTTGTGCCTTTCGTCCCTTTCTACATCCTCGGCATTGACGAAAAAGAAGTGTAAGTCCACCAATTTTCGGTTGTACGCGCTTTTGCACTTCGAGGTCCTGCCACACTGGTTTAACACTTCAAACAACTCAGCTCGATATTTATCCAAAAGTTTGGAAAATGAGCTGTTACCTACGGAGATTGCACGCTCCATAGCTGATTCACTTCTTCGAATTGCATCCTCAGCGCTAACCAGGGCAGATTCTGCCTTCTCAGCAGCAAATATCGACTCTTCCTTTGCGCTTAAAGCCACCTGCACTGCCTCGGTGGCGCTATTTGCAGCCAGATTTGCGTCTGCAGCAGCCTTCGTCGCATCCTTGGACTCGCTAAATGCAAGCCATGCAGATCCCACAGATACCAATACTCCAACCAGAAAAGCCAACTTCGTTATTATCCCCCATAGACCGAGATCTTTTTGGCATACGGGGCATACCCTTGCATTTCGTGAAATGGTCGAATCACACTTTCGACACTGCTTGGTTGCCGCTGCAGTTTCTTCATTCATCTAACTGGTTCCACGGGTTTTACTTTCCGATCATAGTGGCGTGAGTGGGTCTTCTTGTCAGTGTGGCCCAGTAACTGCCAGTCCTTTGCGTCAGAGCCAGTTTTGGTTGGGTAGCCGTGCAACGCGGCACCGACAGAGCCCATAGGCCTTTTCGCTTCACTACGAGCCAGCAATGGCCAGTCAAGTCTTTTGCCATATCAGTTTTCCTTCACCAGCCGCACGGTATCGCCCGGCCTCAGCGTTGATTGTTCGTTAGGGTGTGGACGCAGGATCAGAAACATCCAGCCAGACTTCAGCAAGGTGGACTGATGCACTGTGGCTGCGATCCCGTTTAGCTTCTGTTCTGCCCAGTGAGCCTTCTGATGGGCGGGTTTACAGAAACGCTGCGTCTTGCGATTGGACTGAAAAGCCTTCTGGCAGTGTGGGCAGACCTTGATTTCGTCCTGTGCGCCATCGTCATGCATCGTCATCCACATTCAGCCATAGGCACCGGGACCACCAACGACGGCTGATCGCCTTCAAGGATTTCCCGCAGCTCCCTGGCGATACCGGACTCATGACCAAACCGCTTGGAAAGGTGTTCGTGCGTATCGGCCAGCGCCGCGACCTGGTCCAGCTTCTGGCGCATCATTTCTGGGGTGCCGTGGTTCATGAGAGCAACCACCGAGCCAGCCGCCAGATCAAAGTCACCAGACCGCCAATCCATATCGCCACGACTACAATCAGAAACGTCATTTCGGCGGCGTAGGCCTGGTGCTGTTCGACCCTCACAGGAACCGTCTCCGATTGGCGACCATGCGCCCGCCCTCTCTGGTGAAGTAGAAGCGCCCACACCCGCTGCGCGGATACTGGAGCCGGTCCAGAAACCGGATCAGCCACAAGCAGAACGCTGCGTACAGGGAAAGGTAAACGGCGGTCATGCCACACCCCCGAGCTGGCCCTGCTGCCGTTGCCATTTCGCATATTCTGCGCGCAGTTCGAACCGCTTCTGATGCGACTCCATGTCCTTTTGTTGCGCCAGCTTGGCGTCATGCTCTCGCACTATTCGCGCTACTTCATCAGGCTCAAATGTCATGCCGCCACCCTCTGCCCTTCCGACGGCATCCAGACCATCATTACGGTCCGCTTTTCTGAGCAGGTGCGCTTAACCAGAATTCGGGCAGCGTCTACCGGGTTATAGATTCGCCCCTCTTCCCGCAGCTCAGGCAGCCGTTTCGCGGCTGCATGGCGGTTGATGGCTTTGTGTCCGGCGGCGATTGCCAGGACCGATAGTTCTGCGCTTGTTCGCCCTGGGTATTCGCACACCAGCCGGTAAAGAATCTCGCGCTGACTTTTCGCGGCGCCGGTTTTTTTCATGCGATCCTCAGCCATGATGCTGGTGATCGGGTCAGAGTTGCGGCTGCGCGGCACGGATTCGATCCAGTCCACCTGGGCGTTCACAGCTGATCGCCCTGGAAGTTGCCAGCAGCAAAGCGGGCCTCTTTGAACTCCGAGGACCGATTTACGAAGTCTCGTTCTTTGGTGGTAAACAACTCATCGATCCCGAGCTCTTTACATTTCTTCGGCGACACGTTGATTGCCGTCCGATCCTCGGTGGACATTTCGTTGTAGGCCTCAGCGGCGTCTTGTAGTTCGTCGTTGAGAATCTTCTGTTGGATGTACTCAACGGTAGGGCGAAGGTTTTCAATGCGCGGGCGATCTAGCCAGGGCGGGTCAGCACTGTCTTGATCCAGACCTTCATGCTCATTCAGGATGCCAATCGCCTCAGCCAGCCGTTCGCTGCCGTCAGTCTTTGGCCATGTCTTGAACGCCCTTTTTATGACGGTCTTTTTCGCCATCTGATCGAACCACGTAACCCACGGGCCCTTCTTGGCTTTGAGGTAAGCCATGGAAGTGTTTCGCACGTCGTAAATTTGCTGGGCGCTCATGAACTCTGCGAGTATGTCGCCGTTGTGAAGCTTGGCGATGCAGTACACGCCGCGAAAATCTCCGCGCTCACTGAAGGGGTCGTACTCATGATCTGGCATGGCTGCGGGCCCATTAGCTTTGAACCTGTCAGAGCCGTGGACCATTTCCGCCCTCGCCCACACAACCATCCCCGTATCTGTCGCCAGCTTCAGTAGCCCGATGTAGGAAATATCCAGAACGATATTCCCGTCACGAGGGACCAAATATGCAAGCGCCTGCGCTGGATTGAGGGACAACCCCACCGTCGCAACGTTGATGATGGCGTCACGCAGGCTCTTTGGGTTGCTATTGGCGACCTTCATCGAGTAGTCGTTTTTCTCGATCAGTTGTCGAGCATGGTTGGCTTCGATTTGCCATGAAACCGGAACGCCTGCTTGCTTGCTCAGCTCAGTGAATTTTGGCTCGGCCTTTGACATTGCGTCGGCCCATGCGGGTAGTGTTCTTTCAGCTACTGCGCTCATTTCCAAATACCCCTTTCAAATAGTCTTGCTTGTGTCCGCTGGATACCGCGCAGCCAATAGAACTGGCGGTCCTCCAACATTCCTTTGTTCTGGTCCAGATGCGCGTGGCACGGGTGGCAACCGAATGCACCCCAGTCGCGGTCTTCTGCAACTTTCGACTTTTGCCGGAAGTGACAAAACACCACCGTCTCCCGCTCGTATTGGCACACACCGCTGACATTCAGGGTGCAGGCTTCGCCTCTCGCCGCTTTGGTGGTGGCCGTCTGCTTCATACGAAACCCACGATGTTTGCCACAACTTCATCAAGCACTTCGCGGTTGTGAGCGGTCAGTACCTTTTGCAGTAAGTAGTCAATGGTTCGGTCGTAAAGCTGAGAGAACTCGTCTTCGTCCATGCGGGCAAAGCTGATGCTGTTCGCTTCCGCTCTAACCTCGCCCTTGATGTTCACCGTCAATTCATAGTGGCCAGTGGCGATAGCAATATCCTTGCGGAATCGGTCAAAGTTCTTTACCGCCTGACCGTGCTTGGTGTCTGCGGCCTCTGGGTTCCAATGGTCAAACGCGTAATTCAAAAGGGCGAAATACTTGCGGTGGAATTTTGGGTTGCGCATCCGGCTGACTTTGCAGCGGATAACGTCTCCGACGCGCCACTTGGCCATGGTTTCAACATCGCCATCGAGGACACCCATTAGAGTTGGTCCTGGCCCTTTTGTTAGCGTCAGTTCGGCCATTACCCGGCCTTGCGCTCGGCCGCCATTTCCTGGCCAATGCGTAGGTGGAACTTATCTAGGCTCTGCCCGATTTCCTGCACTTCAGGACTCTGGTGCTGGACTAGGTAGCTATACAGGGCGCGGTAGGCTTCAAAGTAGGTATCCGGTGTGGCTGCGTTGATCGAATCCATTTTCTCGGTGTATTCAATCCGCGCCTTCTGTGTTGGCCAGCAAGCGTCACAAACCAGATCATCGGAGTCGTCCCAGCGCTTAACCGCCGTTCCGTGAACAACCCCGCAGTAATCGCAAGCGTGATTTACACACGTCGGGCAAATCCCATCCGGCGCACAGGTGCTGCATACGCTGTCGTCGCATCCATCACACGTCACTTCGTCCGCGTGATCCATGTCAGCCGAGCAACCGAAGCAGTGGCTTAACCCGGTGATTTCCGGCTCGTCGTAGTAAGACATTGGGGGGTTGGCGACTGTGAACATAATATTTCGTTTGCTGTGAATATGTAGCAAATCATAGCACAGTGCTTGGTAGCAATACAACAGCAAATTGCTTTGTTTTGTAATGTCGCTGGAACGGATAAAATCCCTTGAGGACAACAGGGGTAAAAAATGAAGAAGCTATTGGCAATATTGGTGGTTCTGGTTTCGGGATGCGCAGTCAACAAGGGGTCGATCGATAGCTTTACTGACCCGTCATTCAAGCCAGGCGGCATCAGCAACATTGCGGTTTTTCCTATACAGAACGCTCGGCTAGCGCCTGCAGCGGCCCAGCAAATGAACCGGTCTATTGCTCAGGGGATAAGCAGCACAAACCCAGGGCTGAGGATTATTTCGCCGTCAGAGTCCTTGAGGCTGCTCAACGAGTCAGGCGTGGCCGATGAATATGCGTTGTTTGTTTCTGATTTCAACACGAGCGGCGTTGCCGACTCTGAGAGACTAAAGGTAATCGGTGAAGCGCTGGGGGCCGATGCTATTTTTCAAGCGTCGCTCCTTGGCTTGGAGCGCAGGGACGGGCAATACGGCCGCAATGGCGGCGAAACCCGAATAACAATCACCGCATCGATTGTGGAGACAGTTACTGGGAAAATGGTTTGGCAGGCTTCGGCAGAGGGGTTCATGCGAACCGCAACCACCATGGGCTCATCTCCCCAGGTATCTGAGGCCGCACAACTGGCCGTAGACAAAATATCAGGGGCGATACCGTCGCTTAACTAAAACGCCATGGATTCCAGGTGGAAGACTTTGCCAATAACGTCTATCCGGTCTTCCACCTGTTCGCCGTCCAACACTTCGTCGGGAAAGTCTGTGCTATTCAGTGACCGGATAATCATCCCGCCGCCAGCCTGCGGTATTAGAACTTTGACCCTGAGCAGCTCCCCGTCTCGAATGGCGTATATTTGACCCTCTCGCACATTCTTGTCTGAGATATTCACCACCACAAAATCACCGTCAAACATTCGCGGCTGCATCGAGTTGCCCGAAACCTCAACCATGTAGGCCGACTCTGGCGGCACCCCTTTCCGGCGCAATGTATGTTTGCTAAACGGCATTGTGCATTTGACGTACTCGGTGATATCCGACCCATCACCTGCGGCCAGCTCACCAGAAAGCATTGGAATCATGGCGTTACTCTCCCTGTCTACCTCTTCCCTCAACTCCCATGCTGCAACTGGGGATAGCGCTGGGTAGGGCCTATCATCGGCCAGCGCCAGCGCCTCTTTACCGCCAAGGTTTGGGATATCCATTGCGCCCAAGGGGAGACCTATTGCCTTCTCGATCTTTCGGGCGAGCTTGTTGCCCAGCGCGCGCTTGCCAGTAACAATCTGGCTAATGTAATTCGGCGCAGTGCTTACCTTGTGGGCCAGCGCGCCCTGCCCGTCGAATTGATCAACCAACGCCGCTAGGTTTTCTCGTCTCACGTCCTGAACTATCAACTTACTGTCTCCCGCAATAGCGTTATGCGAATAACAGTAGCAATTTGCTATTCCAAGCACGATAAACACCACACTTGTTTTGCTTCGTAGCTTAATGCTACCATTTGCGATATGGACATGTTGAACTTCTGGCGGGAGCTACCGCCTGCAAACAAACGAAAGCTGGCTACGAGTCTCGACACGAGCGTTGCCTACCTGTCTCAGATTGCCAATGGACACAGGAAGGCGGGCTTTGTGCTGGCAAAGGCTATTGAAGACGCAACCAGTGGCGCAGTGACCCGCGAAGATCTGCGCCCGGACGTTTATCTAGCCGCCTGAATCATCTGGGGTGCGCTGCAACGCGCCCCACATGACTGGGCTATTTTTTTACCCCAATGAGGCCTTACAAGGCCATACAAGCAACCGGGAACGACATGGAACAAGCGCCACTTTTCCACGATGACGAATACGACGCGATCCGCGATGCGGTGCGCGTGTTGGGCGGCAACAAGCCTGTGGGTTCTTGGCTCTGGCCATCCCTGGCAATCAATAATAAGGCCGGCGAAAAGCTCGCGCAATGCCTAAACCCTGATCACGCACAGAAACTGTCATTTAGCGAGATTTTGGCAATCAGTCGCAAATCAGCGGAAAAGGGCTGTCACTCCATTGCCACTTACGTAAACCGCGATGGCGGGTATATCGACCCCACCTGGCGGAAACCTGAAGACATTGAAGACGAGGCACGCCGAGAGTTTGTTAAGGCCGTGACCTACATCAAAGGGTTAAGTAAGCAGCTGGGAGTAGCGATATGAACAGACGATCATTCTTTGGGTTAGTCGCTGCCACTGTGCCATGTGCCGCAACGGCTGCCCTTACGCACCAAAAAGGCGGCATCCCCGCTGATGATTTCCCGGGCGGAATATCTAAGTCTGAAATAGAAGCCTCGCAGCGGTTTATCCAATTGGAGTCCGACATTCGCGCAACGGCTGCTGCAGAACGCCGCGCGCTCTCAGAGGCAATCACCAAACTCGCAAACACTCCGCTTAAAGTCACGTTTGAATGCAGTGAGATAGCAGGGTGAGCGGCAAAACGATTGCTGAAGCCGCTGAGGCGCTGCGTAAAGCGCAAGAAGCATTCATATCAGCGTGCAACCAGCCCGTCGAGCCAGTCTTTGA
>CAZLJY010000215.1:0-7124 GCA_964559945.1 uncultured Gammaproteobacteria bacterium | reverse complement strand
GAATTTGACTGATCTTCAGTGCATCTTCCATTTCTGGGTAGGTGATTTTTACGGACATGGCGAGCAATGAAAGGTCCTCCATGACCCCGCCCAATGCGTGCCTAAATACAGCTGACTTTGTGGCCGCTTGTTCCATCAAACGTGCTCCCGTTAGCAATTTTGATCCATTTGGATCATTTTGATCCGGCACTATTGCAGAAAATTGCAGTGGGAAAAAGACCTGCTAGGGTGACTTCACAAACGTTCACCCCCTGTCTCTGTGGGCGTTTGGGCCGCCCCGGTATCCGAAAAAAAGACCGGGGCGGCTAGCTTAGAAAGTGGGGTCAAAAACACTTTCGACGGTCCTAGTGGAGACGGAAGGACCCTGATTTGGGTAGCTCAGGGTATGGATTTGTTTGAATTGCCGTTCATCAGGCGTTCGCCGGGCGGCAGACTTTTGTGGTCACCACCTGATACGGGTGACTACGCAAAAAATGTTCGGGCCGGCGAAACTGGCGCGCAGGACTTCATGATTTTCGTTCACTGCAGCGATTTTCCGTATTCGCTTGGGCAAGTGATCACCGCCCTTTCTCAATCGAAACAGCCAGACAATGGGTATCAGGTCGGCTTCTTTTCTGAAATTCAAAAACGACTGACCATCTGATCTTTGCTTTAAATTAAAAATAAAGTGTTGCTTGATACTAAATATCAGGCTATGCTTTATTTCGATTTTCAAGCAAGGGCTGGAAGATGGAACAGCAACTGGATCTACTGTCGACAATCCCGAGGTCGCGAATCTCGGATCCGGCAACTAGCCGATCAGCGGAACAGTCGAATAAGCGTTCCGGCAACCAGTTAAGACATGCGCAGGTGCTGTTGGGTTTGGTCAGAAAGTATCCGGGCCGCACTAGCGCTGAGTTATCCGACCTTGCCATTGCCGCCGGCCACGAAGACATTGATCGTCACGCCGCCGGGCGAAGACTTCCCGAGCTCCGAAAACTAGGCAAGGTCACCAACCCCACCAATCACGAAGGCAAGCGCATCACACGTAAGTGCATGTCGCTCGAATCCACAGCCATGATTTGGGTTGCCACCGAAGTGAAGGTGGCTGCATGAATCAACTGGTCAACAGACCTGTGTTCAACCCTGAGAAGCCGGCGTGCTGTCCTGCTTATCTCGATTGGGTTCGAACACTTCCATGTGCGGTTACCGGCCTGCCGGCCGAGTGTGCACACCACCTGATTGGCCACGGGCGGCTATCTCAACGCCGTAGTTCAGATTTCTTTGCGTTCCCATTGATCAACATTCTGCATGACGAGCAGCATTCAACAGGCATTCACCGGTTGGGTGTAAAGAAATGGGAACACCTCCATGGGTCCCAGTGGGAGCACGTAGCAAGAACCCTTGAGAAGTTTGTGAAGGAGGCCAGAGCGTGAGTGATTGGTTTGAAGACTGCGGTTGGGTTGGCGTGTTTTGCGTTTTCGGCGCAGTTGCACTGTCCATCAACACTGCGTTCTTGGTAGCTGGAGCATGGTCATGACTCTCAAAGAGCACATGCAGCGAGCAAAGGCTTTGTGGTGTGACCAGCCTACCGAAGACGCGCGGATCTGCATCGCAGTGATTGCCGACGACATCATTGGCTACAAGCTGGCGGTGCGCCATTGGGAGAACTCCGGACAGCGCTTTGATGACGCGATCGATGGCGCTGCAGCCAAACAGTCAGACGATGCGGCATTCGATGACATTGATCCTGACAAGACGGTGCCCTTATGAATGTCATGCCGCATTTCGAACATCACCAACAAACGCTGTTCATGCTGGTCTTCTGGGTCGTCCTGGTGATTCTGTTCAGCTTGGTTATGTCGGCGCTAATTGGCGCCACTGGCTTCTTGCTCTTGGTCGTTGTCGGGCTATGTGTAGCTTGGCAATTCGTTCGAAGGGGGCTGCTCTGATGGTTATCACCTCCGAAGAGCGCAGGGCACTACTAGGTATGTCACCGAACGACCAGCGACGGTTTCAGGATTCGTTGGCACATGGTCAGGACAGGGTAGGTGGGCAACGGCGCACCGGTTGCCAGCGTCTGCCAGATCCGAATAACCCAGCGCGCTTTGTGGTGAAGCCCCAATGATTTCAGTTTGCGGTCAGCCTGATCGAACCCTTCCCATTACCTCCCCCTTTATAGGTCAGGCTGGCCCAATTTTGTGTGCTGCTGGACGATTCCCCTTCGTCCAGTTCCGTAGGTGGCGCCAGTGAACGGCGCCACCATTTTTAGCACCGTGGCATTGCTTGCTGCATTCCTTGCCTTCGCCGTGATTTACGCAGCGCGTTGGTATCGATCGTCAGGCAGGGGAGTGCCAGAACCAAGAGTGCCCACCAATGCAGAGCGTATATACCGCTGGCAGCGTAAGGACGGGCGACACCATTGGCAGGTCTCTCGCCTGCAAGAACTCAGCGTATTGGAAAGCGCTTCAGGCCCAGCAAACACGGGACTGACTGACAACACTCCGCAGGGCCGGAGCGCTTTATCAATGTGCTGGTTGTCGGCTCGCTGATGGTTGATGAATACAGTGAAAGCACTTATCAAAAGCCCTATGGCAAACCCCGCGATGAATGCGAGGTTTGCAGCAATCCGATCTGGGATGGCTGCAAGGTTATGCACCGTCGGGTCTGGACGGGTAAGACACCCCATTCGCGTCGGAATCGAAATGGGCGGCCATGTTTTTACGAAGTCTATCGGCACATGAATTGCCATAAGAGGTCTAGCGATGTGTAGATACGACGGGAACTATGAGTCCAGCAGCTTTCAGGCGCAGACCGATGTTAAGCGAGCGCGGACTACGCACACATGTGATGAATGCAGGACGACTATCCAGCCTGGTGAGTCTTACCGCCGGTACTTCGTTGTAACGGATGGCTCCGGCGATTGCTACAAAGCGTGCAGATTCTGCGCTGATGAGGCGATCCCGTGGTTATGCAAAGAGTGCGGTGGGTGGGTATTCACCGAGGTTTTCCGAGAGTTGGTGGAACACCTGCATGAAGGATATTACGGGGCTGGACGCCTGGCTGTCCGAATGCGGCGCAGGTTTAGGAAACCCCCACAGCGGCGGCGGCATGATCAGAAGAACAACGCCCAAAAATGAGATCCAGCGCGACCCGATCTATTTGCTCCAGTCAGGTCGGTTGGCCGTGACAGTGGATTACGCGGGCGAATATGACTCTGATCTTGAATGCGTGGTTGACGATGAGGGCAATGAGGTCAGCGATGAGCAAGGCTTAGAAAAGGGTTGGTACGAAACCATCTGGGAAACCCATTCTGTATGGATGAATCGCCAAGAGGCGAAAGATTTCGCAGAGGCCACTTCTTACAATTTTCGGGGTGGGTGGAGAACCTTTGCCGTTTCTGCAATGGGCGATCTTAAAAATTTGCTGGAGCCGATAACGACGAAGGAGGTTGCAGGGTAATGAACCACGGCGCCCCAGAAGTGATGAGCCAGAAGCTGGACCAGGTCGCTAACGTGGCCGACACGCTTGAGCATCTATCAGAACGCGCGGGTTATACCTCGCCCATCGCGAAGCAGCTGCGGGAAATCCTAGAAGGTGATCAGCCCGCGTTGGTGGTCCCTGTTCCCGTAGCGAAGTGTGGCTGACGATGCATGGCGATGGCACACAAGACGAAATCAAGGTTTGTCCGCATTGCTCAAAGGCTTTTCAGTCCAATCGCCGTACGCAGCGTTTCTGTAAGCCTGCCCATCAGAAGGCCTACTGGGCAGAACAACGGCTAAACGGGATAGCAGCCACAGTGCATCAGTCCACCTTGCTGAAGTCTGGCCGGGTGTCGCTGATCCTGCGTCCACACCCACACGAACAATCAACGCTGAAGCCGGGCGATACCGTTCGGATTGTGAAGGAGCAATGACAGCATGAGAGTAAATATTTACGCGGAAGAAATGACTGACCAGCTAGAAATTATCAGCAAGCACATAGACGGACATGACTTCACAGGCTTGAGGTTCTACCTGTACCTGCCAACCACAACGCATTTCGATGCGGCTGGCAATCCAATAAATGTGCAAGGCCCGTTCATGCATCGGCCGGGTGATGACGATTCGTCGGCCGTTACTTTTTGGGGAAAAAAAGATTTGCGCACGATACTTCGAAAAGCGCTGGATATCTTGGATGCTCACTATGCCGAGCGTGATGTAGAGCCTAAAGGTCAGTTGATTGAGTGACTTGGCCAGCAAATTGCCTTGGCTGCGCAAAAACAGCAGTAAGAAGGGTGATCGGTTTCCCAGCCAAATGCGCGTTATCAGATAGTGAGAATCTGAAATGGTAACGTTCACCCATGGAATTAGACGAACACATCGATGCGATCGCAAAGCGGTTGCACATGCTTGGAGACGCCCGCCAATTGGGCAAGCTGCAGGACAGGCTACTCTCGCTGGTGCTGTCCTGCGCCCACTGGCGCCGCACACTGGAACCCGGGTTATCAGGAGGCCTGACGGCTGGGCACCTGGCAATGACCGGGGCAGAGCGGTTGGAAGCCCGTCGGCAGATGATCGAAGGTGCGAATATCGACGTTTACGAATTCTCGCTTTCCGTAAAAACCACCACAGCCGGGGCCACAGTCACCGGCGCTGTTTGCCTGACCAATCCAGAAATCAATGCCAGCCAGTTTGTGGGGTTGTCCATTGATGTTTCTGACTCAGGCCGAACTCACTAAGCTGACGGGGTACGTATACCCAGCACGCCAGCGCCGGTGGCTTAAAGACAACCTGGTGCCGTTCTCGGTGAACCGCCTGGGTAAGCCCACCGTCATGCGCTCTGTGCTGGAATCTCAATTTGGTGGTAACGTTAGTCGCCCGCGCAAAGCGCCCAACT
Source organism: uncultured Gammaproteobacteria bacterium (assembly GCA_964559945.1). Taxonomy (GTDB): domain Bacteria; phylum Pseudomonadota; class Gammaproteobacteria; order Xanthomonadales; family SZUA-38; genus JANQOZ01. The sequence continues at coordinate 2,267 of CAZLJY010000215.1, read as the reverse complement.
TCGACGCAGTCCATGGGCAGACATCGTAAACACGGCAAACATCTGCCGCGACACGTATACCAACGCAACGGCGGCTATTACTTGCGCCTCCCGAATGGCCAGCAGAAATGGTATCGCCGGGATCTGCCGCGGCTACTTATCGACTGGGGCCGAATCTATGCATCCGATACCGCCACCACCCTAGATGAGGTCATGGACCAATATGTGTTGTTGGAACTAGAAAAAAAAGCGGCGCGCACCCAGAAGGACTATCTTCAGTACATGAAACGGTTGCGACCGGTGTTTGGCCACTGTCGCCCGGATGACCTTAAGCCCCAGGATTTTTTCAAATGGCACGAGATTCGAACCCGATCATCATTGCACCAGGCAAACCGAGAACTTTCATTCCTAAAGACGCTATACAAATTCGCGATCTGTCATGGATGGTCCGATGAAACCCCAGCGGCAGTGTCATTTGTCAGCGGGAACATCGAGAAGCCCCGAACCCGATACGTTACCGATGAACAGTTGCGAATAGTGTACGAGCTTGCTGGTCCAACCGTACGAGTAGCAATGGAACTGAGCGCCCTCACCGGAATCCGGCAGGGAGATTTACTGCGGCTTAAGCGTTCAGATTGGAAGGAAAATGGATTACATTGGACCCAAGGTAAGACAGGCAAGAAAATGCATGTCCAGTGGAGTGACGCACTTTCGGTTGTTTACCAACAGGGACTGGCCATTGGGAAAACCACAAGCATCTGGTTTCTACCTAGCCGATCTGGGGGGCCGTACACCTCGGATGGATTCCGATCACTGTGGCATCGCCTCATGGAGAAAGCCGTAGCACAGGGGATGGAGAGGTTTACGTTCCATGATCTACGTGCAAAGGCAGGCACTGACGCGACGGACTGGCAGTTGCTGGGGCATTCGGACAGGAAGACCCACGCGAGGGTCTATGATAGAAAGGTGAAGCCGGTGAAGCCGGTAAGATAAGGGGGGGGGATGGCAGATTTAGAAGAGCTCAAGAAACAGGTTGATGAACAAAAAACAACGATCAACACTCTCAGTGAGCGAATCCGGAGTATTGAGACTTATTTCAAGATTGCTTTTGTCGTAGCGGTTATTTTTGGCGTTGCTGGATCCTTTGGGGCTTCAATCATCAAAGCAACAAAAAAAGATCTCGATGAAGTGACTGGGCTAAGAGACCGTCTGATTATCGACATAAAAAATGCCGGTACGCAAACACTGGAGTCATTCACCATTAGTGCCCGAGAGCAGATGGAAGAGATCCGCGCGAGCGGTTTTTCTGGGGACCTTATTGTAAATGGAAACTCTTGGGGAGAAGCCACGAGAGTATCTTACCCGGCCGGCGTGCATATAGACGTAGACAAAGAAGCCGCGTGCCCCGATGGCACGTTTGTTACAGGCATAACCGTGCATTACGGCGGCACATGTCAAGGCCGTTGCGCCTTAGATGGCGGCGTCGTTCGATCTGTGAATCTCCGTTGCGCTAGCCTGTGAGGCGCTGTTTTTTTAACAAAACCCGTTTTTTTTAACATGCCCGGATTTTGGGCCATTTGGAAAAGTGAGGTAGTTCAAAGAGTTAATGGTGGCCAGGGGCAGAATCGAACTGCCGACACGCGGATTTTCAATCCGCTGCTCTACCGACTGAGCTACCTGGCCATCGGTATGGGAGGACCCCAAGAGGGGCGCTATTAGACCTTGTGCGGGCGGGGTCGTCAAGGCTGGTTGTGCCTTTGCCCAAGATCGGTGTTTAGCTTGTCCCTTTAGTCGCTGGGTGGGACGTAGCCGTCGGGCTTTTGGGCGCCGCCACCGAAGAAAAATTCGGCCATCTCCTGCTCGATCTTTTTGCGGTGTTCCGGGTTGATTGGCGTCCAGCGGTTTTCGTTAATGATCATAGTCTGGTGAGCCAGCCATTCGGACCAGCCTTTTTTGGATACGTTGTCGAAGATGCGCTGGCCAAGTTCGCCGGGGTAGGGCACCCGATCCAAACCCTCACCTTCCTCCTTGAGATGAACACACATTACCGTTCTTGCCATGTCACCAAACCATTAAAATGTTGATCAAGAAACCATTGTACAGGTGCGGGCAGGCCCAGTTGCGCGGCATCGGCCACTGAACACCATCGGGTGTTGTTGTCGGCAACCTGCTGCGGCTTTTCGGGTGCCAGGGACACCGGGGTCAAGGCTAGTTTGAAATGGATAAAGGTGTGGTTGACCACTGGGGCATCGGCACGAACCCGGTCGGGATCTTGTTGGGCCATGGGC
>CAZLJY010000214.1:0-7126 GCA_964559945.1 uncultured Gammaproteobacteria bacterium | reverse complement strand
TGCCGCCGGATGGATGCACAAAGCAGTTAAAGGTGTCCGATGTTGAGGCCAAAGATCAAGGGTTGTAGCGGGTTATTTTAGGGGCTACAGCGACTCTAACGAAACCTGCAAATCAGAAGATAGTACCTCAAGGCGTTCGGCTAAGGTGTCGGGCTGCAGGCCGGGCGGCAGGGAAATTTGCGCTTTTGCGGCAAACAATGGCGAGCCGGACATGGAGCCGGCCTGTCGCGATGTTTCAATCCGTTCTACGTTCACATTGAGCGACTTCAGCAGTTCGCTGAGCTGTTTAACAATGCCCGGTCTATCGCTGCAGATGGGCTCTATTTGTCGGATAGCTTCAACGGCGTTGTTATTTTCCTGCGCCTCCCCTACGTCGCCAGTATCGTAGCGCTCACAGCTTGCGCTGTTGCCCTCGGCACGCAATGCGCCGACCGCTGCCAGAAAATCATCGGCTGCGCTTTTAGGTAATGACACTAACGCGATACCTGCGAACTGGCCGGCTAGCCTGGCCATCGTGGACTCAAGCCAGTTGCCGTCAAAACGCGTTACGGTTTCGGCAATCTCATCGACGATGCCTGGACGATCTTCAGCGGTAAGAGTGATCACGAATTGAGTAAGGTCGCTCATGGGTAGGCATTTCATAAAAACACGAACCTATAGTGTACCGCGTTGCTTGGCGTCAATCTCCCTGGAGTATCGGTAAAGACAATGGATAAGGCATTAAACGGATTTCAATTTAGCGCCGGCTTTGAGGTCTTGGTCAATGGTAAATTCCGCTGAGGTTACGTAAGCCTCAATGCTTCGAAGACGATACTCTAGGGAACGCATTCGATGGCGCAACTGGCCGAAGGTGGCCGAAGGTGCGCTGTGCACTGAGCGCACAAACTCTTGCTCCTCAGCGTCTTCGTACAGTGAATCCGGTTCCAGTGGGATTCGCACGGTGGCGATCACGTAACCCAAAAACATGATGGGTAACAAGGGTGACAGCAGTGGCACCACGGCCAGCAAGCGAACCCAGAAAACCGGCACGCCCAAATGATTGGCGATGCCTGCGCAGATTCCAGCAACCCAGCGTCGTGATGGGTCCCTGAACAGTCGCCTCGCGCGCCCGATTCGGTGCCGATTAGGATGCCGAGAATGTTTTAGACGGCTCATGATCGAAGCCCGCGCCAGCCGGGAGCTTGGTCATCCAAAATTCGTTCCAAGGTGTGGATGCGTTCTTCCATGCCTTTGGCGCTTTCCCAGATTTCCGACATCATGCTTTCATCTTCTGGCGTCAATCCCTTAGCGGACCGTGCTTTGCTGATGTAATGGCTAACGATCCATGTGGGCGCGACAACTGTCATGAATATTATGGCGAGTGTGTCAGTCATTCTCGGCTACTCCTTGGACCCTTTCTTTGACGCTTTGTTGTTTTGGGAAACCCTAGCCTTAAGGGCGTCCAGCTCACGCTTGATATCGTCGCCGCGTTCAAGTTCCATGATTTCGTCGGACAGGGTTTTGTTACGCCCCATGTCCAATGCTTCAGCCTCAGACTCCACTCGATCAATTTTTTGTTCTGCATGTTCAAAACGGTGCAGCACTTCATCGATCCGAGAGTCATGGATTTGGCTACGGGCTCTCAATTGTGATTGGGCAGCCTTGTGTCTCATGCTGAGGGCTCGCTGACGATCTTTTGCGTCACTCAGCTTGGCCTGCAATTTATTGATGTCGTCATTGAGCTTTTGTAAATGCTCATTAATCGCTGACAGTTCCTTTTGAATCGCTTCGGTGCGAACGCCAACCCGAGACTTTTCCACCAAGGCGGCTTTTGCCAAATCTTCCCGGTCTCTGGATAACGCCAGTTCGGCTTTCTGCTCCCAATCCAGTGATTCTTGCTCCATGTAGCTAAGCGCTCGGGTCCGTTCTTTCTTATCAGCGATGGCTTTGGCCGCCGCAGACCGAACTTCCACCAGCGTGTCCTCCATTTCCTGGATCATCAGGCGGACGATTTTCTCCGGGTCTTCGGCTTTATCTAGCACCGAATTGATATTGGCGTTGATGATGTCAGTCAGTCGGGTAAATATGCCCACGTGCGTAATGCTCCGGTTATTTCTCTTGGTTTGTTGGTATACAGAAATTGTGCCAGTTTTGAAATTTCACGTTAAAGCTTTGAAATAAAAGGGAATAAATGCGATTTTGGCGCTTTCTGCTTAGGGAACCTGAAGCGCTAATTGTGGTCTGTTTAGCTAACAGTTGGGGATTTCCCCCGGCCATCGGGTGTGCATACAGATGCTAATTTCATCATTGTTTGACAGTGGTGCTTTGAAGGGCAGGCTGTGTTCAGTAGAATGGCGCACCTTTCGACGCCTGTGCAAGCGCCAGGCTGACTTTTTTGCCGATCTCGCAGGGGATCGGCTACACGGTTCGGAGAATAAACATGAAGGTACGTTTTGCGGCGCAGCTAACCGCCCTGGTGGTCATGATAACGGCCATTCCGCTGGCGATGGCTCAGGATGAAGCGCCTATCGACAAAGACAAGATGAGCTACTCGATCGGCTACCAGTTCGGCAACGATCTGAAATTGCGCCAATTGGATGTCAGCGTAGAAACGGTTGTTGAGGCCATAAGAGATGCTGTAGGTGGCAGCCAGGCGCGAGTGCCAGAGCAAGAGATGGTGGCTCTTTTAAAGCGCCTGGAGCAGGAATTTCGAGCCGAGCAGCTGGAGAAGTTCAAAGCCTTGGCGGATGAAAATAAAGTCAAGAGCGAAGAATACCTGGCGGAAAACAAGGGCAAGAAAAACATTGTCGTGTTGTCCAGTGGCGTGCAGTACCGCGTGATTGAAGAAGGTGGCGGCACTCGCCCGACGATGGAAAGCGAAGTGATTGTGCACTATCGCTCATCGACGATGTCGGGTCTTGAGTACGACAGCTCATTTGCCCGCGGCGAACCGGTGAACTTTAAGGTCAATCAGGTGCTAAAAGGTTGGCAGGAAGTGCTGCCGTTGATGAAGCCTGGTGCTAAGTGGCAGGTTTTTGTGCCACCTGAGATGGGCTATGGCGTGCGCGGCCAACCACCTGTTGGACCCAATGAAGTATTGGTTTTTGATATCAACCTGGTTGAGGTCAAAAGCTAATTTCTGATTTAGCGATAGGTCCGGCGCCTGAGGCGCCGGACCTAGTTTCAAGTCCCTGTATCGGTATCTGCACCCTAGATGCCCAGGACGTATGTATCGGCTGTTCTCGCAGTTCGGATGAAATTTTCCGCTGGACGACCATGACTGACTCGGAACGAGAGGCCATTATGAATCGTGTGGAAGGTTTGGATGGCGATGTCGCCGGCTAACGCCAAACCCAGTTACCCCTTGTTAAGAGCGTTGGCCCGTGTCCGGGCCGCTTTTGGCCATACGCCGTCCATGGTGTTGCTAGGGGCCATCTATGAAAGCGGGGCGGTCAGCGGCAAGTCCATGGATGATGCTAATTCGCTGTATCTGAAAGCGGCAGAATTGGGTGATCACCAGGCTATGTGGCATCTGGGCGTTAACCATTTGGCCAGCAAGGGTGGAAATACCGATCACACTAAAGCTGTCCACTGGCTGCATAAAGCAGCGGATGCTGGCCACGCTATGGCCGCCTGGGCATTAGGTAAAATGTATCTGAGTGGCAAATTGGTGGAGCAAGATTGTCAGCGAGGATTAACCCTGCTTGAGCAATCGGCGAACAACCAGTGTCGCCAGGCTAGTGAGACCTTGGCAGATATCTATCGCGAAGGTCGACACGGAGTGATCGCCGATCCAGAGAGGGCTGAATTCTGGTCCAATGGCCAACCGTCTGCATCCTGAAAGCGATTTGAGGGAAAAGCTCAGCGACGCCTTGATTTCCATGGATAGGGCGGTCGATGTTCCGGTGTTGGGTTCGGACAACCCCCTTAGTGCAGTGCTAACAAAGCCTCTTGTGCCTGCCGCCGTCCTTGTGCCCCTGGTTTTCCGCGAGCAATGGCAGGTGATTCTCACTCACCGAACAGAAAGACTCTCCAACCATGGCGGCCAGATCAGCTTCCCCGGTGGGCGACGGGAGCCAGCTGACCAATCCTTTGTTGACACGGCGCTTAGGGAGTCAGAGGAGGAAATTGGTCTAGACCCTAGCCACGTATCGTTGGTGGGTTTTTTGGATTCGGTACCAGTCATTACCGGTTTTGGAGTGGTTCCGGTGGTCGGGTTAATCGATGGCGAACCCGCGCTAAAAATAGATCCGGGTGAGGTACAAGCGGTATTTGAAGTGCCTTTGGCATTTTTAATGGATCAGCAAAATTATCGGCTAGAGACGCTGAAGCGGGCCGGCAGGACCGCCCGGTTTCACGTCATTGAATATGAATCCTGGCGAATCTGGGGGGCCACAGCGGCCATGCTGAAAAACTTTGCCGAACGAATGAATGGTGTACCGCGTTGACGGTGTTTGTTTCCGCCAAAACCCTATTGAGCTGGCAAAACGAGGGTGCATCGCCGGTGATCTTGGACTGCCGGTCACGTTTAGGGGAGCCCAATACAGGACGTCAGCTGTATTTGGATAGTCATATCAAGGGTGCTCAATTTGCCGACCTGGAAACAGATTTGGCCAACTTGGCACTGGGCTCAGGCCGCCACCCTCTGCCAAAGGTGGAGGACTTCATCGGCGCAGTGAGAGGTTGGGGGGTCCGCGATACGCCGGTTGTGGTGTATGACGATATGTCTGGTGCGATAGCGGCTCGTGCCTGGTGGATGCTACGCTGGATTGGCCTTTCAGAGGTATTCATCCTTGACGGCGGTTTGCAGGCTTGGCAACAGTTCGACGGTTTGCTATGCCAAGAGGTGTCAACGCCTTCACCCTCCAGGCTAACGCCGATCCCTAACAGCATGCCCGTTGTGTCCGGGCAACAGATCAGGCAATGGGTGGACGGCGCATCGGGCAATACCCGCAGACACCTTTTGTTGGATGCCAGGGCCGGTGAGCGTTTCCGTGGTGAAGTGGAGCCCATTGACCGCAGGGCAGGGCATGTGCCCGGCGCCACTAGTCGTCCTTTTGCCGACAGCCTAAATGATGGCCATCTGCTGGATTACGATACCTTGCTTCGATCCTGGCAGGACATTCTGGGTGAGGTTCCTTCTGAGCAAGTGACCCATATGTGCGGATCTGGGGTCACAGCCTGTTTCAACCTGGCATGTATGGAACATCTAAATAAGTCTGGGTCCAGCCTGTACGTGGATTCCTGGAGCGGCTGGATTTCTGACTACCATTCGTAACGCGCGGTATAACGGACCTTAACGGTTTTTTCAGCCTCCACAGTTACGTCAAATTCAACCGTAGACCCATCGGTTTTCGCGAAGTCATGGCTTTGCTGTGTTACTTGCCAATTTGTCCAGCGCAGCATGGATTCTTTGATCAAAACACGGGCGGCCACGGTTTTTTGATTGCGAATTTCAATTTCTAGGGTTTCTTCCATCCAACGCTGGGAAGCGTTCCAGCGAAAATCTGCCTGCCGGCGCTCGCCAACCACATCAAACGCATTGCCCAATGCAATCGTTAGCCGCTCGTTTCGCGGCGTATGGCCAATTACGTCTTCGCCGATAAATTCCCTATTACCGTCATCAGGGTTGAGCTGTGAAACCCTGACTCGGCCCGCTGGCATGGCTAAGCCCAGCTGGTTGTCCTCAGTATTAAGGAAGGTCAAATTTACAGCCACATCACCTTTCATCGGTTGAGGGTGATTGGTATTGGTAAACGGTTCGGTATAGACGCCCCATGGTCGATGACCGGCAGCGAATACCAGCTGTTTTTCGCAGCCAACGCCTAGAGCGGTAGGAAATAGCTCCAACTGCTTCAGCGAACGATCCGGTAAATCTGCTGAGCGGCCAAGGGTGTACAGGTGGTATTCAAAAAACGATTGTTCTTGAAAGCCGGCGTCTTCCGCCTGGGCCATGGCAAGATTGCGGCGCACTGCAGTTGGCCGGACATTCTGCACTTTGGGGGCTCGGTTGACCTCGCCAGCGATTAATTTCAGCCGTGCATTGTCAAAGCTTCCACCAGACTGATTAACGATGCTCACCCATGCTTGCAGATCCAAATTACAACCGCTGCGCTCGTCCAGTAGCAGGTTGTAATCGGCCCACCAGGTCATGCCAGCAGTTTCGTAGCTGACCTCAACGTCGTGATGGCGAGGTGCATCGGTGGCGATGTGCCATTGCAGGGTAGGGCGAGTGATCAGACCACCCGGCAGATTGGGAAAGGTAATGTTGCCAACGTCAGAAAGACTGACTAGCTGGCCATCAGCCAGTTGCAGCACCACATTGTTGCCGTTGGAGGCCATCAGTGTACCGCGATAGGTTTCAACCTCCGTCCCCAGCACATTTCGAAGGGTCAGCTGTTGACCGACAAATTGCTCCAACATGCGCGAAGCACTGACAAGATCGTAACGATAATTCTGTTCTAATACCCGGGTGCTATCCGGGTGACTCAGAGATTTAAACGCAACGGTTGTGGGATCGATCGACGAGGCCACGTCTGTGAATTCGACACTTGGGTTGGAAAGGTCCATTCCTCTGACAGTTCGAACCACGGCATAGCCGGGTATGTCACGCTGGTAAGGATTTCCCTCGCCAGTAAATGCGCTGGAATCCACCGCGCCCGGTTGGCTGCGGCTGTATATGGTAATGCTGTGATCATTCATGGTGGCGTTATCCGAGTTCGAAGCCTTTTGCTGTTGAGCATTCACGACATTGAAACAGCTATACATAAACCCGATCAGGGATAAAAGGATTAATCGAGTGTTCACATTAGTCTCCGCAAGCAGACGGCTGATGCGCCGTTGTCAGTACATTGGCTTAAAGTCTGAAAAGATGCAAAAGCCGTCCGTATTTTGGCTCATAGCAACGGCCTGCCTGATACTGCTTGGCGGTTGCGATGACTCTGACCGCGATATTGGCCCTAACACTGCCCCAAACACTGGCCCGCCGATGGAAATGACCAACGGTTATGTGCGATTACCGCCACCGGGTATGAATATGACCGCAGCCTTTGGCGCATTAACCAATCTTAGTGGTTCAGCTATGACCATTGTTGCTGTCAGTAGCCCCCAATTTTCCGACGTGTCGCTGCATCGAACGGTACTAGAG
>CAZLJY010000213.1:0-7159 GCA_964559945.1 uncultured Gammaproteobacteria bacterium | reverse complement strand
GGAAGGGATGGATGAGGTGGATTCGGTCCAGGTTGATATGAAATGGCTGGCCCGCCTCAATGCATTGCTAGCCCTCGCCGGACGGGGAGTCTTGGTTCTAGCGGCGTTGTTGTCCCTGGCGGCTCTGCTGATCGTGGGAAATACCATTGGGCTTGAGTTAAAGACCCGCCGGGAAGAAATAGAAATCACACGATTGTTGGGCGCCACCGACGGATTTGTCCGACGTCCGTTTCTTTATCTGGGTCTGTGGTACGGTCTTGCTGGCGGACTGTTGGCGGCGCTGGTGATATTTTTGGGCATCAGCATGTTAGCCGGCCCGGTGGCCGAGTTCGGCCAAAGTTACGGCAGCGAACAGGTGCTGATTTGGCCCGGGTTTTTGTTTGTCGCGGTACTGATCGGCGGCGGCGGGCTCATTGGTTGGCTAGGCGCTTGGTTGGCCTCTAGCCGACAGATTGCCGGTCTGAACCCTACCTAAGCGCTAGCCCTTAGGCCGCGTTGGTCAGTTGTAAAAACCCCGCAATGTAGCGAAGGACATTTTGGTGGAAGAAAGCGGACGTATCCTGATCGTCGATAACTCAAAAGTTACCCGACGCCTGATTGAAAAAACCGTAGCCGGGGCGCTACCTGAGGCCAGTGTAGTGGCCTGCGACTGTGCAGCCAGCGCCCTTGAAGAATTTTCCGCCGGCGCGGTGGATCTGGTCAGTACGGCAATCTCACTTCCCGACATGAACGGAATGGATCTCGCGTCCGAACTGAGGTCACGCAGCGATCAGAAGTTCATGCCCATCATTTTGGTCTCCGGTGATGTGAATCATCGATTGCAAAACCGCGACATCAACGATGATGTCACCGACTATTTTGATAAGGCCGACGGGTTCAAAGCGCTGGGTGCTTTCATCCGAGGATACGTCAAGCCAGACACCGCTGTGACCGGACATATTCTGTACGTGGAAGACAGTCGCGTGGTGGCGGTCGCCACCAAACGGATCATGGAAGCGGCAGGGTTTACTACCGAGCATGTGGTGTCGGTGGAGGAAGCCATCGAAATTCTTGAAGGCAATATCGAGTCCTTGGATGGACCGGCTTTTGACGTGGTGCTCACCGATGTTTACCTCAAGGGCGGCCTGACTGGGAAAGAATTGGTAGAACAAATTCGTGGCCCCATGGCCATGGGCCGCAGCCGGCTGCCCATCATCGTGATGACCGGTGATGACAACAAAGACAAACAGGCGGTGCTGCTGCGGGCCGGTGCCAACGATTTGGTGGCCAAACCTATCGATGAAGAGTTGTTGGTGAACAAATTGCGCTTTCAGCTGCAACTATCCCAGGGATGAGCGACACCATTATCAGCCAATCCTGGGATCGCCATTTGGCCAGCGAATTCGACGAGCCCTATATGGCCAAGCTGCGAGAATTCCTCAAATCGGAAAAAGCCGCACAAAAAACGTTATATCCACCTTCGTCCGAAGTTTTCCAGGCGCTTAAGCTCACATCATTGGAAGACACCCGAGTGGTGATTTTAGGCCAGGATCCTTACCACGGCCCAGGCCAAGCCCATGGGCTCAGTTTTTCCGTACCCCCGGGAATCCCCATCCCTCCATCGCTGAAAAATATTTTTAAAGAAATCGCTTCGGATTTGGGTATACCTGCGCCGGCCCATGGTCATTTGACCCATTGGGCTCGCCAGGGGGTGTTGCTGCTCAACTCTGTGCTCACCGTTGAGCAGGGCAATGCCGGTGCCCACCAAGGACAGGGTTGGGAGACCTTCACCGATGCTGTGGTGACCCGACTCGATCAGGCTTGCAGTGGATTGGTGTTCATGTTGTGGGGGAGCTACGCTCAGAAAAAGGGCCAGCTGATCAGCCGGGAACGACATCATGTGCTGGAGAGCACCCACCCGTCACCCCTGTCTGCCCATCGAGGGTTTCTCGGCTGCCGCCATTTTTCCTTGGCCAATGACTACCTGGCAACCCGGGCTTTACCCCCCATCGACTGGTCTTTGCCCGAACAAAGTTAAGAAAAACGTGCGGTGTTTATCTCTGGGTGTAGCTGACCAGGGCATCGGCAACATCACCGACAATCGGACCTACTTCTTCTTCGGCTTTTTCCGCCACGTTGAGCGTGGTGAAATCCACTTTGCGAGTCCAACCTCGGCCCACTGGTCGTCGGTCTTTCAGGGAGATGTTTCGAATCTTTACGTTGACTGAATACAGTGTGCTGGCTTGGCCGTAGTAGGTGAGTTGGGTTTCACCAATGTAGTCGATTTCCGCCAGCACCAAAACATCTGCGCCGCCGGCTTGAATGACACCGCTCAGACCCGCCAGGTCGACCCCATTGTCGTTGGCAAAACGTCCAACATCCGGCAGAAAGGCTTCGTCCAGAACATCCAGTTCTCGATCAAGAAGGGCATTTTCCAGCAATTGTTCGACCGGTCCAGCCAGCGCTCGATCACCCACCGCCATCACAACCATGCGTGGTTCCATGGGTTGGGCGGGCACTGATGCTAACTCCAGCGGGGCTTGTTTCGCTGCCATGGGTTGTGGGGCTGGCTGTTGGGATACTTGGGCCACTGTAATGGGCTGGCTGGCGACTGGGTTGGTTACCTGGTCAGCCACTTGACTGGCCACTTGACTGGCCACTTGAGTGGCTACTTGAGTGGTGGCCTGGGGAACCTCGGCTTTTTGCAATTGGGCTGCGGTGCTTGTGGTTGTCTCTCGGGCATCGCTGAGAACCTGTTTCGCATCGTCCGGGGTATTGGCTGATGCAAGTTGGAGTGCATCGCCTTTGTTATCAGCAAGGGGTGGTGAAGGGGTCTTATCAGCCGGAGAGGCCAAAACCTCAGCGGATGATTGTGCGGCATCGGTTTCTACTGTGGCCAACAACGCCTGCTCTAGGTCTTCGCCGCTGATATCTGCTGTGTCACTGCGGTCCGTTGAACCGGATGGGGTGTCAGCATTAGTGTCAGGCGTGGGCGTGGGACGGCTATCGTTATTGGCCGCCACTTCGGTTGTGGTGACCGGTTCAATGGTTTGGGCACTGCTCACTGACACGTCTTGCGGTGTCCCATCGGAAAGCAGTTGATCCTGGAACACAAACAAGGCGCCGCCAGCAATACCCATCAACAGCAATGCAGCGATGGCAGCGGGCAGCCAGCGAGCACCACCGGATTGTGCATCCCGTTGTCCAGTGATCTCGTTGTCAGAAGGGCTTGCCGCTGCAGGCGCGGGTATCGGTGGCAGTTGATTGCCGGGCCCCGATACTCGGGTAGCCTCAACGGAACCTGTACCCAATTCCGGTAGGGCTTCCAGTTGGCTTAGAGCGGTGGTTCGGGCCTGGTGGAATGAACCAGGTGCGCCCGCCGCACCCGCAGGTGCAACTGGCACGGCAATGGGGTTGCTGCCGTTTAGATCGGCTAGCAGTTCGTGGCAATCGGGATAGCGCTGGTCCGGATCTTTCGCGATCATCCGGGTCAAAATCTGGCAGGTGCGTTCGTCCACGTCGGCGTTGACCGAGCGAACGTCGGGAATTTCCGCTTTGACCACTTCCAGCATCATGCCTAAGGGACTGGCCTCGGTGAAAGGGATATCGCCGGTGAGCATTTCGTAAAGAACAATACCCATGGCGAAAATGTCTGAGCGTTGGTCAACCGGTTGGCCGATACACACTTCCGGGGAAAGATAGCCGGGGGTGCCGACAAACTCACCGGTGTTGGTCAGTCGCTTAGACAAGTCCTGGACCATAGCAATACCGAAATCGGCCAGTTTGACCCCGCCGGTGTTGCTCAACATCAGGTTGCCGGGTTTGATGTCTCGGTGAACCACGCCACGATCGTGAGCCACAGACAAACCTTGGCAGGCCTGCTTGAGAATATTTAAGCATTCCTCAATGGGAATGCGACCGCTGCGCTTGAGCCGCTCGCTGAGAGACTCGCCTTCCACATACTCCATAACAAAGTAGGGTTGTCCCTGATCTTCGCCAATAAAGTAAATCTGGATAATGCTGGCATCGTTTAACGCAGCCATGGATTTGGCTTCGCGCTTAAACCGCTCAACAACGCTTTCATCAGTGGCCAATTGTTCTGACAGCACCTTTATGGCGACATGCCGGCTAAGGGCGTCGTCATAGGCTTTGTAAACCACGCCCATACCGCCGCGACCCAGCTCTGACTCGACTTTGTATTGCCCGAAATATTCTTTTGACATGTCCCTTACTCCTGTCGCTGTCGGCTGCCGGTGGTGGCCCATGAGACAGCAATCCCAACGGTAGTCTAGCAATTGAGCTTCGCGAAATCGTGCGCGAAAGCCTCGGTTTGATGTAAGAAATTGTCGCATGTTCCCCAAAAACAATATTTGGAGAAAAAATCCCAATATTTTACTCATGAACGCGCTGTACAGGCCGACTCCAAGGCGGCAGGCGGGTTACCATGGGCGCCTTATTTTTAGCAGGGAAAATCGACCCAATGGAGCGGAGAACGTTTTTGCGCAGCAGCGGTGCTTTGGCTGCCGGTGCAGCGGTGGTCAGTGGCTGTGCCCAATCTGATTGTGCCTCTGAAGGCGCTGCCAGCGAACCGGTAAGAAACTGGAAAATGGTCACCTCCTGGCCGCAAAATTTTCCTGGCTTGGGCAGCGGAGCCACTGACCTGGCTCAAGCCATCACCGACATGAGTGGCGGTCGGTTGAACGTGAAAGTTTATGGGGCAGGTGATTTAGTCCCCGCCTTTGAGGTGTTTGATGCGGTCAGCAGCGGCACCGCAGAAATGGGCCACAGCGGCGCCTACTACTGGAAGGGGAAGTCAGCGGCCTTGCAGTTTTTCTCGGCCATTCCCTTTGGCTTAAATGGTCAGGCCATGAACGGCTGGCTGTATCAAGGTGGCGGCCTTGAGTTGTGGACAGAGATCTACGATAAATTTGATCTGGTGCCTTTTCCTGCGGGTAACTCAGGCGTTCAGATGGGAGGGTGGTTTAACAAACCCATCAATAAGATTGAGGATCTGAAGGGACTGAAAATGCGTATGCCTGGCCTGGGTGCGGAAGTCTTGAAACGGGCTGGAGGTACTCCGGTCACCCTACCCGGTGCTGAGTTGTTCACCGCCCTTGAGGCTGGAACCATCGATGCCACCGAATGGGTGGGTCCATACAACGATCGGGCATTCGGTTTGTATCAGGCAGCTAAGTATTACTACTATCCTGGCTGGCATGAACCAGGCACAACCCTTGAGTGCATGGTGAACAAAACCGCATTCAACGCTTTGCCCTCAGATCTTCAGTCCATAGTGCGCCACGCCTGTCGTTCTGTGAACGACACCATGGCAGCGGAATTCACCGCCCAAAACGCGGCGGCATTGGTAGAGCTGAAGAAAAATCCCGACATCGATATACGCCCCTTTCCCCAGCCCGTGTTGAAATATTTGCGGGAATTGTCAGTCCAGGTGGTGGAGGACATTGCCAGCGGTGATCCGCAATTCCGTCGGGTTTTAGAGTCCTACCTTGCTTTTGGTGAGGCGGCGCGACAATGGAACGAAATTTCTGAGGTGGCTTACGCCGGAGCTGGCCGATGACCGCGCCAACGGTCGCTGAGGAAATTTGGTTCAAGCCGGTAAATATGGAGCAGCTGCGACAAGGCATGACCCGAGCCATGCCAGGCTTCCTGGACATACAGATCGACGAGGTGGGTACCGACTATCTTTGCGGGTCCATGCCGGTGGGCGAGAAAACCCATCAACCCTATGGCTTGCTCCACGGCGGGGCTTCCTGTGTTTTGGCCGAAACCTTGGGTTCGGTGGCGGCATCGCTGGTGGTTGATACCGAGCGCTTTTTCGTTTTAGGCCAGGAAATTAACGCCAACCATCTGCGCGGCGTTCGCGATGGACGGGTCCATGGGGTGGCAACCCCCGACCATCTGGGCCGAACCTCCCAGGTATGGTCGATTCATATCGAAGACGATCAGGGTCGCGCTGTGTGTGTCTCGCGCTTAACCGTGGCGGTGGTTGCCCAGCGGTGAGCGAAAGTCCGCCCTATGCCGGATTGGGACCTGAGCAAGTGCTGGATGCGGTGGCAGATGCTGGGTTGGCTGTCGATGGTCGGCTGCTAGCGCTCAACAGCTATGAAAACCGGGTTTACCAGGTAGGTGTGGATGATCAGGCGCCGGTGGTGGTCAAGTTCTATCGGCCGGGTCGCTGGACCACCGAAGCGATCAAAGAAGAACATGCCTTTACCCATTACCTGGCGGATCTAGAGCTGCCTGTAGTGCCGCCGATGGCCCGCGATGGGCAAACGCTACTGCAATGGGGTGATGACTTTCGCTTTGCTATTTTCCCCCGTCAGGGTGGCCGCGAGCCGTTGTTGGAAAGTCAGGATAATTTGCAGTGGATGGGGCGTTTTATGGGTCGCCTGCATGCCGCTGCTGCCGATCGCCCGTTTCGCCATCGCCAACAACTGCTGGATCTACAACGTACCCGCGATGCGGTGGCGTTTGTGGGCCAGTGTGAGCAGCTGCCGCTGGAAGCTGCCAGCCGCTATCAACAAGCCGCCGAGCAGCTACTGGATGCTCTAGCGCTAAAGCTGGAGGCGGTTCCCTGTGAGGTTCAATCAATCCACGGCGATTGCCATCGAGGAAACGTTTTGTGGACTGATAACGGGCCCCACTTAGTGGACCTAGATGATTGCCAGAGTGGTCCGGTAGTGCACGATTTCTGGATGTTACTGGACAGTGACCCGGAGACCCAGCGACGTCAGCTAGACAGCTTGCTCGATGGCTATGAACAGTTCCTGGAATTTCCCTGGTCCCAGCTCAAACTGGTGGAAGCGCTGCGCTCCCAGCGCATGGTAGAGTACGCGGCCTGGATTGCGCGGCGCTGGGAAGACCCAGCCTTCCCTCGGCTGTTTCCTTGGTTCGCTGAGGGCCGGTACTGGGACGAGCACATCTTGGCACTAATGGAACAAACCCAATTGCTAGACACGTGATGCCACGGTTTCATGAACAGCCCTCAGCCTAATTCGCCCGCGCCAAGCACGCCGCCCCATTCTTTGGGCGCGGTTCGCATGCTATGGCGTTTGGCATTGCTGGCGATTTACGCGGTTAGTTGCTTGCCAGTGACCCTCATTGTTGTGGCCCAGGGCCACTTCGCTGAGGGCCGGTACTGGGACGAGCACATCTTGGC
>CAZLJY010000212.1:0-7194 GCA_964559945.1 uncultured Gammaproteobacteria bacterium | reverse complement strand
GGCTTATATTCGGCTGCTTGGGCCCGACGAAGTGATCCGACTCAAAGATCGGCGGCACCTGTTTGGCACTGTTGCCAAGATAATGCGCGCTGTGCTGATTGACTACTCTAGACGCCGCTCTGCGGCCAAGCGCGGCGGCGGCGAGCGCCCAATCTCTCTGGACGAAATGCAGATTGCAGTACCAACGCCAGGTCTCGGCGTTCTTTCCCTCGACCAAGGCCTCCAGCGGCTGCAGGCAGCGGATGAGCGCGCCCACGACGTGGTGGAACTGAAGTTTTTCGGTGGCTGCTCCATGGACGAGATTGCCGAATGTCTGGAGATCTCACCGGCCACCGTGAAGCGAGATTGGCGCCGGGCGCGGGCGTTCTTACTAGCGGAACTGGCCACCGAGGAAAGCCGGCCTTGACGCAAAACGCTGATCAGGCCGCCCTGGCTCTTTTTGAACAGCTACTGGATCTTTCCGACTCTGAACGCAAGCGCGTGTTGGCAAGCGACGATGTACCTCCCGCCCTACGTCGGCGGGTGGAGACCATGCTCGCCTTGGATTCCAATACCGATCCGTTTCTGGATGGCGGCGCGGAGGAACATCTAGCACCGCTCATCGAGCAGTCCACCACACCGGATATCAATGGCTACGAGATACTGGAAAAACTCGGTGAAGGTGGCATGGCCTCGGTGTACCGGGCCCGACGGCGTGCAGATTATGATCAGCAGGTCGCTCTTAAGCTGATTCGCCACCACAATTTTTCGCCGTTGTGGGAAAAGCGATTTGTGCGCGAGCGCCAAATTCTGGCCACCCTGCGCCACCCCAACATTGCCCAGCTAATCGAGGGCGGCACCACCGCTGACGGCCACCCCTTTCTCGCGCTGGAATTTGTTGACGGTGCCAGCCTGACCCAACACGCCAACCAAAACCGCCTCAATTTAGACCAACGCTTAGCCCTGGTGCTGAGCGTTTGCGATGCAGTGAGCTACGCCCACCGACAGCTAGTGATTCATCGCGACCTCAAACCGGCCAACATTCTGGTGGATGAACATGGCGTGGTGAAACTGCTGGACTTTGGTATCGCCAAACTGCTCAGTGACGAACCGGGGGAAGTGCAGACGCTCACCGAGCACCGAGCGCTGACGCCGGAGTACGCTGCACCGGAACAGTTTTTTGGCAAACCCGTATCAACGGCCACCGATGTCTACGCCCTTGGCGTGATCACTTACGAACTGCTTTGTGGCCGGCGCCCCTTTGCCGACGACCCCCAGAACCTGGATCTGCGTCTGAGCGGGGACCCGCCAAGCTTCAGCCGTCAGATGGCCACGGTAGATGAGCCCCTGCGCGAACAGATCGCCCAGCTGCGCACCCTATCCTGGCCGCGATTGTCCGCAAGACTCAAAGGCGATATTCAAAACGTGGTGCTAAAAGCACTGAGCCCGGAACCGGAAAGCCGATACGCAAGCGTGGAAGCCATGGCCACCGACCTGCGCAGCTACCTGGATGGGCGACCGGTAACAGCGCGCTCTGGTCAAGCCTATCGCCTGAGGCGTTTTGTGGTGCGCAATCGCCTGTGGTTAGGGGCCTCGGCATTGCTGCTGGTGGCCACCATCAGCGGCATTGTGGCAACCCTTTATCAGGCCCGGGAAAGTCAGCGTGAAGCGGCGTTGGCGCAAGCGGTGCAGTCATTTTTTATCAACGAGATGCTCTCTGCGGCCAGGCCAGAGGTAAGCCGCGGTAACACGCTGGGCGTGGTTGAGGTATTGGAGCAAACGGCGAGGCGAATTGATGGCGCCTTTGTCGATGAACCTGCCCTGCAGGCCCGGCTGCGTCAGACCACCGGGACGTCGCTCATGAGTCTGGGCCGCTTCGACGCGGCGCAGCCGTTACTGGAACAGGCTTTAGAGGATCTTCGGGGTGCCCTGGGTCCGGAACACCTGGCAACGCTGGCGGCCCAAAGTCAGCTTGGGCAACTGCGCCTGGAACTGGGTCAGCCGGCTGACGCCAAACAGCTGTTGGCGCCGACCCTGGAAAACCTGAAAAAGGCGGCCCCTTTCGACCGGGTTACATTGGTCGCCCAAGGCCGACTGGCCCAGGCTGAGCTTCAACTGGGGCAACGAGAGCAGGCTCAGGCGTTGCAGGAGCAGGCACTGGCAGATCTGGAACAACACCAGCCCGATGCCTGGCGAGAGCGACTGACGGTAATGGACGGCCTGTTTTCGACCCTCGCCGACAAACGCAATACCGAAGCGGCGGAAGTGGTGGCCCGTCGTTTACTGGCCCTTCAACAAGAAAAGCTAGGCAGCGATCATCCAGACATTGCGGCAACACTGCACAGAATCGGCGAGATCGCCCGGCGAAAGTTTCGTTACGCAGAAGCAACCTCGATGTATGAACAGGCCTTCGAGCTGCGCCGCCGAGTGCTTGGACAAACCCATCCGGACACGCTGGGTTCGTTAAGTCGACTGGCGTCTATCAGCTGGTTCCGGGGCGAGTATGGACTGATGGAACAACAAATGCGGGAACTGCTGATCCTACGATCTAAAGCCCTAGGTGAAGATCACGCCCATGTCTTCAGAACCCGAGGGCATCTAGCCCTGGCGCTCAGAATGCAGAACAAGTTTGCAGAGGCGGAGCCTCTCTATCGGGCGGCGGCGGAGTTTGAAGTGGCTATTAAGGGTTCTGAGTCACCTGACGCCTTTCGACAATTGCGCAATCTACAGTGGATGCTGGTGGTCAGTGGTCAACACCAAAAGGCTCTAACCAATGGCCGCCGAACGATTGAGATTAGTCACGAAGCGGCCGCTGACCCCTCTCTTGATCCAGTGCGATTGGCGGACTTTGCCTACTGGCTGTTGACCATTGAGCCGGTGGTACTGCGCGACCCAGCCACAGCGCTTCTCTGGGCTCGTCGTGCCAATGACAACACCGATGCCCCCCATGCCGATGTGTTGGACACGCTTTCTTTGGCCCTTAAGGAAAATGGGTTATTGGATGAGGCCTATCAGATGATACAAACATCAGCCGCCCTGCCCGACTCTCTGTACGATTTTTCCGTCGAAAGCCGCGCCGTGTCCATCCTGGCGCAGCAGGGGCGCCTGGAAGAGGCAGATCGGTTTTTGCGCGCCCGCCTTCAGTTCCGCGAACAGCAAGGTAGCGAGGAGGTGATGGTCGGTTGGACTCACTTGTCTATTGGACGAAACCTACTCGATATGGGTGAACCTGCGCTGGCCGAAAAAGCACTCATCGCAGCCCAGGGCCTATTTAGCCGCTCTTTGCCTCAAAACGATCGCTACCTATGGCTTACCAATAGTGATCTCACTGCCGCGCTGCTGGCAATGGATCGCGTGGCAGAGGCTGAAGCCCTCGCCCTACCCGCCTATCAAGGCCTCAAAGCCGATCATCGCGTTCGCGGGCCTGCCAAGCGTCAAGCGCTTGGCCAGGTGATCGACATGTATCAGCGCCTTGGGCAGACCGATACCGCGGCCCGCTGGCAGAAAGAACTGGAAGAAAAGTCTCGGCTCCACGACCGGGCAATCTGGTAATCCACGCCCCTTTGGCGCCAAACCAAGGTGCCAGTTATTGCTTCCCAACGCTATCGTGATTGCCGCCGCCTTAATCACCCAAAACTAGCCAGTGGCTGCAAACGTTTCTTCTGCTTGTCGCAAGATGTCGTCCATGGGTACTGGCCGTCCAAAATGGTAGCCCTGACCAAAATCCACTCCCAGTTCGGTCAAGACCTGAACCACTTCGGGGTTTTCCACAAACTCTGCCACCGTCCGTCGCCCGCCAACACGGGCAAGTTCAATAATCGATTTAACGGTTGTCATGTCCATCTCGTCTGACAGCATGCCTACAACAAACTGACCATCAATTTTGATCACATCAACGGGGAAGTTTTTGAGGTAATTGAAGGAAGCATGTCCGGAACCAAAGTCATCCAGTGCAAATATCACACCGGAACGTTTAATGTCATTGGCGAAATCCCGCGCCTTTTCCTGATCGCCCACAGCCGCGGTTTCTGTGATCTCAAGACAAAGTTTACCGCCTGGAAAATTCAGGTCCGCTAACAGTTTATGTACTCCGGCGCCAAAGGTTTCGTCGCCCATTGTTTGACCCGAAACGTTAACCCCAACAACCGCTAATTGTTCCATTGCTGCGGCATTTTCGCTGAACCCTTTGACCACCTTTTCCAGCACCAGCGAGTCCAAGCGCGCAGCCAGGCCGTAACGCTCGACCACCGGCAAAAACTGCCCAGGCATAATGACTGTTCCGTCGCTTTCATACATTCTGGCCAGCGCCTCATAGCGCTTACCAGTACCCAGCTCTTCTTTTAGCGGCACCACTTCCTGCAAATGAATATGCACACGCCCGGCGCGCAGCCCACTGGTCACCAAGTTAACCAGCGCCATGTCTTGTCGCTTTCTCATCACCATCTGATGATCACCGTCTACAATATGCACACGATTGCGGCCGGATCGTTTTGCCGCAGAACATGCAATGTCAACTGATTGCATAACGTCCTGCATATCCATAGCGCTTTTCGAAATCTCACACACTCCAATACTGGCTGAGATCTCTAAAGAGCTGGACCCCCAAACGTAGTGGATTTGCTCAATATCGTGTCGAATATCCTCTGTGACCCGGCGCGCCTGGGCTGCATTACAATTTTTTAAAAGCAAACAAAATTCATCCCCACCGAGGCGCGCCACCACATCCGTTTTTCGCACCCCGGCAAGTAACGCCTCGGCGACTTGTTTTAGCAACTCATCGCCAGCGGCATGACCGCAGGTGTCATTGATCACCTTGAAATGATCCAGGTCGATATAGCAAAGACAGCTGGGAACTGACTGATCAGTTTCCCTGCGTTGACACAAAACCTGGGATAACTGACGTTCAAACTCCCGGCGGTTGAAGAGCTCAGTCAGAGGGTCATGTTTCGCTTGTTGAAGCAGAAGATCAGTGAGCTTCACCAGCCTATTGCTGAGCGCCATCACTTCATGAGGGCCTTTTGAAACGCCGACAAACTCGAGATTATCTTGCGTGGAATCCGCCATCGTAGCCAGCTTTTTGAGCGGATCACTGATACGCCGATTGGCCCAAACCCACAGCACTAGAACCAGCAGCAAAAAAGCCAGCGTCGACAGCGTTGTTACACTGCGTGCAGCAGTTTTGGCACCATCCAGGCGAGCTCTTGCTTCCGCTTGGTGGGTTTGCACCAATGCCGAAACCTCTTCCAGAACATTAACTAAGGTTTCGGCGTGGACGTCATAACGTTGTAAAAGTGTGGGGTCAGCGGTTTTAGGGTAAACGACCGCCGCCTTAAGAGCGCCACCTATCCCGGTTAACGCACTCAACAACAGGCTACCGTTGGCCTCTGGAATAATGTCCGTGGCGATAGTCAGCTTTGAAGAAATACGGGTTTTCAACAATTCCACCAGACTTTGAGCCCCATCTGCTAGATAAGTCTCCCCTGCCGCCAAGACCAAATCCGATGTCACCAACAACTGTTTCGCGCTGAGTGCAAAATACTCAAAGTCTTTACGGAGCAACATCAGGTGCTGCTCCTGATGCTGACATCGCTCAAGCTCGCTGTACCCAGACGCAATCATTCTTTCGGTCAACCAGGCACCGAGGGTACCCGCAAGCACCAGTATGCTGAGGTAGAAGCGAACCTTCATGTTAGAACCCTTGAGCCATGACTTGCCCGTTGTCGGCCAGTCGCTATATACACGCGAAGTCTGGCCGCCTTTTTGTGACGTCTCGTCGAAGCCCAATGCAACGGATTTTTCAGGTAACTCACAATTATTCCTCTAAGGATGCCAAGGCCAGACTAAACAGATCAGTGGCCATCAACTCCACCCAAGTCTCGCAGTCAGCTCGATGGGTAAAAACCTGGCCAACTACGCTTCGAAATGCCGCTGTCGTTGGCCCAGCGGGTCGTACGGGTAATGACCTCAACCCTTCCACCTTGCCCTCTGAAGAAAACAGCCAATAGCCAGTGCCCGATTGGCCATTCCACCGCCACGGGTTGGTAACCAGCCAACCCTGTCCGTCAGCGCCCCTATGCAATGCAAACACCTCAACAAGTTCTGGGAACGATATCGCCAATTCCCCATTACGCTCACGCAGGCTCGCAACCGCTGCACTGCTGACCGAGTGTTTTCTGAATTCTGCCCCCTTCACCCCGGCATGCCCGCCAGCGTTACTTAAGTTTGCCGCCATCACCCGGGCCACTTCTTGTGGCCAACTGATTTCGGTCACCAGCGCAGTTTTCATTGCCGACTTGACGATGGCGAGTACAAAATTCGCATTGGCGCCATATTTCTCTGTCAAGTTCTGTTTCAGGTTGGCGCCGTCAGACTCCAGCAAACCGGCCAGTTGAATCCATGACTTACCGCCAACCAACTGAGATAGCTCAACCCGCATCGGTTCGTTACACACTGAAGAGCGACAACGTTGAAAGGATAAATCCCTAATGACTAATTCGGGTGTCAACGCCCAAGCCACTTCCATCAGACCCCAGGAGCCCATTTCAGAACGCACATGCACAAAGCCCAGTGGATGTTTCTGATCCAGTGCGGTGTACAGGGTATGTTTACCTAATTCGTTGTAGTGGATGGTGAATGGCAACATCGTTGCCACTTTGGTCCGCGCCTCCGCGTTAATCACCCTCACCGTTGACAGGAAACCGTTGGAGCTGGGAAACAATTGTCGGATGGCGCTTATGGGGTCGCGCAAGGAACAAAACGCGCGAGCCTCAGCGAGGCTTGGAACCAGAGCCCACAACCCAAATGCCAGCAGCAAAATCGCACCACGCTGTTGACTTGTGAATGATGAAAAGCCGGTCACGATCGCCACCGAATTTGAGCGGTCAATTGGGTATCATCAACGTCATCACCACGAAGAAAATGGCTCGCTTGAACACTTAGCGCCCAATGACGGTTGGGTTCAAAATCCAACCCCAACGTAACATTGGACTGAGCCGCAGAGTCGATGTCGTTGCGGCGATGACGTTCCCTGATTTGCCCGTACGCGCGCCATGACCTTTGAGGCGACTGCCAAGTGCTTTCCAGCAGCCCGTGAACCTGATGATCACCATCTCCTCGGCCCGCTGATACCTCAATAAGCCACTGCCATTGACCCGTATAATAAGAATAATCAATGCCCAGCCGGCGTTGCTCTATTGTTCGATCCGCAGCCAGCAC
>CAZLJY010000211.1:0-7376 GCA_964559945.1 uncultured Gammaproteobacteria bacterium | reverse complement strand
GCCTATACCAGCGCGTCGGTGTGGGCTCGAGATGTAAAGGCAGTGATGGAAGAAACCGGTCTTGATCAACCGGCTGTGGTGGCTTGGTCTTACGGTACATTGGTGATCGCGGACTATATTCGAATGTTTGGCAGTGACAACTTGGCGGCGATCAATCTTGTCGGTTCATACGCCGGCTTAGTGCCACTGATTCTGCCCGATGACCCTGATCTGTTAAAACGCTTCATGGCGTTAAGGCAGCTGCAGAGCAGTGAAAGCCTTGTTGACAATATTGAAGCCGCGCATCAATCCGTTGGCTGGCTGACCCATAAACCCATGGATGATCAGACCACTCGCAACGCGGTCCACATCGGACTGATGTTGCCAACTTACGCACGCAAAGCGATGTCTGCCCGCCAATTTGATAACGCCGACCTTCTCGATTTGATGACGATGCCGGTGTTGATCACTAGGGGTGAGCATGACCCATCCACGCCAAAGGCAGGTGCCCAATCCCTTGCCGAGATACTGAAAAGCGGTTCAGTGTCGGAGTATCCCGAGACCGGACACTCCCCATTTTTTGAAAGTGCACAGCGATTCAACGAAGAGTTGATGGGCTTCATTTGTGATCAATCCAACGTTTGTAGCTCAGGACAGCCGAAATGACATTCACGCGAATCGTAAGAATTCATGACTACGGCGGCCCCGAAGAGTTAGTCCAGGAAACCGTCAATCGCCCGAACCCGGGTGACGATGAGATTTTGGTGCAGGTTAAAGGCATTGGAATTAACCCGATCGACTGGAAGCTGCGCAAGGGTTTTGCCAAAGAACGAATTCCTTTGCCACTGCCTGTGGCACTGGGTACGGAAATATCGGGTGAAGTGGTCAGTGGTGGCGCTAATGTATCGCAGTTCCACAGTGGTGATGAGGTTGTAGCGATGCTGGGGCTTTATGGCGCCTATGCCGACTACGTTGTCCTAAAAGCATCACTGGCAGCCCCTAAACCTGAGAGTATTACTCACCTGGAGGCCGCATCAATCCCGCTAGCAAGCCTTACCGCTTGGCAGGGCTTAATCGAAAATGCTGAAATCCAAGCAGGGCAAAAGGTACTCATTCACGCCGGCGCCGGCAGCGTGGGCGCATTTGCAATCCAGCTTGCTGCCAACGTGGGCGCCACGGTAGCGACCACCGCTTCATCGAAAAACCATGAGTATGTTCGTGGACTTGGTGCCGATATCGTCATCGACTATCAGGCGCAAAATTTTGAATCTGAACTTTCTGATATGGACGTGGTGATCGATCTGGTGGGCGGTGAGGTCACCGCAAAGTCGCTTAATGTACTTAAGCCCGGTGGGATTCTTGTTCAGCTTGTTCCTAGTCCAGAGCCTATTGCAGAGCTCGCCGAGGAGCGAGGCGTGCGAGCTATGTACATGACCGCCAGCGCGGACGGCGATCAACTGCGCAAACTAACGTCCTTGGTGGAAAACGGCATCCTAAAGACCAATGTTGGTCAGGTATTTCCGTTGTCCGATGTTGTGGGCGCGCAAAATTTGAGCGAGCAAGGACAATCGTTTGGGAAGATCGTGATCGATTGCGAGGGGTGAATATTCTGGAACCCGTTATCTGAAACCTAGGAATAGCCTCGATTTTCTCCATCGATCAGAACACGGCTATTGGCTATCGTCCCGCTGACTAACTTTGGCGCAGCCTAGGGCGTCACCTGAGCAGGCGACAGAAGTGCGAGATTCCCGGGCTACGCCGTCGTCACACTGAACCTTTTTGATTCGACTCCTGACGTGTCGATCAGAACGGCAAATCCGCCCTCCAGACATCTGACTCATATGACTTTGGTTTTTTGCTGCCGCGCCTGTCTGGTTTGGTTGCGATGCACAGCTGCCCAGTACGATACTGGTGAGTGCAATCGATAACGCCAGTTTATTCATCCCTTTTTGCTCCAAAAACATTAGGCCTTGGGCCTAGGTAAATCAATTTTCTGTGTTAGCAAAACCCCTTCAGTATTTTAACATGGCGAAGAAATTAACTTGTTGCGCAAAACGGGGGATTTCGGCTGGTTGGGATAGGGCGGTAATTTAGGCCGCCAATCCAGTGCGCTCAATAGGCTGAGCTAAAACGTTAGCGTGAAGACAGCCCCACCTTCTTCCGCGGTGCCCAACTGGATGTAGCCACCATGAGCCGTCATCACTTGGCGGGCCAGAGCCAGTCCGACGCCAGAGCCATCTGTGCGGGTGGTGAAAAAGGGTACAAATATTTTCTGCGCTAGCTCGGTGGCAACACCAGGGCCATTATCCTCCACCTCAATGGTGGCATTGCCACGCCGATTAAGTAAGGCGGATAGTCGAATTTCTGGATTTGGGCACCGGTCTGAATCAGCGGTAGCCTGCCGGGCGTTACGCAGCAGGTTTAGCAGCACGGGCTCAAGTAGATCGCGATCCGCGTCCAATGCCAGCCCAGGGGGCTCGATGGACACCTGGATTTCGGCCGCCCTAAGGCCCGCTTCGGCCATTGCCAGAGGCACAACCGCATCAAATAGGTTCCTAACCTTGACCCGCGCTTTCTGCGCTGGCGGCAGCCGTGAAACCTCTCTGTAGCTTTGCACAAATTTCACCAGACTATCGGATCGGCGTGCCATGGTGGCCAAAGCATCTCGCAGATCCGTAATGTCATCTTGGAGGGCAGAGCGCTCTTGTACCTTGGCAAGAAGGTCAGCGACCAGCACGTTGGCGGTGCCAGCCAGGGACGAAATGGGGGTTACCGAGTTGGTGATCTCATGGGTTAGGACGTTCACCAGATCCTGCCATGCTTCGGCCTGATTGGTGTCCAGTTCGCTTTGAATATCCTGCAATGAAATTAGGCGCTGTGTGTCACCGGCAACGGCAATCTCCGTTGCCGCCAGGGTCAAACGATAGTCCACACCATCAACCGTAAACGAAACCAATTCCCTTCGACCTGGGGTCGATTGAGCGAGTGCTGTTTTGAAAGATGAACCGAACTGTTCAAGATCCTGCACTCGGATGACTTGGGCCGTGCCGAAAAGGCGCCGTGCTGCATTGTTTTGAAGGATGATTTGTTGATCGGCATGGAGTGTCATCAATGGCACTGGGATGTGTTCGATCAGGGCTCGCAGCCGTCGCAATTCTGCCTCTCGGTCATCTCGTTGGCCGGACATGCGTGCCAGAATATCGGTGAAAGCCTGACCCAGTTCATCAAAGCCGGTACCCATCTCGTCCAGCTGGAAACGCTGGGAATAGTCAGCGTAACGGGCAGCATCGAGAAACCGACTGAGCTCCCGGTTGGTTCGGCCGACAAACCACCACAGCTCAATGGCTACCAATATTGTGATCACCGCCGCAATGATGGTTGCACTATGCAGGCCGGGTCGCATGAACAGCCAAAGGCTAAGTCCCATGGCGACGACTATCGCTATGAATCGGGCAGCAAGACCCAAGGCGAAATGTCTATAAATCATGTTTTTCCATGCGCCGGTAAAGTGACGCCCGGGTTAGACCCAGTTCATTGGCGGCACGGGAAATATTGAAACCGTGTTTTTTCAGCGCTTTCTCAATGGTGTCTTTTTCCATGGCCTCCAGGTTGAGCTGCGTGTTTGCCCGCGGCTTATCTAACAGGCTTTGTGGCATCGCCAAATCTTGTTCTTGCACAATGTTTCCAGGAGCCAGAATGACCGCTCGTTCGATCGTGTGACGCAATGCCCGAACGTTGCCCGGCCAGGGGTCCTGTTGCAACGCCTGCGCAGCTTCAGCGGAAAAATCCGAAAGTTGGCGGTTGTAGCGCTTGGCGTAAAGCGCCAGATAGTGCCGGGCAATGGGCAGGATGTCGTCCTGCCGCTCCCTCAGTGCTGGCACCGTGACCTCCACCGTGTTCAATCTAAACAGTAGATCCTGGCGGAAACGGTTGTTGTCTTGAAGCTGCTCAGGCGGGGCATTGGTGGCGGCAACGATGCGAACGTCAACGGACTCAGACTGGTCGCTACCGACCGGGGTGACCTTTCGTTGTTCCAATGCGCTTAGCAGCTTCGCTTGAAGGACCAAAGGCAGGTTGCCCACCTCGTCAAGAAACAGTGTGCCACCGTTGGCAGCTTGAAATCGGCCTGAGCGATCGGTAGTTGCACCAGTAAACGCGCCTTTCTTATGACCGAATAACTCGGATTCAAACAATGATTCGCTGACAGACCCCATATCGACGGTGAGAAACACCTGTTGGCTCCGTGCCGACAGTCGATGCAGTTCACGGGCGATAAGTTCTTTTCCTGTCCCGTTTTCTCCCAGAATCAATACATTGGCATCCGTTGGGGCAGCTTTGGCCACGATGGACAACAGGGAATTTATCGCCGGCGAGTCACCGACGATGGGGGTGGCCGGGTTGGTGGCATCGCGTAAGACGTTGTTGGCGTGCCGAAGAGTTTCAGATTCCATTCGACTGCGATGTAGTTTCACTGCCGCTGACAAGGTCGCCACCACCTTTTCGTTTTGCCAGGGTTTGGCAACAAAATCCGTGGCACCCCGTCTCATGGCCTCCACCGCCGTATCTACGTTGCTGTGAGCGGTAATCATGACTACGGACAGTTTTGGGTCCAGTGTCAAGATTTCGGACAACCAATTCTGGCCTTGCTCGCCGGTGGACTCTCCCGGCCCAAAATTCATGTCTAGCAGAACGGCATCCACGGGGTGGGTTTTCAACAACTCAGGAATTCGCTGCGGGTCCTGGCAGGTCACCACTTGGGCAAAGTGTCGCCGCAGCAGCAAACGGCTGGCAGTGAGGATATCGTTGTCGTCGTCGACGACCAGGATACAACCGGATTTATCCATATCTGCCTGCCTGGTTACTGTCCGAAATCGTACACAAGGTGTTCGAAAACGTACAGTATTTTTGGAAAGGGGGTTTTTAATTTCAATATAATCAACACCTTATGTTTTGGCATAGGCTTTGCTCTGTTCAGACTAAGTAATCTGAGAAGCGAACGAAGTCAGTGAATGGAGTCAGTCCGATAGCGGTTTCCGACAAAGCAAGTTCGAACAATATTTCGGGCCATGGCATGGACCGAGTGGTGGCTTCAAAACGGTCACCCATAAAGCTGCTGACCTATGCAGCGCTGCTGGTTGGCCTATTGTTTGTTGTTTGGTGGATGGTTGGGGTGCTCACTGCAGGTCGTAGCTTAAGTGTGCAGACCCAGCGGGTCATCGTTTCGGAGGTGACCCAGGGTACGTTCGAAGATTTTATTCCTCTGCGGGGGCGGCTGGTGCCGCGCAGTACGGTGTATCTGGACGCCATAGAAGGGGGCCGGGTTGAGACTGTGCTGGTGGAAGACGGCGCTTTGGTTGAAGCCGGTCAAGCGATTGCGGTGTTGTCCAACACAAACCTGCAATTGGAAGTGCTTAGCCGGGATGCATCGGTGACCGAGCAGTTAAATAACATGCGCACCATCGAACTCCAGCTTGAGCAAAACCGCCTGACCCACAAGCGCAACCTAGTGGAAATCGAATATCAGATTGTGCGCCTGAGTCGGAGCTTGGAGCGCCAGCGAGAATTAGTGGCGAACAAGCTGGTCTCTCAGTCCACCATCGATGAGCTCCAGGATGAATTGACCTATTTCAACAATCGTCGAGATCTCACGTTAGAAAGCCAAGCCACTGACATGCAACTACAGGAACAGCAGTTAGTGCAATTGCGAGAAGCAGGGCAGTCCCTGCAGGCCAGTTTGAAGTTCGCAAGGAAAAACCTGGAAGACCTTAAAGTGCGTGCGCCAGTTTCCGGAAAGCTGTCCGGGTTCAACATCGAAGTGGGCCAATCCATTGCTCGCGGTGGCAGGTTGGGTCAGATCGATGATCCTGGTTCTTTCAAAGTGAACGCGCGAATCGACGAGTTTTATCTGGGGCGAGTCGATCTAGGACAGCTTGCAATGGCCCAGGGCCAAGGCCAGGACTATGGCCTAACGGTCTCAAAAATTTATCCCGAGGTGAGTAACGGTCAATTTGATGTTGACCTGACCTTTGAGACAGAACCCAAAGACCTTCGCCGCGGACAAACATTGCAGTTAAGTCTGACCTTGGGTGATAAATCCCAAGCGAAATTGATTCCCAACGGGTCCTTTTATCAGGAGACCGGTGGCCGCTGGATTTTTGTGGTCTCCCCCGATGGCACGGAAGCGGTGCGCAGGACGGTTCGTTTGGGGCGTCGCAACACCGATGTGATTGAAGTACTCGACGGATTGGAGGTGGGTGAAAGGGTAGTGACCTCACCGTACACCAGCTATGCCGATATGGATCGCCTGACCTTAAACTAGGAATATTCTCATGCTAAAGATGCACGACCTTAACAAGCTTTATCGCACCGACGAGGTGGAAACCGTTGCCCTCAACGGCGTCAATGTGGAGATAGAGCAGGGCGACTTTGTCGCCATTATGGGGCCCTCAGGTTGTGGCAAGTCTACGCTGCTCAACATCATCGGTCTGCTGGACAACCCATCCAGCGGGGATTACCTGTTTTTCGACGAAAATGTTGCGCGTTATAGCGAAGCCCAACGCAGTGAAATTCGTAAACGCCATATTGGGTTCATTTTTCAGAGCTTTAACCTGATCGATGAATTGAGTGTGGCAGAGAACATCGAGCTGGCCTTGCTGTATCAGAAAATTCCTGCAGCAGAACGACGGCGTCGAGTCGCTGAGGCCATGGACCGCATGGGCATAGCGCATCGGGCTAAACATATGCCCGGGCAGCTATCCGGCGGCCAACAACAGCGGGTGGCGGTGGCCCGGGCTGTGGTGGTGAATCAGTCATTGATCTTGGCTGATGAGCCCACCGGTAATCTGGACTCAGCTCATGGCCAGGAGGTGATGGAACTGTTGCGATCTCTTAATGGTGATGGCACCACCATTGTGATGGTGACTCACTCAGCAGCCCACGCAGATTATGCCAAACGGACCGTAAATTTATTCGACGGGCATGTGGTGTCAGACGCCATGCGTGCCGCCTAACGCAGCGCGCGCCGTCAACCTTATGGCTTGTGTCCAGATGAGTAAAACACCGAACCCACTGTGGAAGGCCTACCTATGCTTCTGAATAACGTCAAAATCGCTCTACGAACACTGCGCAAAAACAAGGTGTTTGCCGCTATCAATATCGTTGGTCTGGCCCTGGGGATGGCGATCTTCCTGCTAGCGGGACTGATTTCTCGCTACGAAAGTAACCACGATGCGTTTTTCACTAACTCCGACCGCATCTACTCCCTTGGAATTCATACGGCCCCGGGTCTAAACGTGGGTGTCGATAAGCTCAATGTAGTGTTCTCTGCGGTCGGCCCGATTATTGAGGGGGAGCTAGCGGATGTAGAGGAAGTCGCTCGCACATTGCGGTATGAATAC
>CAZLJY010000210.1:0-7377 GCA_964559945.1 uncultured Gammaproteobacteria bacterium | reverse complement strand
TCTTCAGACTGTCTGCCAGATCAGCGCTGGAGGTATTGAGTGATTGGCGCAGGGTTAGGCTGCGCTGATAGTGGTCAATGGCGGCTGGATATTCTCCTAAAGAAAAGTAAATACCGCCCAAATTGTCCAGCATGCTCGCCTTTAACAGCGGCTGATCCTCCAATCGCTGGGTCAGCTGAGCACTGCCTTGGTCAACCATCTCCTTAATGGTGGGCGTTTTACCCAGGCTAATGTCAGGCGATGCGTTGGAAAACAGCTCCTGCAGAAAGGCCGAAATTTCTTGGGCTTTTGCGGCCTCCAACTGCGCCAAGTCGCGCTCCTGGACAATCTGGGCAGATTGCCATGTCACTGTTAAGGCATAGGCAAACAGCATGAGGGCGAACGCAGTGGCCACCGATACGCCCACGCGATGGCGAGCGACAAACTTTCGCACCCGATGCCAGCGAAGTCCGTCATGGGCAAGCAATGGCAGCCCTTGCTGGTAGTTGCGAAGGTCCAGGGTTAAGTCGTCGACGGTGCCATAGCGGTCTGCCGGCGATTTTTCCAGGCATTTGAGGATGATCGCATCCAAGTCACGGTCAACCTTGATCCCCATGGCTTCGTTGCTGGGCGCCATGGAGCTGGGTCGCGGTGGTGGGCTTTCGACAATTTTTCGTTGAAAAGTGAGGGGTGAATCGCCGTTACGTTGAAAAGGTCGCCGGCCGGTGGAAAGCTCAAACAGAAGCAAACCTAATTGGTAAACATCCGATTCCCGGCCAAGGGTCTGTCCCTCTAACTGTTCGGGGCTGGCGTACTCCGGCGTCAATAGGCGCGCTTCGGTCACGGTCGCCGCATCCGGCCCATCCCCCAATAGTTTGGCAATGCCGAAATCTACCAATTTCACCTGGCCGGCCTGATCCACCATGACGTTTGAGGGCTTGATGTCACGGTGAATGATCTCCCGTCGATGGGCCGCCGATACTGCTGCGGCAACATCTTCCACCAGGCTCAAACGTTGCTTTAACGTCAATTGGTGGGACTGACAATAGCTGTCGATGGGTTCACCGGCCACATATTCCATGGCCAGCCAGGGTCGCCCATCCTCGGTTACTCCACCATCAAGTAATGATGCGATGTGTGGGTCATTGAGATTTGCCAGTATTTGGCGTTCTTGCTCAAACCGGCTAAGGAGGTCGCCCCGGAGCATGCCCTGCCACATCATTTTTAAAGCGACTTGCTGGTTAAACAATCCATCGTTCCGGTGGGCCAGGAAAACCTGGGCCATACCGCCCTGGCCAATCTCCCGATCAATGACAAAGGGGCCGACCTGCTGGCCTTCCGCCTGGAACCCCGTCCCCGCGTTGGAAATAGCGTCAAGCATATCCGCGGAGATGGCGGCACCTCTGGCTAGCCATTCAGGTTCGCTATCGGCGTTGGCAAGCAGTTTGGTCAAGTCTGCCGTAAGCTCCGGCTCACGTTCAGCCAGTTCGTCTAAAAACGCCTGGCGGGAGGTCTTGGAGAGACTCAATGCCTGTTCCAGCAAGGGGTCCAGTTCCCGCCATTTGTCGTGAAGCCGAGACATCGGTGGGCTAGCTTGCCAGGCTTTCAGTCAGCCAGGCTTTTGCACGCAACCAATCCCTTTGCACGGTCCGTAGCGACACCCCTAACGCCTCTGCGGTCTCCTCAAAGGTATAGCCGGCAAAGGTGTGACATTCCAGAACCTGGACCAACCTTGGGTCATGTTGTTCCATGGTCCGAAGCGCCGCGTCAACGTTTAACCAAAGCTCATTTTGGTCACTGGCTGCAACCCGGTTTTCATCCAATGATAGGGGTGGCACCCCGTCGCCACGTTTGGCGGCGCTGCGTGCCCGCAGATGATCCACCAACAGTTGGCGCATGGCTTTAGCGGCAATGGCGAAAAAATGTCTCCGGCTACTAGCGGCGATCTTGGATTTCCCGGCAATCTTGCAGTAGACCTCGTTGACCAAGCCGGTGGTGTTCAGCGGGGAATTTTTTAGCTGGCTTAATTGGCGCCGGGCAATACCTTTGAGTTCTAGATAAACCAGTGGCATCAGATCTTCAAGCGCCTCGTCTTCTCCCGCGGTTACTCGGGCCAATAGCGCGGTGATATCTGCATCGGGGCTTGCCATGGTCTGATGGTAGCAGGGCTTTCGTGCTTGCGCGTTGACTTAAGTGACGCGGGCTGAGGGGTTTCCTAAAAAATCGCTGAGGGAAGCGGGGCGTCTGGGCGTTCAAACTCACAAGATGGTGCATTTTTCCTGAAAGATCTCTTTAAGCTAAGGCAATTCCGAGAGGTAGCGACAATGTTTGTAGTGACGAATCGCGAAGTACTGAATCGCAAGGGTTTAGGGCAATTTGGCAAGAAGCCCAATCAGCTCGGTCCAAACGAAATTCGCCTGTTTAGGGTGGAAAAACTGGGGCGGCGCTGGGAGGTGGATGCCCTTAGCGACCAGCTCAGCAAAACCCAAGTGAAGGCTTTGGTAAAAAAGCACGGACTGTCCATTAACCCCGATGACGGGCGTCGGTGGTTTGCCAGCTTAAAAGTGGCCTGTCAGGTTGCTGATCAGGCGCGCAAAGAAAAAAAGCACATCGTGGTTTATGCCCATGGTTTCAATAATGATGTCAAAGATGTCATGACGGCAGCGACCGCAATCGCTGAGCAGTATCAGGTGGTGGTATTGCCCTTTTCCTGGCCGGCCAATGGCGGCGGCGCTGGCATTGCTAGCTATCGTTCGGACAAACGAGACGCTCGTGCTTCAGCCGGCGCACTGGACCGGATGTTCATGAAGACCATGGAATACTTGAAGCTCATTACCGAAGCGCAGCGCCAACGGCTAATGGCCCAAGCCACGGAAAAACATCCTCACAATCGGGTGCGTGCCGACCAGCTATATGCTCGCCTACTGGAGGCTGAGTGCCCGTTTACGGTGAATTTTCTTGCCCATAGCATGGGCAATTATCTGTACAAAAATCTTTTGAAGTCCACGGCAACAGAAGCCACTCGGCCACTGTTTGATAACGTCATCATGGCGGCGCCTGATGTGAATAACGAAAATCATGCTTGGTGGTTGGACAAAATCCAGTGTCGCAAGCGGGTCTATGTATGCATCAATGAAAACGATCACGCCCTAAATGCCTCGCGTCTGAAAGCTGGCGAGGAGCAGCTGGCCCGCTTGGGACATGTCACCTATAACCTGACGGCCCAGCGTGCCACCTACGTGGATTTCACCAATGCGGCGGGGATCGGCAACTCCCATACCTATTTTAAGGGGGATACGGTGGCTGACAATCCCGCGGTCAGGGCCTTTTTTGACAATGCCTTTAACGGACGCTTTGCAGAGAACTCGCTGCAATACGACGCCATCAAAAATGTCTACCAAGTATGAGAAAAGCATCCTTAGGATGATGTAAGGTCATGGGCTCACTGGCGGCTTGTGGCAATCATGAACCGAATGCTTTTTGGCTTACTTGCTTTATTTATCGCTACCTCTGGCGCTGCTCAGAGTGTGTTTGAGGAAATCGATGGCCTACTGGTCATTGAGTTAGAAAGTGCCTCACCGTTACCGGGCAATTGGATCGCCGGCCCCGCAGGAAACCCCACATCGCCCAATATCAATGACCCTAGCGATTTCACAGGTCGCGGCTTTATTGTCTGGGAAGGGCAGCAATTTTTGAACAATCCCGGCAACGGCGAGATTGTGTTTATGGTGATGATTAACAACCCGGGTACCTACCGTTTTCAGTGGCGAAATCAGGTGGGCCAGGGCACCAACACCACGGATCACAACGACACCTGGCTGAAAATCGATGCTGACAGTTTTTTTGCCCAAAGAAATGCCAGCATTGTCTGCCCAAAAGGATTGGATCCGTTAGCGAACGGCTGCGTGGGCGGGGAGCCCAACGGCAGCGGCTCTGATGGGTGGTTTAAAGCGTATTCCAGTGGCGCCAACAACTGGAGTTTCAGCACCCGCACCAGTGACAATGACGCCCATAATATTTTTGCCCAGTTCGACCAGGCAGACATTTACACCGTGCGCCTTTCTGCCCGTTCGTCCTCTCATGTTATCGATCGGTTGGTGTTATCACGGGATGACTATGCGGGCGATCCCACCGATCTAACGCTGCCAGAATCGCCGCAGATCCGGTTGGATGCTCTGTTTCTTGATGGTTTTGAATGATAGGGATGCAGGTGTTATTGGTGGATTCGGTGGCGAAATATCCACGCTAATTTACCCCTCATTCACGCTGAACAGGTAAACTAGCCCGTTTACCCCCTTCAGGAGTTAACCGTGAACAAGATCACTCGTCTTAGCGGCTTTGCGGTCGCGTTGCTTTTTGCTGCCCCGGCGGCATTTGCCCAATCCACTGAAGCCTTTGCTGAGAAAGTTCGTTCGGCCATGGCTGCGGACATTCGTACCGAAGCTGAGACGGCGCGCGACGCCAATCGTAAGCCTGTTGAGACCTTAAGTTTTATTGGTTTGACTTCGGATATGAAGGTACTCGAACTGGTTCCCTCTGGTGGTTGGTATACTAAGTTGCTGGCGCCTGCCATCGACGATTTTCATGTATCCATTGGCGCCACAAGAGTCAAAGACAATCTCAAAACCCAGGCTGGGTTTGAACACATCAACATCATCGAGCCGGAAAATTTCACGATGTCACGTAGCGAGGAATTTCGACTCGCTTCCGTAGGACCGTTTTCCTTTGGCGAGACAGGCTTTGATGCCGTGCTAACGTTTCGCAATGTGCACAATTTTGATGAAACCGGTCGGCGAAATATGAATGCGGCAGTGTTTGAGGCCCTTAACAGCGGCGGTCTATATGCCGTTGTGGATCACACCCGGCGCCATATGGAACCCATCTCCACGGAAAATCGCCGCCGAGCGGACCCAGTGGCCATCATCAAAGAAGTACAGGATGCGGGTTTTGTGCTGCACAGTTACAGCGACCTTCACTACAAGCCTGCCGATGACCTGACCCTGGAGGTCGGGAACGATGCGGTTACCGGAAAATCTGATCGATTCACCTTGGTGTTTCGTAAGCCCTGACCTACGGCCTTGATGGCCAATGGCAGTCCCATGGCCTCAATTTCAGTGAGCGCTTCGGTCCCGTAAGGGGCCGAAGCACGCGTTGGGCCGTTATTGGGCCTGCTCAGCAGGCGCGCTCAATCCCAGGGTGTTTGCGCGGGTATTTCGCCAATGCGCTGAGCATCAACCATTGAGGAAACTCCCGGCTAAGTCTGCGAGGGCCATGCACCACGATCGTACCCGCGGATATTTCATCCTTGAGATTGCGTATGCCTCGCCATGCTTCGATGAACACGCGGATGTCGGCTTCCACCAGTAGGCTGGAATCCAACCCCGGATCCTTCATACACATCTCGATGTTGTCGCCGGATTTCACTAGCCAAAACCGTTCCAGGTTGCTTACCGGAGACGATAGGGCAAACTCCAACACCAGGTCTTCTGCGGGCATATTCTGGACATCCATGCGCAAATGCATGCTCCAGGCTAGAAACGCCGGATCCAAATCTTCCCATTCCATATCCCGTCCCCAATGCTGCCCCCAAACCGCCAGTCCCATGACTATAGGTTCGAGATCCGCACCACACTGGGTTAACTGGTAACGAGCGTTTGACCCTTTGCGCTGGCGAGTGATCAGTCCGGCCTGCTCCAATTCCTTGAGCCGGGCCGACAGCAAGCTTGGCGAAATGCTTGGCACCCCACGCTGGATAGCGCTGAAACTCGTGCAGCCATCGATGAGACGGCTGACCACCAGGATTGTCCATCGTTGGCAGAGCAACTCTGCCGCCAACGCCAGCGGGCAATATTGTCCGTAACTTCGTTTCATTTCGGCTTTCTCAATATCTTGTGGCAGTAAATTTACTACAAAATCTGTAGTAGTCAGCGGAGAAGTAGCGCTCTAGGCTTGTCGGACCTATTGCGTATAGACGGTGGTTTGCCATGAGAGGTTTGTGGACAGGTGGCTGGTTCATTTGTTGGATGGCCTATGCAGGCTCAGTTGCGTCCCAATCGTTGCCGGTCCAGTCGGTTACAGCATGGAACGAATTGATCATGACGTTGGCAGTGGACGAAGATGCGTTGTTGACCTTGCGTGGCGTGAGAACGCTGGCAATGGCTCACTTGGCCGCCGCTCAGGCAATGGATGATGTGGTTAAAAGTCAGCAAGACAAGAACAACGGCGCTGATATCAATCAGAAGCTGTTGGTAGCCTTTAATCAGGCCATGTTTACGGTGGGTCGCTCCCAATACCCTGGCAGCGAATCCCGGTTACTTGAAGAACGGCAGCGTTGGCTTGAAGGGTTAGACGTTAAGCGAGGGGAGAGAGCCGGCCATAGGTTGGGCGAATCTGTGGCCAATCACGTTTTGGCCGAGCGCAGCAGCGATGGATGGGATAGCGCGCCTGCTTATCAATGGCATCCCATGGCGCCTGGTGTGTATGCAGAATTTTCCGATCACAGTGGCACCCCAGAGGGTTTCATTTTCGGTGCTGGCTGGGCCCAAGTTAAACCCTTTGTGCTGCCTTCAGCGCAACATTTTAGGGTAAAGCCGCCGCCGGATATCGCCAGTGATGAATACACCCGCGCGTTCAATGAGGTGAAGGTTTTAGGTGCCACCAACAGTTTGCAACGTTCAGCCGACCAAACCCATCTAGCGCTTTGGTGGAAGGACTTTGTAGAAAACTCCCACAACCGGTTATTGCGTCAACTGGTGGTGTCCCGCGGGCTAGATGGTATCGAAGCGAACAAGATCATGGCTCGACTGAATGTGGCCATTATTGATGGTTACATCAGCGCATTTGATAGCAAGTTCCACTACAACCACTGGCGCCCCTTTACCGCTATTCGCTGGGCTGGCAATGACCAAAACCCGGCGACCGACGAGGACTCGGATTGGAACAATACCCACAACCACACCTATGCATTTCCGTCTTATCCCTCCGCTCATGGCACAGCCTGTGCGGCTGCGATGACGATTTTGGCAGATGCATTTGGCGATGAAACGGCGTTTACCATGACCACCGAAACAGTGGATATCGCTGGCCCAATGTCCGGCCCGCAGAAAATGGATCCACCCCAGCGTCACTTTGCACGTTTTTCCGACGCAGCCCAAGAGTGCGCCGAATCGCGTATCTACTTAGGGATTCATTTTCGTTACGACTCTGAGCAAGGCAACGCGCTGGGTACCCAGGTAGGTCGTTATGTTATCGAACGGATGGGCGGTGGGTGACACGCCTTGGCCCTTCTGTGCCAGTTATAGATCGTCGCAAGCCCAGCTAGGTCGGAAACACCAGACCTCAGGGTGCTAGTACGTGGTTTAGGTAGGCTGCCAGGCGGATGCCGGCTTTGCTGAGTTG
>CAZLJY010000209.1:0-7456 GCA_964559945.1 uncultured Gammaproteobacteria bacterium | reverse complement strand
GCTCAGCGCCTTGGGGTGGTTGTGGACGAGAAACGGGAAGTCGCCCTGATGCCCTGAGCAGGCGGCGAGCCTGGCCGACGCCATCGAGGTTTTCGGAACCGTGTTCATCAACGTCCTGTTCGGTGCACACTGACCAGCGAAAGCAGTGATGATCAACCTGATAGGGCACCAGTTGCCAATGGCTGGGTAGATTTGGCTCATCGATAAGCTCATCGGTAACGGGGACAAACTGTTTCATAACCATTCCTTAGTCTTCGAATATGACGCCTTGATAGTGGCGTTGGCGTATGTTCCTAGTATTTACCTCATGTGGCTTTTTTATGGCGATGGTTGATGCCGCCCACCGTTCTGCTACTCTCGCGACAAATCCCCCATCAGTCATGAGGTAGTCAATGCAATCCAGCGTCGAATTATTTGCCGCGGCGTGTGAGCGTATTCCCGGCGGTGTGAATTCACCGGTTCGAGCCTTTAAAGGCGTGGGCGGAGATCCCATTTTTATGCGCCGAGCGGAAGGTTGCCGACTGTATGACGAAGACGGTAACAGTTATATCGACTATGTGGGCTCCTGGGGGCCAATGTTGGCCGGCCATAATCACCCCAAGGTCCGCGATGCTGTTGTCGATGCGGCGCAGCAGGGCTTGAGTTTTGGCACACCGTGCGCCCGCGAAGTGGTGATGGCTGAGATGCTTTGTCAGCGAGTTCCGGGCTTGGAATTGGTGCGTATGGTCAATTCTGGGACCGAAGCCTGCATGAGCGCGCTGCGATTGGCTCGTGGCGCCACCGGCAGAGACAAAGTGATCAAATTTGAAGGCTGTTACCACGGCCATGCCGACTCCTTTTTAGTCAAAGCGGGCAGTGGTGCCCTAACCCTGGGTCAACCCAACTCTCCGGGTGTGCCTAGCTGTGTGGCAGATCTGACACTGACCCTTAACTACAACGATATCGACCAAGTTCGACAGGTGATGGCCGAAGTCGGCCATGAGGTGGCGTGCATCATTGTTGAGCCTGTGGCCGGCAACATGAACTGTATTCCACCATTGCCAGGGTTTCTGGAAGGCCTTCGCGAGGTTTGCACCGAACAGGGTTCGCTGCTGATTTTCGATGAGGTGATGACCGGGTTTCGGGTCTCCGCTGGCGGTTGCCAGGAACGCTACGGGGTGACCGCGGATTTGTGCACTTTTGGCAAGGTTATCGGTGGCGGTATGCCGGTGGGGGCGTTTGGTGGTCGGCGGGATATTATGCTGCAGATTGCACCCACTGGGCCGGTCTATCAGGCTGGCACCTTGTCAGGAAATCCTGTGGCCATGGCAGCGGGTATCGCCAATCTAGAGGTTCTAGCCGAGCCGTGGTTTTATGAGCAGCTGGAGGATAAGGTAAATTATCTAACGGCGGGCCTAAACGCTGCAGCGAAATCTGCTGGTGTGCCGTTTTTGACCCAGCAGGTGGGCTCAATGTTTGGCATGTTTTTTACCGACCAGAGCCAGGTTGTAACCTTCGCCGATGTTGAGCGGTGTGATTCTCAGCGCTTTAAACAGTTCTTTCATTTGATGTTGAAGCAAGGTGTATACCTGGCGCCTTCAGCATTCGAAGCTGCATTTCTCAGTCAAGCCCATGATCATGAGGCATTGGACGAGACGATTGCCGCTGCGGGCAAAGCGTTTAACGGGTTGGCAGGCTAGGGGAGGGGCTGACAGGTTCCATGGAAACCATGCCTGAGTGGCTGGTCACCATCTTGGATTGGCTTCGGGTCAATCCACATTTGGCAGGAATAGCGATCGGCCTGGTGGCCTTCTTAGAAGGGCTTGCGGTGATTGGCATCCTGATGCCGGGTATCGTCATCCTGTTTGGCTTTGGGGCGCTGGTTGGACTAGGTGTTCTAGATCTTGCCACGGTATGGATCTGGTGCAGTGCAGGGGCCATTGTCGGTGACGGACTGAGCTTTTGGCTGGGTCATCATTTTAAAGACAGTGTCAGGGAGGTCTGGCCGATCACTCGCTATCCCGGTCTGCTGGAACAAGGGGAAACGTTTTTCAGCCGTCACGGGCTAAAAAGCGTCATTATCGGCCGATTCGTTGGCCCCATTCGGCCAATTATTCCGCTGGTGGCTGGCATGCTACAGATGCCGGTGCGAATCTATTTGCCGGCTAATATTGTGGCCGGCATTGTTTGGGCACCTGCGTACTTGCTGCCCGGCCTGGTGTTTGGCGCGTCGCTGGAGTTAGCCCAGGCAGTAGCCTGGCGTCTTGCCTTGCTACTGGTCT
Organism: uncultured Gammaproteobacteria bacterium; assembly: GCA_964559945.1. GTDB lineage: Bacteria > Pseudomonadota > Gammaproteobacteria > Xanthomonadales > SZUA-38 > JANQOZ01. Next base: position 5,195 of record CAZLJY010000209.1, on the reverse strand, counting down.
TGCTTGGGGGCGCAATCTGGCTCCTAGCCCTGGGGATTAAAGCGCTTTACCTGGTCACGGCTCCGTTTGCCAAAAGACTCACCGCAGGCGCATTGGCCTGGTCTCGCGACCATCCTTTGTTGGGCGGGATCGCGCGAAATCTGGTGGATCCGAAGCGGCCGGAATCCGGTTCCTTATTGGCCTTAGGGGTGCTGTTGTTGCTGGCCTCAGGCGCAGCGATGTGGCTGCTGGTAACGATGCCTATGCAGGGTCGAGAGGCGTTCGACCTTAAGGTGGGTGACGCCATTGCCACACTGCGATCACCTTGGACGGACCAATGGATGATGTTGTTCGCCAGTCTGGGCTCATTGTGGGTGGTGATTCCCGCCTGTGCGGCACTGCTGCTTTGGTTGGGTTTCCGGCGTCAACATTTGGCAGCGATTCATTTAGCGGTGGCTGGAGGCTTCGGTGCCTTGTTAGCGGTGGCCATGTCGCTGACGGTGTCAACACTTAGCGGCAATGGACTGGCGCCAGTGAGTCAAATCCCCCTTGCTGTGGCCAGTTATGGGTTTGTGGCGATCTTGCTGGTTGTCCAACTACCGATCCGAAGTCGTTTGTGGCCCTACGTGGTCAGTGCGTTGTTGGTGGTGTTAGCTGCCAGCGGTAGTGTGTACCTAGGCATACAGGGCATCAGTCAGGTGCTGCTAGGTTTGTCATTGGGCGCGGTGTGGGTTATGGCTGTGGGTATTGCCTATCGGCGTCGGGTGCGGCGCTTATTTCTGGTCACCCCGGCCGCTGGAATTTTTTTCACTGCACTGATCATCGCGCTGGCGGTGGATGTGCGCCAGCATGGTCAGCATGTGTTGGCGGCAGCATTTCCGCCTGCAGCGCCCGATCAACTGACCCAAAGCCAGTGGCTTGAGCCAAAGTCGATTGTGCCGCCTGATGAAGACATTACCTTTCTTGTTGCCGGTTCGCCGGGCCTAATACTGGACCGCCTTGACCAACAGGGCTGGATCGATCCACCACCGGCTAACTGGCAGACTCCGATTGCGATGCTGCAGCCGGATCCAACCTCCAAAACCCTGCCACTACTGCCTGCGACCGTGGGCAACTATCGGGAACTGGCAACCCGCGTGAGGACGGACGACGGCGGTGAAATAATTGCGCTTCGACTGTGGCCCACAGCGCTGCAAAGAATCTCGCCTGAGGGCGAGGTATTGCCAGTTTGGGCTGGGCGTGTAGCTCGGTACAGGATTCGCCAGGTACTCTATTTTTTCCACTTCTGGCAGCGTACACAGTTGCTGGGATTGCCAGAGGAAATCGCACCGACCCATAGTCTTGAAAGACTCCAGATAGTTGTTGTGGAGCCACTGCCCCAAGAGTGACAGGCAAATCTCTGTTGACGGTTAGTCCGACTGTAGTTGGGGCACAATTTCCAGCAGCCGGTCCAGTCGCTTGCTGGGTTCATCGATTTCCAACAAGCGTTGTCGGCTAGCGCCATCAAGGGGCAATAATTCGGCCAATCGGCAGCCGACCCAGTCGGCATCATCCAGTCGTTGAGGTTGTGGGTTGTAGTGCTCGGCAACGCTATCTAGTAGACGCTCCAGCAAGGTTCTTAGTAGTAAGTACTCGGTGGCGATGGCGGTGGATTCCGGCGGTGCAACCAGGGCGACGTGGGCCGTGAGCAAGCCATTGTCGCGGACTGACGTGGTCACGATTCGGTAGCGCTGGACCCCAACTGCGGTGATGCCTAGCAAGCCATCGTCCATGGTATTGAAGTCTTGAATTTTGGCGGTCGTGCCCATCACCACCGTGGCTGGAGCTTGGCCAGTCTCTTTGCCGTCGACAATCAAGTTGACCCCGAATTCGCTATCGTGTGCGGCGCAATCTCGCACCATTTCCAAATACCGTGGTTCAAAAATTCTTAAGCTTAAAGGGCCGCCCGGAAATAGGACCGTATTCAGTGGGAAGATCGGGATATGCTGGGTTGGTGTGCTCATGGGGTGCTCGTCGATTGGCTCAGCCACAGATTGGCAGTGGCGTGGGCAACGCCACCGAATCCGCCGTTACTCATGAATACTAACTGATCCCCATGGCGTAGGTCGGCAATCAGCGATTGTGGCAGCCGATCCAGTTCTCGAACCAGGGTTAAACGCCCCTCTAGCGGCTTACTCAATGCGTTGGGATCCCAATCAAGGTCGGTGGGTGCGTGCAGCCATATCTGGTCGGCTAGGGCCATGGCGCTGGCCAGTTGATGTTTGTGGACGCCACGTTTCATGGTGTTGCTGCGAGGTTCTAGCGCCAGTAGCAGTCGGCCGCCAGTGGACTGTGCAGCCAGTGCTTCCAAGGTGGCCGCGATAGCGGTGGGGTGATGGGCAAAGTCATCATAAATCCTGACGCCACGATCGTTGGCTAGAAGTTGCTGGCGCCGCCGCGGAAGGGTGAAGCTTTGCAGTGCACTGGCTGCCTCCGTGGGACTTACCCCTGCCTGTGAAACAACGCACATCGCGGCCAGAGCGTTTTCAAGATTGTGTTGGCCGCTGAGTTGCCAATGGGTCTGGATCTGGCCGTTGGGTGTGCTGAGGTCCAAGGTTTGATGTTGGGCTTGAGTGAACTTGCCTTGCCAGTGCGTATCCGGGCCGAAGGTTTCGTGACCACTCCATAAGCCTTGGGAAATCACCTCGTCTAGCGCATCAACGCCGGCTGGCGTGACCACCGTGCCATTGCTTGGCACTGTGCGCACCAAATGATGAAATTGGGTGATGATGGCACCTAAATCGGCGAAAATATCGGCATGATCGAACTCCAAGTTGTTCAGCAACGCAATCTTGGGATGGTAGTGTAGAAACTTAGAACGCTTGTCAAAAAACGCCGTATCGTATTCATCCGCTTCGACGACAAACCACGGTCCGGTTCCCAGCCGGGCGGATTGTGGGAAATTTCCAGGAACGCCGCCGATCAGAAACCCGGGGTCATAGCCGGCACATTCCAACATGTGGGCTGCCATGCACGCTGTGGTGGTTTTGCCATGTGTGCCGGCGATGGCAATGACCGATCGATGACGTAGTAGATGGTCGCCTAGCCATTGGGGCCCTGAGGTGTAGGGTAAGCCCTGAGAAAGCACGTGTTCCACCACCGGGTTTCCCCGGGACAGGGCATTGCCAATGATGATGCAGTCACAGTCCGAGGGAATATCTTGCGGCTGCCAACCAGAACAAAGATCGATTCCCGCCTCGGCCAGCTGGGTGCTCATGGGCGGGTACACGTTTTCATCAGCGCCGCTGACCTGGTGGCCCATTTCTCTGGCGAGTAAGGCCAATGAGCCCATGAATGTCCCGCAGATACCTAGAATGTGAAGTTTCATGGAAACAGCGCGGTCCTTAGTACCAGCATCAGGGTGTAGGTCATGACGGCGATTGCCAATCCAGCAGACAGGCCCACGCCAATGGCATGGCGGTAGATGTGAGCATCTACCACAATGCTCCAGACCTGTAAGAATGCCATGGTCAGCACTGACAAAGGAAATCCGCCGTTGAACTGTCCGCTTTGAGCGCCAATTGATAGGGCGAGGATGAACAATGGCAACGAAATCAATACCGCGCAGCCAGTAAAGGCGATCCAGGTTTGCTTGAGCCGTTGGCGGTAGCCGGTGGAAACCAACACTGCTGCCACCAACAAAAAAGAGCCCACAAGGCCTGCCAGCGGAGCCTCAGGGAAATACCGGGTTTCTGGCCGCAGCCACTCGCCAGCGGCGCTTAGGGCGAAAAAGGCTGTTGTTGTTGCCCAGGCCAATAAGGTGGACGCCGGAAGGTCGGCCGGTGACTTGCGCAGCTGACAAATATCCATCAATAAAGTGAGCAGCCTCCACAGCATCTCTAAACGGCTACCAGTAATAATCGGGGTATCATCGCTTTATGAAATGTCCCAATGCCGTTCAGTGGCACATTTAATGAAGGTGCACCGCCAGGTTGATGCCTCGGGCTTGGTCTGTCCGGAACCGGTGATTCGGGCGCGGATCGGCCTTAGCGGCCTGGCTGTGGGGGAAACTTTGGAGCTGATTGCCACAGATCCCCATGCTGAACTGGATATAGAGGTTTTTTGCGCCACTGCCGGCCATAAAATTGAATTGGTGCAGCAGCAAGATCAACAGTGGCGATTTCTAATCACTCGGGGACAATCGCCAGCGGCCGATTAGCCGCTGATGGTATTTAGTCAGCGAAATCCAATCGCCAATCACTGCTTGGAGAGAACCCCAACAATCCTTGCGTTCACCTGGTCCACAGTGCCAACGCCGAACACTTGAGACAGTTTTTCCTGATCGGCGTAATAGCCGATCACTGGCTCTGTTTGTTCTTCGTAGACGCGAATGCGGTTGCGTACCGTGTCTTCGGTATCGTCGCTGCGGCCTTCTTCCTGGGCACGCTTGGCCAGTCTGCCAACGATGATTTCCGGGTCGATTTCGATTTGCACGGCTTCATCCACCGGCTGCTGCATTTCCACCAGCAGTTGATCCAGTGCCTCGGCCTGAACCAGATTGCGCGGAAATCCGTCAAGAATGAATCCGCCGGCGACATCATCATTTTGCAATCGCTCGCGCAGCATTCCCAGAACCAGATCGTCTGATACCAAATTGCCAGCATCCATCACCGACTTGGCCTGCACTCCCAGCGGGGTTTGCGCTTTGACTGCGGCACGGAGCAGGTCTCCGGTTGAGATGTGGGGAATCTCATATTGGTTAGCCAGGATCGTCGCCTGGGTTCCTTTTCCAGACCCGGGGGCACCCAGGAGCACAATGCGCATCAGCGTCTTCCCGCCAAATATAAAGGCCGGTAAGCTAACAGTCTTGCCGCCGTTACGTCAACGAAGGAACTTGTCCAGCAATGTCTTTGAAAAATGCCCTTTACGCTCAATCTGGCGGCGTTACTGCCGTCATCAACGCCACAGCCAGCGGTGTGATCAGCGCCTGCCGCGAGCACCAGCAGCAAATTGGCACCGTATTTGCCGCTCGAAACGGGATACTTGGCGCGTTGCGCGAAGAGTTGGTGGACACCGCACCGTTCAGTGATGAACAAATCAGCGCCCTGGCCCACACACCCGGCGGCGCTTTCGGGTCCTGCCGCTTCAAGCTGAAAGGCCTGGATGACAATCCTGCCGAATACCGCCGCCTCATCCAGGTGCTGGAGGCCCATAACATCGGTTATCTCTTTTACAAC
>CAZLJY010000208.1:0-7491 GCA_964559945.1 uncultured Gammaproteobacteria bacterium | reverse complement strand
GTTTTGCCAGGAGTGTTCCACTGAAAAGGTCAACGACAAATAGAAATCCGTCGTTATTTTGGCTGTTGTGACCATTATTAAAAATCGCCACCCAGGTGCCATTGGAGGTACGAGTAATGAGCGGCCGGCCAATGGTGAAGCCCAAATCGGGATCATCATCGGCGGTAAATTCCCACAATACGTTGGCACTATTGAAGGAGCTGGGGCTGGTAACATCCAAGGCATAAACACCACGCCCCCCAGCACCAAGCCCACCAACCAATACGGTTCTCCAACTGCCATTGTAGGCATCGGCAACCGTCGCGGTAGCATCGACATAAAATTCATGTAGGTAATTGGGGTTACCCAATTCAGCAAGCTTCGGCGTAATGGCTTTCGGCACATACGCAAACAGCTCGTCTCCATTATCCGCATCAAACGCATGCATCATGCCGTCGTTGGCGCCCACGTAGACGGTTAATGGCCTGGATGATTTAGGACCATCAACATAATTAATGTAAGAGGTACCGCCGCCAGACCCTGCAGGCAATCCAAGCCAACCTTCATTGCCTGGGCCGGAGACGATAGGCTCTGAATTCACGATATCACCGAGCAGGTTATCTCTGTCGCGCAATGGCGCGCCCTCAAGGGCATCATCGCCTTTGATAAAGTCTAAGAATTGATCTCCAGCGAAAGCCGCTGCACCATCGGTGATATCCACACCTAAAACCGTGTTGATACTGGTGGTGAGCGCTGTCTGCTCGTTGGCAGCCAGATCGGAAAAGCTATCAAATAGGACGCCACCAGTATCGTTGGTCGTAAACACCAACCTGTCTGTTGTGCGGTTTTGCAGAATGTCTTCGGCAGACCATTCAACCGTGCCGCTAAGATCTAGGGCAATCAAATCTCCTGACCAGTCAAAGCTGTCAAATGCCGCTTGATACAATCGGCTGGATGTGGTCAGTCGAGTGGATGTCGCTGTCAGCGCCGTTGTCGGACGGGAACGCGCAACAATATCTGCCAGCGCCGTCTGAAACCGTTCAGCAATCTCCGTTGGTGTGGATGCATTGAGCATCAAGCCACGGCCGTTGACTGCCGCGTGATAAAGGTCGTCAATCTGAGTTGGGTCGCGGCTACCGTTGGTATCAGGCCATGTTGGCGGGACTGCGAAAGCGTCTTCAATTTCGTTGTAAGTGACATTAAAGATTGTGCCGGTGCCGTTCAATACCACCATATAAGTGTTCATATGCAGGTCAGTTTTGCAATCCAGCGGCGTGGGTAACGTCGCCGTATCACAATCCCGAGGAATGCTTACCAGCCCCTGGTTTTCTGGAGGGAAGGCCAAACCGGAAGTATCAAAATTCTCGTAATACTCCATGGCGATGTCAGCAATAGTGTTGCTGAAACTATCTGCGTAAGGTGCGCCTTCAGAACCGTCCACATTGCCCACGTTAGGACCACTGGTGACCGAAAAGCCGTCAGTAAACATCACCGCAAAGTTCTTTTGGCACTCAAACTCGACGATGGGATTGCTTGTACGCTGAAATTGATTACCCGCGTGATTCAGGGCCTCACGGTTTGGTGTACCGCCACCAAAATTTTCCCCAACAATGTCAGCCAAGAACAAGTTTCTTTCATCGATGGCGATGTTATTGTCGAATTCCCGCATGTTGACGTTGTTGCGGTTATTGATGGTGAAGTAACCTACGTTCATGCCTAAGGGAAGGTCAACAAACGCACCAACAATACCGTTTCTCACTGACAAGTGGCGCTTTCGGTAGTAACTGAACCAGTTGGCAAAATTCTGCATTTCTGGCGTGCCACTGGCTATATCGGTGCGCACCAAACAACTGCCATCGGGGCCGAGAGCATCCACATTCCCTGTGGACGCAACCAATGAACTCGGTGCCCGTTCAAAGGCTTTATAGTTTGCCGCCACTGGTGTATCGCACTGCCCCGTAATAACCACGGGTGCGGCCGGCGCCGGCGGGGTTAAAGTGATTGTGTATGCTCCTGTGGCCACCGGCTCGTAATAAAACGCCGGGTAGAAATCCACACCGCGTTCTGCACGGTTGCCGCCGGTCCAAACTCCGTCCCCTGTTTGGGTGATCCAGCCATTGTTGGCGTTGTTGCGAAAACGAGTGCCATCGGGAATGATCATTCCGTTTTGGAAGTGAAAACCCTCGTTGGTGAATTCGAAATCTGCAGTCAGGTTGTGTAGACGGCCAGAGTTACCTGTGGAACCTGATGGATCAGAGGGCGCTGCCGTTGGGTCAATGTCGTTGAACACTTGAGCGCCAAAATCCGGCCAGGATTCATAGGTCTGGGTTGGGTCGTAATACCCCGTGTTGTAAGCCGCCGTGCGCATGAAAGCAAACTGGCTAAATGGCGGAATCACGTAATGCCCTCCAGCGGGTCCCTCGGTATAGGGGAAAACATACGACGCTTTGTCACCGCCGGTGCCAAAAAATAGCGTACCGTCAACATCAACAAAGGAATCGATCGCGCCGCCTTGCCAATAAATCGAGCCATCGTTAGTGGGCGTAATGGTCTCAAACGACATCGATCCAGAATCGTCCAACACGACCACAACGTTACTTTTAACGTTTTGGAACACTACCAATGGCTGATTGGCAATATCCAACTGGGCCCAGGCTTGTCCGCTAGTAAAGCAACACATCGCCAATCCCATGAGCAGCGCTAGTTTTGATGTAGCAGCACGGTTTTTCATTTCAAACTCCCATCTTCTGGTCTTTCAGGGCCAGAATCTGTATCAATCGCTGTTGTAGTAAAAGGTCGTGACGACCAGGTCATTTGCCCGACCGGACGGGCCGTCAGAGTAGCCGTAAATCAGATAGGACGAGGAACGATTCCCCGACCCGGTAAAATCCAGTTCGCCAGAAACCCCACAGGAGATAGACCGTCCATTTACGGCGGTCATCTGAACCACCTGGTATCGATTCTCTCCTCGATCGCTGTGAACATCGGCCGGCTGCGGCCAAAGTGCCGGATCACCAGATTCAAGTAAACGTGCGCCGGCACAGTCGTAAGAACCCATTCCAGACGCGGCGAATGTGACCGGCGACAGACCCGCAAATGTGCCCGTGACGGCCGCTTGCTCGACCTGAACCTCCGCCTGCCGAATAACATCTTCTGCCGTTTGAAAAGCTAGATTCGCTTCCCGCACATTGCCGGACATCTTCTCCTGCATCGTACTGCCTTGCATGGAGGAGACAGAAATCAGCGTTAGCACCAACAGCATCATCATGCCCATCAGCAATGCTACGCCGCGTTGTTGAACCGGAAAGCAATAGGTATGTCGTTTCATATCCATTAAACCTAAATCACGTTAATTCGATTGCGAATGGCAACCGTGGTGAAAAACACCTGACGCAGGCGGGAATCATCCACCGGGTCAATCTGCGTCCCATTAAGACCGTAAAGCGCCTCGTCAACTTCCAAATCTGCGTTCTGGGTAGATCGCATCAGTAAGGCCACTCGGATCGAAACCACATTAATCGGTGAGGTCACTTGATCGGGTTCCAAATAGGTAACGGAACCCAGTCCATCCACCTCACCGAAGAGCAATTGCATGCTCTCTACCCCCTCAACAATTTCCTCGGGGACCGCGTCCGTGCCGTAATTGGATTGGAACAATGCCGGCTGCCCGGCCGCGTTGACTCCTACGAAAAACATTAACGAATTCACAGGCAATACCTGTGATGTGTCGTCGTAATCCAAGCCCATCAGTGCAGGTAGATTTCCCGGCGTCGTGCCACCGTCATTTATAGAGAACTGCGGGCTGCCTACGTTTGTTCGTTGAAAGAAATGGTCGCCGGAACGCCGGCACTGAGAGGCAATGACCAATCGTCCCAACGGATAAATTTCGTCCAGCCGGGCTTGGGAAATGACTGCCGCAGGTGTTGCGCCACAATCTACCGGGTAATTCAGGATTAAATCGGCTGTGCTCTGGTCGTAACTGCAGGCAGTAATCTGGTCAACGGGTGCCGCATACTTAACGATTAGCACGTCGCTGCCTGGGATCGCGTTATCAACAACGCCCTGGGGAACTGCAACAAGACCAAAACTCGTGCTGTAGTCACCGCTAGAAACGGCACCCGTCCCCAAAGTGGTGGGCAAGGGAAAAGTGTCGGTGCTATCGGTTCCAGTGAACTCAAACCCAACTATGGGTAAGTTCGGATCGTGAACCGCCGCTTCATAGTTCGCATTACCTGTATTGAGCACATTGTTGATTGGCAGACTATCCACGCAATAGTTCAATCGACCTGCCGGCAACAATCTCGGCTTAAGTATCTCGATAGCAAAACGACCTGCCTCCTGAACTCGAGCGACGGACTGCTGAGTTCGGTATGCCTGGGAGGTGGAGTAAAAAACCTGCCCCACTCCACCCAACACAACGATGCCCAACAATATGGCAATCATCAGCTCGATGAGACCAAAACCACCGTTGGCTTTATTCCAGGTCCGATTGATGTTCATATTCGCGTATCCATTTCAAACCAACGTAAAGCCGCATCTGTGGAGTCATAGCCTGCTGCCGTAGAGTCGGCGGCAGCGGTGCCCCGTTGAACCGTGTCAGCCCAGCGAATCCTTACTGCAACCTCACAATTGTCAGCGTTACAGGCTAACGGGGTCCCACCTGGACCAGTTATTTCAATCACGCCATCGGGCAACGTCGCCGCCACCTGATTTTGCCACAGCGCAGTTTGGGCGATTGACGGCCCCCCTCGGCGCACGATCTCGGTCCGATTGGCTCGAACTTGATCAAGAATTTCGTAGGACAGATTAGTCGCTTGTGTTCGATTAAATGCGTTGGAGCTCGAGCGAAGCGAAATCCCTTGAAGCGCGGCCAACCCCAATAACCCGAGTGACAGCACAACCACAGCAACCAACACTTCGATTAACGTGGTGCCACGCTCCTTGCTGGCTTTCATCTGAGTCTGGTTCATGGACACGCATTCCTCACGACATTGATTCCGCCAGTCCGGCTGATGTTGATGGTCCGATTATTTTCTTGTTTACAGCTATCTGCCAAAACATTGATCGTGTAATTCGCTGCCAGCCACCCCGATGCATCAAACTGCAGTGGATCATTAGAAAAGGTATAGCTAACCAATACAGCAGGGTCATAAGCCCGCACCAACTCATCCTCTGGATCGGCAAAATCACCGTCGCCATTTCCGTCCAGCCAGAGTTCGGAGCCCGTGTTAAAGTCGCCATCCATGGAGCGTAGAGACACCGGCCAGCCCCTGCTAAGAGCCTCCGATCGCCCCAAAGTCACAGCACCAATCAGGTTATTAACTTCAGTGGTTGTGCGTTGGCCCTGGATAAACTGATTAAATCCCGGCACCCCAATAGCAATAAGGATGGCCAGGACCGACAGGGTCACCATGAGCTCAACCAATGTGAATCCGGTTGTTTTATTCATGAGGCGTATTACATGTAAGTTCCCGGCTGCCCTCAAGGGAAGTCCGATAACTGGTTTTTATTGCCATCCAGGCGGTTTACCGAAGTTGACAAGCAAGCCATAACCAGACAATTTGCGCCAAATGCAAACCACTGTTACATCCTGGAAAGATGGCCTATGGCATAACAACCCTGGCCTGGTCCAATTACTGGGTTTATGTCCGCTGTTGGCGGTCACCACCCATTTTGCCTACGGACTTGGCCTGGGTATAGCGACCACAGCGGTGATGGCGCTGAGCTCCGCCGCGGTGTCTCTGACCCGCCACTGGGTCAGTGGGGAAATTCGGATTGCCGTGTTTGTGCTCATTATTGCGACCGCCGTCACCCTGGCCGAACGGTTGTTGATGGCTTGGGCATTTAATCTGTATTCCGCGCTTGGGATTTTTCTGCCACTGATCGTGACCAATTGCGCGATCCTGGCTAGAGCCGAAGCGTTTGCGTCTCGGCAACCATTAGGACCGGCGGTGCTTGATGGGGTGTTCATGGGCGCTGGATTCACCTTAGCTTTACTCGCCATGGGCGCGGTTCGAGAATTACTGGCCTACGGCACCGTTTTAGACAGAATGGAACTGATTTTCGGCTCAGGTGCAGCAGCCCTTGAAACGGTCGTGATCGATAGCAAAGGTATGTTATTAGCCGCGCTACCACCCGGCGCGTTTTTGACCCTTGGCCTGCTAGTAGCCGGCCATCGTGCCCTGCAGACCCGAAAGACAGCCGCCCCCTCGACCCCGTCTTAATGAAGAAAGCCAACATCACCGCCATGTTCGAAGCTTTCGAACGGCAAAACCCCCAGCCACGCACAGAACTGGAATACGATACCCCTTATCAGCTACTCATTGCCGTATTGCTGTCTGCCCAGGCCACCGATGTCGGGGTCAACAAAGCGACACGAGGCCTATTTGGACGGGCGCCAACCGCAAAGGCGATGGTGGAACTAGGTTTAACGCAAATCAAACATGAAATTCGCACAATTGGGCTCTTTAATACCAAGGCCGCAAACCTGCTCAGAACCAGCGAAATTTTGCTTGAACAGCACAATGGTGAGGTCCCCAATAACCGTGAACAGCTAGAAGCCCTGCCGGGTGTAGGGCGAAAAACCGCTAATGTGGTCCTCAACACCGCGTTTGGCCAACCAACCATGGCGGTGGATACCCATATTTACCGGGTGGCCAACCGTACCGGTCTGGCACCAGGTAAAACGCCCCTTGCTGTGGAAAAAGGCTTATTAAAGGCGATACCTGAGCAGTTTTTGCTTAACGCGCACCACTGGTTAATCCTGCATGGACGTTACACCTGCAAAGCGCGTCAGCCACAATGCCTTGAATGCGTCGTGGAATCCTGGTGCCGTCATGTGCCAAAAATCGGCGATTCCACGATGAGAAAGAAAAAAAACACCAAAACGAGAGATAATTTGAAAGCGAACTAGATTCAGGGAGGTCTTTTCCAACGTGACCGGGAGCTGTGCCCCCCGCCACACTTGCGAAATATCGGGCACTGGCTTAAAACGATCTTGTATCGAGAGGCGTTGAAGGCGGAATAATCCGTCCCCGCGCATAGAAAACCGGCCGAAACGGCCACAGTTTATAAAATTGAGGATTTAGAACATGTCTAAGCAATCATCAAATGTCATCAAGCCCTTGTCCGCCGCAGTTGGCGCAGCGTTTGTCTCAACCTTTGCTCTGGGAACTGCAGCAGCTGCTGACAACCCATTCGAGCTCACCGATCTGAATGCTGGCTACGAGCTGGCTGGCGAGAAAGATAGCTCCGAAGGATCTTGTGGTGAAGGCAAGTGCGGCGGCGATAAGGGCGAAGAAGGCTCTTGCGGCGAAGGCAAGTGCGGCGGCGATAAGGGCGAAGAAGGCTCTTGCGGCGAAGGCAAATGCGGCGGCGATAAGGGCGAAGAAGGCTCTTGTGGCGAAGGCAAATGCGGCGGCGATAAGGGCGAAGAAGGCTCCTGCGGCGAAGGCAAATGCGGCGGCGATAAGGGCGAAGAAGGCTCTTGCGGCGAAGGCAAATGCGGCGGCG
>CAZLJY010000207.1:0-7501 GCA_964559945.1 uncultured Gammaproteobacteria bacterium | reverse complement strand
GGGCCTGATGGCACGTCCCGTATGCCGGTGGCCTCAACAACAATGGCGCCAGGTTTGCCCTCAGCGAAACGTCGGTACCAATCTAAGACGTGCTCAGTGACTTCACCTTCTTCGGTTGCTCGCCACGGCACCATGGCGGGAATCCAGGTGCGCTGCTTGAGAGATAGCCGGCCGCTTTTGAGGGGAGAAAATAGGCGGGAGTCTTTGGCCTGATTCGCGTCGGGCCAAGCATCTTCTTTGGCCTTATACTTGATCCGCTCCGGCGGCTTCCACATCAGCTATCGGCCTGCTGATAATGGCGTCGGTTGGGTCTTGCCCGCAGCGCTAACTCCAGTGCCTTTTGGTTCTCCTTCTCGGCGCTGGAAAATAGTTGGTAACCCCCAGAGGCATAGGCGTTTGGCCAATCCAGATTTTTCACGCCGTAATGGCCTGCCGCCATCCGGGTGAAGAAGGGGTTGTTCAGGTGAGGGCGGCCTAGCGCACAAAGGTCCGCGCGTTGGTCGGCGATAATCGTGTTGATCTGTGCCCCTGTGGTGATGTCGCCCACCGCTATGGTTGGGATGTCCACATGCTGACGAAGGTGTTCCGCAAAGGGGGTTTGCCACATTCTGCCCCAGACCGGTTTTTGCCAGCGCACGGTTTCGCCCGATGAGGCGTGCAATATATCCACTCCGGCAGTTTTGAAAGCGCGGCCAAAATAAACAAGATCTTCCAACGTAATGCCGCCCGGTGCCCAATCGCTGGACGACAGGCGGACTGACATCGGTTTATGTTCTGGCCATACCGCACGGACTGCGCTAAAAACTTCCAACGGGAAACGCACCGCGTTTTGTGTTGTGCCGCCGTATTCATCAGTGCGTTGGTTGGTCAGCGGTGACAGGAAGCTGGCGAGCAAATAGCCGTGGGCGCAATGCAGTTCCAGCATGTCGAAACCGGCGGCTTCAGCGCGTTTCGCGCTGGCAACAAAATCGCTACAAATCTTGTCCATGCCGGCACGATCAAGTTCAGATGGCGTCTGGGAAACACCGTCTATGTAAGGAATAGCCGATGCAGACACCAACGGCCAATTGCCCTCCGTTTTGGGGTGATCCATTTTCTGGTCGGGGGGCTGGGTAGAGCCTTTGCGTCCGGCGTGGCCGATTTGCAGACAGATTTTGGCATCGGACTGTTGATGGATGAAATCGACAATATGAGCCCATTGCCGCTGTTGATCGTCGTTCCACAGGCCGGTACATGCGTCGGTAATTCGACCATCAGGGGATGGGCAGGTCATCTCAGTGAATACCAGCCCTGCGCCGCCCAATGCTCGATGAGTGTAGTGGCCGAAATGCCAGCTCTGGGGGATGCCGTCTTTGGCCATGTATTGGGCCATAGGCGAGACAACCACTCGATTGCTCACCGTCATTTTCCGCAACGAAAAGGCCGTGAACATTGGTGTTGGGCGTTGGCCGTCTAGGGAGCGGCCGGATTGCGTTTCGTAGCGCTGATAAAAATCAGTTTCCGCTTGCTCGAGAAACGCCGGATCTCTGAGCTTCAGATTATCCCAGTCCACTGATTTGGAGCGGGACATACAAGAAAAGGCAAAGGCAGTGTCGGATTTTTCCCAATGCAGTGGCATATTTTCGAACCAGCGCAAAGACACCTGAGCATTGTGTTGGGTAATTTCCACCGGTGTGCGGCGGACCTTGTCGTAATTTTCAAACGCTTTTGTGATGTTATTGCCGCTTTCCACGATGCTGTCGGACAGGGCAATGGCACACTCCATCGCCAGTTTGGTGCCGGACCCAATAGACCAATGAGCTGTCGCTTTGCTGTCGCCCAATAGGACGAGATTTTTGTGGGACCAGTTTTCGCAACGAATGGTCGGGAAGTTTCGCCATAGGGAGCGGTTGGTGATAAATGAATGGCCTTTGAGCTCGTCACGAAAAATCTCACTAAGAGCTGCCGCATTGGCCTCTTCGTCCAGCTGGTCAAAACCGCTGGCCTTCCAGCATTCGGGTGTGGTTTCAATCACCCAGGTTGAACGTCCTTTCTCGTACTGGTAGGTGTGAGCGCAGATCAGGCCTGCCGGGGTTTGCTTGAAAAAGAAGGTAAAGGCGTCCAACGGCGTCTCGGCGCCCAACCAAGTGAATTTGTTACGAGTCTCAGTGATGGTTGCGCCGAACTCCTTGCTAAAACGTTGACGGATTGGGCTGTTGATACCACCGGCATCAACCACGATGTCGCTGTCTGACAACCGTTGATCCAGGTCTTCAGCTTCCAAGCGGGTGTCGAACTGCAGCGTGACACCCACTTCCCGGCAGCGCTGCTGTAATACCAATAGCAGAGTCATGCGGCTGCATCCGGCAAATCCATTACCGCCAATCACGTGGCGCTTTCCATTGCGTTGCACCACCATGTCCGTCCAGTAAGCAAAGCTATCGCGGATGAGGTCATAGGAGGGTGGGTCAGCGCTGAGAAACTCATCCAGGGTTTCATCAGAAAACACGACCCCAAAGCCAAAGGTGTCGTCATGGCGATTTTGTTCAATCACTTGGATGTCAAAATCTGGACAGCGTTTCTTTGTCAGAAGCGCAAAATAAAGGCCGCCGGGCCCGCCGCCGACTACAGAAATTTTCATGGGTGCACTCCAGCAGATGGGTTATTGGGTGGCACCATGGCGGTGACCTCAATTTCAATTTTTGCCGCATCTTCGACCAATGCAACCACTTGCACGCAGGCCATGCAGGGAAAAACCTTGCCGAGGATCCGACGCCACACCTGTCCTACTTCAACCAGGTGGTCGACGTAGTCTTGTTTGTCGGTGATGTACCAAGTCATACGGACGATATGTTCAGGTCTGGCGTCGGCTTGCTCTAAGATTGCGACGGTGTTGCGCAGGGCTTGTTCAAGCTGTCCAACCAGGTCTGTGGCGATAAACTGTTCGTTTTCATCCCAACCCACAATGCCGGCGGTAAACACCATCGAGCCTGTGGCTTGGATACCGTTGGCGTAGCCTTTGGGGCGGGGCCAACCTGGCGGTTGCAGGTTCTTATGCATTAGTGCCGGTCTCCAGTGAATTGGCCAAGGTGTTGGCGGGCAATAACGATTTTCTGCACCTCAGATGCGCCTTCGTAAATACGCAGTGCCCGAATCTCTCGGTACAGTTCCTCCACCTTGCTGCCGACGGTGACGCCCAAGCCGCCAAAAAGCTGCACCGCTTTGTCGATCACTTGCTGGGCCTGATCGGTGGCGAATAATTTTGCCATCGCCGCCTCTTTGGTCACTCGCCCGCCGATATGATCTTTACTCCACGCTGAGCGGTAAACCAGCAATGCTGACGCATCCACGTCCAGCGCCATTTCCGCCAATTGCTGCTGGGCGATGGGCTGGTCAGCCAGCGTGGCGCCAAACATGTTCCGGTTGACAGCATGCTGGCTGGCCTCCTGCAATGCTCGGCGGGAAAATCCCAATGCAGCAGCGCCCACCGTAGTGCGGAAAATGTCCAGGGTTCCCAGCGCAATCCTCATGCCTTTCCCAGGCTCACCAATGAGGTCTTGATCCTGGATGTCGCAGCGTTCAAAGGTGATGGTCGCCAGTGGATGAGGGGCGATAACGTTGATCCTTTCGGCAATGGTAAAACCTTGGGTATTGGCATCAACAACCGCCGCGGTAATGCCACAGCCATTGGCGCCGTTGCGACCAAAAACCGTGTAGAAATCCGCGATACCGCCATTGGAAATCCAGGTCTTTTCTCCGCTTAAGGTGGTTGAGGTTTGACCCGTCTCAAAACGGGTTTGCATTGCTGCCACGTCCGACCCTGCGTCTTTTTCTGACAACGCAAAGGCGGCAATTTTTCGACCGCTTGCCACGTCCGGCAAATAGCGTGCCTTCAGTTCATCGCTGCCGTAGGTGCTGATGGCACCTGAGCCCAGTCCCTGCATCGCAAAGGCAAAGTCGGCCAGGCCGCTGTGTTGTGCGAGGATTTCTCGAATCAAACATAAAGAGCGCACATCCAGCGTGGCATGAACTCCGCCGTAGGCTGATGGCACGGCGTATTTTAACCAACCGCCGTCACCCAGCGCCTTGACCAACTTTCGACAGGTCTCATCCACATCACTGTGGGCGTGGGGATGCTCGGTAATGGGCGGGAGTTCGGCGAGCGCCCATTCATCCAGGCTTGCTGCAAGTTGGCGATGGTGGTCTTCCAAAAAAGGCCATTGGCGGTAGCTTTTGTCGCTCATCAGTTGCCTTTGAATTCGGGTCGTTGTTTGTTGATAAAGGCGTTGTATGCGCGCTCAAAATCTTTGGTTTGCATACAGATCGCCTGGGCCTGAGCTTCGGCTTCGATGGCGGTATCCAAGCTCATGTCCCATTCCATATTCAATTGGTTTTTAGTGATTCCGTTGGCAAAAGCTGGGCCACTGGCGATGCGTTTTGCCAACGTCATGGCTTCCTCATCCAACGAAGCGGCAGGTACCACACGATTAAAATAACCCCAGCGTTCGCCTTCTTCAGCGCTCAAAGAGCGGCCGGTGAAAAGCAGTTCGCTAGCGCGCCCCTGGCCAATGATGCGAGGGAGGATGGCGCAGGCGCCCATGTCGCAGCCCGCCAACCCGACCCTGTTAAATAAAAACGCAGTTTTCGATTCCGGTTCAGTGAGGCGAAAATCCGAGGCCATTGGGATAATGGCGCCGGCACCGGCACTGATGCCGGCCACTGCGGCAATAATGGGCTGCGGGCATCCGCGCATGGCTTTCACTAGGTCGCCAGTCATGCGGGTAAAGTTCAGTAACTGGGGCATGTCCATTTGGGTTAGCGGACCGATGATGTCATTGACGTTGCCGCCTGAACTGAAATTACCCTGATTACTGGTAAACACCACTGCTTTCACCTCTGGGCAATAAACCAATTGTCGAAAGACGTCCCGCAGTTCCGCGTAGGACTCGAAAGTCAGCGGGTTTTTTAACTCTGGCGCATTGAGTGCGACTCTTGCCACCTCGTTGTCGACCGACCAGAGGAAGTGATTGGCCTGGTAATTTGCAGCGGAAAAATTCATGAAGGTTCCTTGCTTGATGGCGACTGAGACAATTGCTCTAGCAATGTACGTAAGTCGGCAGCCTCATTGTCATTGAGGCTGGAAAATAGCTCAGTGATCCAGCGTCGGTGGTGTTTGGCCATGGTGGTGAACAGCGCCGCCCCGGCCTCTGACAGCTGATAGATGACGACTCTCGCATCCTGTTCGTGAGGGCGCCTTAGGACTAAACCATCACGCACCAATTTACCCATGAGCTGAGTGATGTTGCCTTCGCTCACGACCAACATACGGCTCAGTTCCCCAGCGCGAATGCCGTTGCTATCGGATCGTTGTAGCGCTGACAGTGCATCAAAGCGGGAGATCGACTGACCGAATTCTGACTTCAACCGACTATCGATGATTTTCTTAATTCGATTGGCGCCGCGCAGCAAGTCCAGCCACGCCAGCAAGGCCAGTTTTCCTCGGCCTTTCATCCGCCGGCAAGTTCCCCGCCGTCCAGGACGATCGGTTGTCCATTGGTGGCGCCGGCGTGTTCACTGGCAAGCCAAACAATGGCCTGGGCCACTTCCTCAGGCTCAATGGCTCGGGCCATTGGGTTGTCTTTTAGTAACGCTTTCATGGCTTGTTCTTGGTCCATGCCAGTGGTTTTTACAATGGTGGCGACGGAGCGGGTAAGAAGTTCTGTGTTGGTAAATCCCGGACATACGGCATTAGCGGTCACCCCGGTTTTTGCCAGTTCTAGAGCTAGGGTGCGAACCAGACCTAAGGCGCCGTGTTTAGCCGCGGTGTACGCGCCGGTGTAGGGGTAACCTTTCAAAGACGATGTGGAGGCAACTACGATAAATCGTCCCCAGCCCTTTTTGACCATGCCCGGCAAGCCCGCTCGGGCGCACAGAAACGCGCCAGTGAGGTTGACCTTTAACATGTCGTTCCACTGGTCAAGGGAAGTCTTCAACAAGGGCGCCGTAGTTGCTGCGCCAGCATTACTGATCAAGATGTCCACCTCGTCAATCCTCGCAAACCCGCTGGCGACAGAGGTTTCACAGGTCACATCCATTGACACATAAGGCAGTCCAGTGAGCTTAAGGGCGTCTTCGTTTCGCCCACTGATGGTGACTCGATGCCCAGCGTTGATCAGCGCCTGGGCAGCAGCCAGACCAATACCAGTCCCACCGCCGGTGACCAATGCGTGTCGTTGTTCCATGAAGAAACTTTAGTGTTAAAGTAATTTCCTGTCAATACACAGCCTTGATCAAACGCCCTTACTCGTTGAACTAGGGCTGCCTATCAGGCAATGGTTTGCAGACAGCTTTCGATGTTGTTGAGGCGTTGGGCCGCTTCGTCCAGGGTTTGGTCATGTTTGGCAAAACACAATCTGAGCCCGTTTTGGCGACTGTCGGGCGGATAAAACACGGAGATCGGGATGGTGGCGACGCCGAGGCTACGGGTTAGGTGATGGGCAACCTGTGTATCGGGGAGGTCGCTTAGGTGAGCGTAGTCCACCATTTGAAAGTAGGTTCCGGCGCTAGGGGAAAACTTTAACGGCCCGGCCCGTAGATTGTGTGCCAGGCGATCGCGCAAGCGCTGATAAAACGCAGGCAACTCTGTCAGGTGTTGCGGGCAGGAGTGAAGAAATTCTGCCAATCCAAGTTGCACTGGGGTGACCACACTAAACTGGCAAAATTGGTGCACTTTGCGAAATTCCCGGGTCAGCTCCTCGTTGGCTACCAGGTAGCCGACCTTCCAACCTGTGGCGTGAAAGGTTTTACCAAAGGACGAAACTGCCAAGGATTTTCCCCGCAATTCATCGTGGGCGAGCACGCTGACCGCGGGTTTTTGGTCAAACACCATATGTTCGTAGACCTCATCGCTAAGGACAAAAATAGACTTGTCTCTAACAATGCTCGCTAGTGAGTTCAGGTCGTCAAAGGTTAAGGTTGTGCCCGTTGGATTGTGCGGCGTATTCACAATAATCAGGCGGGTCCGTTCGTTCACCTTTTCTTTAACGTTTTTCCAATCCACGCAAAAATCTGGCGCCAGCAGCGCAATGTGACGAGCGCGACCACCGGCCAAGGTGATGGCGGGGAGGTAACTGTCGTAGGCTGGGTCAAACACGATGACCTCATCGCCAGGACCTACCAAGGCCTGGATAGCGCAAAAAAGCGCCTCGGTTGCCCCTGGTGTGACCGTGATCTGGTTTTGCGGGTCAAATTCAACGTTAAAGCGTTGTTGAAGGTTTTGTCCTATAGCCTCCAACAATTGTGGCGCCCCGGCCATCGGTGCGTATTGGTTAGAGCGGCCGGAGAAATGTCGGCGGACCGAATCAATCAGGGCTTCAGGGGGATCAAAATCTGGCACGCCTTGGGACAAATTGAGGGCGCCGCACTCGTTGGCTAACTGAGACATGGTGGTGAAGATAGTGGTGCCTGTGTCTGGCAATTTGCTATCAATCACTGATTGTTCCCTTCGCCGGACCCAATTTCC
>CAZLJY010000206.1:0-7515 GCA_964559945.1 uncultured Gammaproteobacteria bacterium | reverse complement strand
CCCGGTGGGCATTGTAGTGGGCGCAATAGTGCAGCGGCGTGTAGCCCGAAAAGCGGGAATGCGGGTGGTGCGGATTATTGAGAGGAGCCGCCGCCACAACGACGGGTTGGGCGTTATGATGATGATGATGATTATTGTTATGAGCGTGTGGTGCCGGAGCGCCGCCGCCAGCGCGTGGCTGTTCGGGTGCTACGGCTGTTGCCGCTCGTGGATGCCGCGCAATGGTATTGTCGTTGACGGGTTTTTTGGGTTTCTTTGCCATGATATTTATCGTCCGCCATCGCCAAATGCCTTGCAGGCGGGGGCGGCATTGTACTGACATTCCGCCCTGCGTGATATCCTGTATCTATGCCCCTGATCGAACGCTCTGCGCTGGTAGAACACAGCGCTGACCAGATGTATGGCCTGGTAAATCAGGTCGACAGTTACCCCCAGTTCCTAAACTGGTGCACCGGCACGGAAATTTTAGAATCCTCACCAGAAGCCATGGTGGCCAGAGTGAGCGTGAATATCGTTGGCATTCGCCAGGCATTCACCACCCGCAACACCCTGACTGAACCCACAGCCATTCATATGCAGGCCATTGATGGACCCTTTCGCTCCTTTGTGGGCCAGTGGACGTTTAAGGCCCTGGGCGATGAGGGCGCCAAGGTGATGTTGAAGCTGGATTTTGAGCTAGGCTCAGATTTGCTGGCATCAGCCTTTGCTAGCGGGTTTTCCTGGGTCGCTAAACGCCTGGTGGGCGATTTTGTCACTCGCGCGGATGAGCAATTTGGATCCTGAAGTCCTAGACGACAACCCTGAGGCCGTCGCCGTTGAGGTTGTATTGGCGTTGCCTCAGCGCCAGCAGGTGGTGTCCTTAACCCTTCCCCCTGGCAGCACAATTGAGGCCGCCATCGAACAATCCGGTCTGGATTTCAACGGTGCTGGGATTACAGTGAGCGATGAAAACGTGGGGGTTTTTGGGCAACCCAGGCGATTGCAGGAGGAAGTCAGGGCAGGGGACCGGGTAGAGGTTTATCGGCCACTGCTGATTGATCCGAAACAGGCGCGCCGATTAAGGGCCCAGTCCCAGGGCTAATCCCCAGGGCTAATTCATCAGTCAGGGCTTAGCTGGCCGGCTCTTCCGTCGATGTTGAGTCTTTGGATTTCAGGTCCGAATCTTCGGGCAAATAATCGCCTTCGATTTTCACCAAACGATTTTCTTCAAACAGCAATGACAGGGTTTTTAGCTCCTCGGGTCCGCCGCGGCGGGAGATCGTATTGACGTAATTCCAGCGATCTTGGTGAAACGGACTGGCCACCGCCGGCGTACCCATCACCAGCGAGACCTGGCGTTTGGTCATACCTGGGCGCAGGTCATTAACCATGTCTTGGTCTAAAACACTGCCTTGCTGAATATCGATCTTGTAGATGAGATTACAGCCGCCCATTAAGGTAAGGCAAAGCAGCAAAGCAATTAGGCGTATTGGTCGCAAGGAAAGCACCGGTAAGTCAGGTATTAGTGGGTCGCGATGATACAATACCGGCTGTTAACCTTCCATTAGCGCCAATGAAGTCCACGCTAGTTGCAACAGTGCGTCCGCTTGGTGTTAATAAATTCCTTTTTTGTCAGGAGCTTAAGCTCAATGCCCGATAGAAACGAACTGCGTAAGGCCGGACTCAAAATCACTCTGCCACGGGTGAAAATTCTAGAAATCTTGGAATCCAGCGAAACCCGTCACCTAAGTGCAGAAGATATTTACCGCCGACTGCTAGACGAGGGTGAAGACATTGGCCTGGCTACGGTGTATCGGGTGCTCAATCAGTTTGAGGCTGCAGGCCTGGTGGCGAAACACGATTTTGAGGGTGACAAATCGGTCTTCGAGTTGGACTCAGGGGAACATCACGACCATATGGTGGACATTAACTCCGGTGAGGTTGTGGAATTTGTCTCAGACGAAATCGAGCAGTTACAACACGAACTCTGCGAAAAAATGGGGTACGTTTTGGAGGACCACACCATGGTTCTCTACGTTCGAAAGAAAAAATAGCTTTCAGTTTTCTCCGGGGGGGCTTGGGAGGCTGCTCGGCAGCGGTGCGCCATAGGCCTTTGAAGGAATGGCTCCCTGCGGTCCGCTTTATTTCCTTCAAAGGCCTATGGCGCACCGCTGCCTAGATCTGTTGAGCCTTGCCGGTTCGGGGTTGATGAACAATGCCTTTGGTTGGAACGAACCCTGTTTTGTCCTTTTTGATTTGGAAAAACTGGCTCCCTTCGGTCCGCTTTATTTCCTTCAAAGGCCTATGGCGAACCGCTGCCTAGATCTGTTGAGCCTTGTCGGTTCGGGGTTAATGGACAATGCCTTTGGTTGGAACGAACCCTGTTTGGTTCCTGTTTGATTCGGCTGCGTTAGGTGTCGCTATGGGCCTGGGTTAGCATTTCGGCGGCGTGGGCTTTGGTTTGGTTGGTGATTTTTATTCCGCCTAGCATGCGGGCCAGTTCCTGTAGGCGTTGTTCTTTGTTGAGCTCAGTGACATGGGTGGTGGTCTGGTCTTTGTCTTGCTGTTTCTCAACCCGATAATGTTGGTGGCCGCAGGCGGCGACCTGGGGTAGGTGGGTGACGCTGAGTACCTGGGACTGTTGGGCCAGTTGGCGCAGTTTTTGCCCCACCATTTGAGCGGTCGCGCCGCCGACGCCGGCGTCCACTTCATCAAAGATCATTGTCCGGCCCCGTTCCTGGGCGGTTAGGGCGACTTTTACTGCTAATGCGACTCGGGACAGCTCACCGCCAGATGCCACGTTATCCAGGGTCCCCGCCGGGCTGCCCGGGTTGGTCTGAATCGTAAACGTCACCCTGTCCAGGCCCCGTTGTGATGGGGGCTTTTTGGCATCGAAGGACACCTCCACCGTAAAGCTTGCCTGGTCCATTCCCACCTCGTGCAGGGTATCGGTGATGGACTTGGAAAAGCCGCTAGCGGCTTTCAGCCGGCGCTGGGAGAGCTTTTTCGCCGACGCTCTGTAGGTCTTTTCGGCCTCAGCCAGTTTCTCGATTAACTGCTGTTCTTGCTCCTCCGCGTTTTCCGCCTTTTCAAAGCGGTCTTTGAGTACCTGTAGATGGCCTGCCAAGTCCTCAGGGGCAATGCGGTGCTTTCTAGCCAGGGTGTGAATGGTATCCAGTTGTTGATCTAGCGCCGCCACCTGGGCTGGGTCTGCGTCTAGATCTCGTAGATGTCTGGCCAGCACGGACTCGGCCTCCTGGGCCTGGAGCAAGGCGCTTTGCAGCAAATCGATGGGTTCATCCAGGGCGGGCAGGGCATCTCGTTGTCGAGCTAGGTCTTGGAGCACACCCGATAGGGGGCCGGTGATTTGGTCTGCCAGGGTTTGATTGGCGCGATCGGTGACGGCAATCAAGGTTTCGGCGTTGGCCAGTTGTTTGTGGCGCGCGTGCAGCGCGTCTAGGGCCTCAGCGCTGACTGCAGTGCTCTCCAGCTCATCCACTTGGTGGCGCAACAATTCTCTTTCCGCCGGTGACATGGCGCCGTGGGAGCGCAGGTGTTCAAGTTCGCCGTGTAAATCCCGCCATTGGGTGAAATGCCGACGGACCTGGGCTAAAGCTTTGTCATTGTTCGCATATAGGTCCAGTAGGCGCTGTTGTTCCAGGGGTTTTACTAAGGTTTGAAACTCGTGCTGGCCATGAATTTCCACCAATTGTTGACCCAACTCGCGCATTTTCTGAATCGGTGTCTGGACGCCGTTAATGTAGGCCCGAGACCGACCATCGCTGCCGATAACCCGACGCAGTAGCAATTCGGCTTCTTCCGATTCAAGGTCATGATCGGCCAGCCACTGGTTGATGGACGGTCGTTGTTGCAGATCAAAGACGGCGCACAGATCGACCTTTTTATCCGCGCTGCGCAAGGTGCTGGCGCTGGACCGGCCACCCAGAACTAACTGCAATGCACCCAGCAAAATGGATTTGCCGGCCCCGGTTTCACCGGTTAACACACTGAAACCGGTGGTGAATTCCAGTTCTAATGTATCGATCAGGGCGTAATTGGTGATGGACAACTGGGTCAGCATGGCGCGATTTTACCCTGTGTTTGCCTGAATAACGCGTAAATTGCGCCTCAATTGGGGGAAAAAGCCGCTATTTGGCCCCGAGCAATTGCGCAACGGACCTTGCCATCCACTGAGGATGGCGCAACATAGAGATTATGACTGGATCTTCACTGGACGAGCGGGCCCGCCATTTACTGGGCGTGTTGGTCAATCAATACATCGATGCTGGCAGGCCGGTAGGCTCTAAACTGCTAGCGGGGCATGCGGGGCTGGAGCTCAGCGCGGCCACGGTGCGTAATGTGATGGCCGAACTGGAGCGGCGAGGGTTCATTCATTCCCCCCACACATCGGCAGGTCGGATTCCGACGCCTCGAGGCTATCGCTTTTTCGTCGAAACCATGCTGACCGCGGAGGCTGCTGAAACCCATCTGGCGGACCACATCCAGTCAAGGTTGGACGAACAATCCTCAGTGGATGAGGTGATTGGCGAGGTATCCACCATGCTGTCCAGCTTGACCAATTTTGTTGGCGTGGTCACGGTGCCCCGGCGAGATTTGTTCTGTTTTCAAAAAATCGAATTTGTGCCCATTGATGAGCGGCAGGTACTGGCGGTCCTCGTTCTTACCGGCGGCGAGGTGCAGAATCGGGTGGTGACGTTGGACCGGGGTTACAACAGTCGAGACCTTGAGCGGGCTGCTAACGCCCTTAATCATGAGTATGCAGGCCTGTCATTTACCGAGATAAAACGCCGTTTGATGGACGATTTGGTATTGGCTCGGCGGGAAATGGATAAAGTCATGGAGCAGGCCATTGAGCTTGCTGGCAGCGCTCTCGGGGCCCGCAACACTAAAGAGGTGGTGCTTTCTGGCCAGAACAACCTGATTGGTTATGACGACTTGTCGGATCTTGAAAAACTGAAATCCTTGTTTGAAGCATTTCAGGAAAAACGCGAGATGTTAGACCTGCTGGATCGTTGTGCTGAGGCCGACGGGGTTCAGCTGTTTATTGGCAATGAGTCTGAATCTGATGCCTTTGAGTCCTGTTCCCTGGTTGGTGCGCCATACAGGGTTGATGGCCAAGTGGTGGGTGTACTCGGCGTCATTGGCCCCACTCGAATGGCCTATCAGCGAGTGATCTCCGTTGTGGACAGCACTGCAAAAATTCTCGGATCAGTCTTGAATCAGGCCACCTAGGCCACATCTCATCGTCGGTGGTTGTGATCAACGGAGAGATTGAATGAGTGATCCGCAAGACAGCGGTCAAGAAAACCCGTCGGAAAATCCGTCAGAAACCCCTTTTCAGGCTGACGATGGTGCTGCCGCGCCTAACGGGCCATCAGATAATGTTGTGGAAGGCATCGAAGGTGGCGTTTCAGAGGCACAAGCGTCGCCCGTTGAGCAAGACTCGGAAGACTCAGGTGAATCTGAGGTCGCCGCAGAAGATCCCGCCGCACTGCTGGTATTAGCTCAGGCTGAGCTGAAGAAAGCTGCGGACGATGCACTGCGAGCCCGGGCGGAAATGGACAATGTGCGCAAGCGCGCAGCGCGAGATACCGATAACGCGCGCAAGTTTGCGCTGGAAAAATTAATGACCGACATGCTGGACGTGACCGAGAGTCTAGAGCGCGGATTATTAGCAGCCCAAGGCGAGCAGGTGACCGTTGAGCAAATGGTTGAAGGCACGGATCTGACATTCAAAATGTTGGAAAAAGTACTGGCCAAGCACGGTCTTGAATCCGTTGCGCCGGAAAACGAGCCTTTTGACCCCGAACGTCATGAGGCCTTAAGTATGATCCCCACCGCCGATTGCGAACCTGACACCGTGGTTCAGGTGGTGCAAAAGGGCTACATGCTGAACGGACGTTTATTAAGGCCCGCTAGGGTGCTGGTTGCCAAGGCCCTTGATGCCTAATTGGCGCCCTTGGATGTCGCTTAAGGCTGGCAATTGGAATTGGGCCAAATCAACCCCACATATTAATCATCTTAATCATTGAGTGGCCGAGGCTATTTGAGCATTCGGCTAACCAACAAGCTTAACTTAGAAAGGAATGGAGCGATCTGATGGGCAAAATTATCGGAATCGACCTGGGTACTACAAACTCCTGTGTTGCCGTCATGGAAGGCGATCAGGCCCGAGTCATTGAAAATGCGGAAGGTGATCGAACCACGCCGTCTATTGTTGCGTTTACCAAAGACGATGAAGTGTTGGTGGGCCAGCCAGCGAAACGTCAAGCGGTCACTAACCCGGCTAACACCTTGTATGCGGTAAAACGCCTTATCGGACGTAAGTTCGACGAGAAGGTGGTGCAAAAAGACAAGGACATGGTGCCTTTCCCGATCGTTGCGGCAGACAACGGTGATGCCTGGGTTGAGGCCAACGGCAAGAAAATGGCTCCGCCAGAAGTATCGGCCCGTGTTCTGATGAAAATGAAAAAGACCGCTGAGGATTACCTGGGCGAGTCCGTGGATGAGGCAGTAATTACCGTTCCTGCCTATTTCAACGACTCTCAGCGTCAGGCAACTAAAGATGCGGGCAAAATTGCCGGTCTTAAGGTTCGCCGGATCATTAACGAACCTACCGCAGCAGCGCTGGCTTATGGCATGGATAAAAAAGGCGGCGACCGCAAAATCGCCGTTTATGACCTGGGCGGTGGAACCTTCGACGTATCCATTATCGAAATCGCTGACGTTGACGGCGAAAAGCAGTTTGAAGTGCTGGCTACCAACGGCGACACCTTCTTAGGTGGTGAAGATTTTGATATGCGCCTCATCGACTACTTGGTGGATGAATTTAACAAGGATCAAGGCATCGATCTGCGCAACGATCCACTGGCATTGCAGCGTCTGAAAGAGTCTGCCGAGCGGGCCAAAATTGAGCTGTCATCCAGCCAGCAAACGGAAGTGAATCTGCCTTACATCACCGCAGATCAAACCGGTCCTAAGCACCTGAACATCAAGCTCACCCGAGCCAAGCTGGAATCTCTGGTGGACGAGTTAGTTAAATCCACCATTGGACCCTGCCGTACTGCCCTAAATGATGCAGGCCTGAAAGTGGGCGACGTTAACGAAGTGATTTTGGTTGGTGGTCAGACCCGCATGCCGAAAGTGCAAGAGGTGGTGCAGGAGTTCTTCGGCCGCGAGCCACGTAAAGACGTCAACCCCGACGAAGCTGTGGCCATTGGGGCGGCAGTGCAGGGCGGTGTATTGGCTGGTGATGTCACCGATGTGCTGTTGCTGGATGTCACACCACTGTCTCTGGGTATCGAAACCCTGGGCGGTGTTATGACCAAACTCATTGAGAAGAACACCACCATCCCAACCAAAGCCTCCCAGATATTTTCTACCGCGGACGATAACCAGACCGCAGTAACCGTGCATGTGCTGCAGGGTGAGCGGGAGATGGCTCAAGCGAATAAATCTTTGGCCCGATTTGACTTGGCAGGGATTCCGCCGGCTTCCCGCGGCATGCCCCAAATT
>CAZLJY010000205.1:0-7547 GCA_964559945.1 uncultured Gammaproteobacteria bacterium | reverse complement strand
AACGAATACCGCTTGCAGCGCGACCTTGGGTTTGTGTCCAAAGCGCCGCGCTGGGCTTTAGCCCATAAGTTTCCGGCCCAAGAAGAGTTGACCCGGGTGGAAGCCATTGAGGTTCAAGTCGGTCGTACGGGCGCGATCACGCCGGTTGCCAGGCTTGAGCCGGTGTTTGTCGGTGGCGTGACCGTCACTAATGTGACACTGCATAACGAAGATGAGGTGCAACGCAAAGACGTTCGAGCCGGCGACACGGTGGTAGTTAGGCGAGCGGGAGATGTTATTCCTCAGGTTGTATCGGTTGTATTGGATCGCCGCCCAGACAAGACCCAACCCTTCACCATGCCAAAACAATGTCCGGAGTGTCATTCTCCGGTTATCCGTTTGGACGGTGAGGCGGCGAGTCGGTGCTCCGGTTTAACGTGTCCTGCCCAGGTTAAGGGTGCCCTTATCCATTTTGTTTCTCGCCAGGCCATGGATATCGAAGGATTGGGCAGCCAGGTCATTGATCAACTGGTCAACGAAAAACTTGTGGTCAATCCGTCAGACCTTTATCACCTGACCCAACAGCAGTTAGCCGCGCTTGATCGTCTGGCTGAGAAATCTGCCGCCAATTTGGTCGCTGCCATTGATGCCAGTCGAAAGACCAGCATGACTCGGCTGCTTTTTGGTTTGGGCATCCGCGACGTTGGCCATTCTACGGCGGCAGCACTGAGCCAATTTTTTGGCAAGCTTGAGTCCTTGCTCAGCGCTACCGAGGAAGAGTTTGAGGCGGTGCCCGACGTAGGCCCAATCGTGGCCGGTCATTTGCAGAAGTTTTTTGCGGACGAGAAAAACCGACAGGAAATTCAATCGCTGATGGATGCGGGGGTTAGCTGGCCAGAACAAGAGCCCCAGCGCTCAGTGGCTGATGGGCCTTTGACTGGCATGACCTTTGTGCTCACCGGTACCTTGGCTCAAATGCCACGCAGCGAAGCCAAAACGCAGCTGGTGGCCCTCGGCGCTAAGGTGACTGGAAGCGTATCGAAAAAAACCCACGGCGTGATCGCCGGTGAGAAGGCCGGCTCCAAGTTGACCAAAGCGCAACAGCTAGGCGTGCCTGTGCTGGATGACGGCGGGCTGGCGGCGTTGCTTGCCGGAGATCTGTCTGTCCTGGAGCGATCAGCGCAGGACTGAGGCAATGCTGCTCGCCTAGGGGCAGAAAAACGGCTTGTTGCCCTGGCCATTGACTTGAGCGGCGAATATGGCGAGGATCTAGGTCTAACGCACGAGGGTCATCTTGAAACCAACCGACACTCAACACCCGGATTACTTCCACCGCGTTGTTGACTGCCAGTGGGCATGTCCTGCCCATACTGACGTTCCGCTGTACATTCGCATGATTGCTCAGGGTCGCTTTGGCGATGCCTATATGGTCAATCGCGCCTCCAATGTGTTCCCCGGTATCTTGGGCCGCGTGTGTGACCGGCCCTGTGAACCCGCTTGCAGGCGGGGACGGGTGGATGACAAACCTGTCGCTATTTGCCGACTAAAACGGGTTGCCTCAGATTTTCGGGAAGACATTAGCGAACGTCTGCCAAAAGCACCGCCTCAGACCAACGGCAAGAAAATCGCCTGTATCGGTGCCGGCTGTGCTTCCCTTACGGTGGCCAACGACCTGTTGCCTCTGGGTTACGAGGTGACAATATTTGAGCGCTTCGATTGCCCAGGCGGTCTGATGCGAACCAATATTCCCTCCTTCCGCTTGCCAGAAAACGTCTTAAACGAAGAGATCAACGCCATCGTTGATATGGGGGCGAGGTTGGAATTGGGCCATGAAATCACCTCCATGGCAGAGCTACTAGAGCAGGGCTTTGATTCGGTCTTTGTGGGTACTGGAGCGCCGCGCGGCAAAGAGCTCGAGTTGCCGGGTCGGTTTGACTCTGAGCACATCCACATCGGTATCGATTGGCTGGAATCTGTCGCCTTCGGGCATATCGAAAAAATTGGCGCCAAAGTGCTCATCATTGGCGTGGGTAACACCGCCATGGATTGCTGCCGCACATCTCTGCGGCTGGGTGCAACGGATGTCAAAGTGATGGCCCGCAAACCCAGGGAGTTTTTCAAGGCGTCGGCCTGGGAGCTGGACGATGCCGAAGAAGAAAACGTAGAGATTGTCGTCAACCACTCGCCTGTGGCCTTCGTTGTTGAAGCCGGCGTGCTGGTGGGTATGCAGTTTGACCAAATGCAGTACACCGTAGAAAACGGTCGAATCACCCACAGCGAAGTGGTGGGTCAGATCACCATCCCTTGCGACGATGTGGTGCTGGCCATTGGGCAGGAAAATTCTTTTCCATGGATAGAACGGGATATCGGTATTGAGTTTGGTGAATGGGATATGCCGGTGGTCGACCGTGAGACCTTCATGTGCAGCCGACCCGGGGTGTTTTTTGGCGGCGACGCAGCGTGGGGGCCGGAGAATATTATCTGGGCAGTGGCCCATGGTCATGAAGCCGCTATCTCAATCCACAAATACTGCCAGGGCGAAGATGTTGCTGACCGACCGGCCCGAGGGGTAAATCTGCAAAGCGCCAAAATGGGTTTGCATGAATGGAGCTTTTCCAACGATTTTGACGGGTCTGAGCGTCAGCTTGTGCCCCATGTGGATCTCAAAAAGCGCTTCAAGAAACTCAATATTGAGGTGGAATTAGGCTTTTCCCTAGATGAGTTTCAGGTGGAAGTTGAGCGCTGTCTAAACTGCGATATTCAAACCGTTTTTGATGCCCCAAAATGCATTGAGTGCGATGCATGTATCGACGTCTGCCCAACCAGTTGTTTAACCATCACCAAAAACGCGGAAGAGGCCGAACTTCGCCAGAAGCTTACGGTGCCTGCTGACAACCCGGATCAACCACTATATGTATCTGCCGATCTTCCTCAGACGGGCCGGGTCATGGTGAAAGATGAAGACCAATGCGTGCATTGCGGGCTTTGCGCCGAGCGATGTCCCACGGCTGCCTGGGATATGCAGAAATCCCTTGTGCAAATACCTCATGTGGGGTCGTTGTTAAACGACGGTGGCGACCGTGGGGACAATGGCACCGTTTCCTGAGTAAGAAACCCCATCGGACAGACGCAAGCTGGAGCGTGACATGACCCAAACCCACACCGGTGTTGACGGTTCACGAGTGAATGACTTTGTGATCAAGATTGCTAACGTCAACGGCACTGGGTCCGCGTCGGCCAATGGCCTGCTGATGAAAGCACTATTCCGCATGGGTATTCCGGTGACCGGCAAAAACTTTTTCCCCTCCAATATTCAAGGCCTACCAACCTGGTATGAGATTCGGGTAAGTCGAGACGGATATCGCTGTCGTTCAGGTCAAGTTGACTTGATGGTTGCAATGAACGCTGAAACCTATGATCAGGATTTGGCCGAAGTAGCGCCTGGCGGCTTTTTTATCTACGACGCCACCTGGCCTAGGGCCAATCGGTTGGTACGCGATGACGTTACCGTGCTGGGGATCCCATTGGCCGGTATGTGCAACGAGCAATTTGATCAAGCGCGTTCTCGAATTTTGATGAAAAACGTCGCTTATGTGGGTGCGCTGGCGGCATTGCTGAACATCGATATGGCAATCATCCGAGAGCTGCTAAACGAGACCTTTGCCAGCAAGACCCACTTGGTAGAAGCCAACCAGTCGGCCATCGATTTGGGTTTTGGCTTTGCCAGTGAGAACTTCCAATGCCCGCTGCCGCTGCGCCTGGAACCCATGGATCAGACCGCCAAGCACATCATGATAGATGGCAATACGGCAGCGGCTTTGGGCTGTCTTTATGCCGGCGCTACGGTGGGGGCCTGGTACCCGATAACCCCGTCTACCTCTTTGATGGACGCGTTTAAGGGGTTTTGTGAGCGTTACCGAGTGGACCCGGAAACCGGCGAGCGACGCTTTTGCATCGTGCAGGCTGAAGATGAACTGTCAGCGGTAGGCATGGTGGTGGGTGCCGCCTGGGCCGGGGCCCGCTCATTTACCCCAACCAGTGGTCCAGGTATCTCACTCATGAGCGAATTCATTGGTTTTGCCTACTACACAGAAGTGCCCATTGTTTTGTTTGATGTCCAGCGCGTTGGGCCATCCACTGGCATGCCGACCCGCACCCAGCAGTGCGACATTCTCACCTGCGCCTATGCCTCCCATGGTGATACTCGGCACATTTTGCTTTTTCCCGCAGATCCTCACGAGTGCTTTGAGCTGGCTATTGAAGCCTTTGATTTGGCTGAACAGTTCCAAACGCCAGTGATGTTTTTGACGGACCTGGACATTGGCATGAATGACTGGATGGTTCCCGAGTTGACCTTCGATGAATCCTACCAACCCAACCGCGGCAAGGTGCTCAGCGCCAAGCAACTGGAAACCATGAAGGAGTTTCATCGCTACGCAGACGTTGATGGAGACGGTGTTGCTTGGCGCAGCCTGCCAGGCATTCACCCCAAAGGAGCCTATTTTCTGCGCGGGTCAGGGCATACCGACAAAGGCACTTACACCGAAGATTCGGAAGAATATCAAAAGGTTCTGGACCGTTTAGATAAAAAGTTTGAGACGGCGAGGGCGGTCCTGCCAGCACCGGTCATCGAACAGGAGTACGAATCAGGCTTTGGAATTATTTCGGTGGGTAGTTGTGACGGCGCGGTTCGTGAAGCCCGTGATTTACTCTCGGATCAAGGATTGAAACTGAATTATCTGCGGGTCAAAGCGTTTCCCTTCAGTGATGCGGTTGACCGGTTTATCGACGCCCACTCCCGGATTTTTGTGGTGGAGCAAAATCGCGATGGCCAACTCAGGCGCCTGTTGCTGATGGAGACCAGCGCCTCGGCCAAACAACTTTCTTCGGTCAGACACTACAACGGTATGCCGATTAGTGCGCGCAGCATCGTTAAGGACATTTTATCTGTGCTGAGCCAGGAGGTCGCCGCATGAGCTTTATACGCAAGCCAACGGTTAGCCATTCCAAATTGCCCAAAAATGCTCTGGGCCTGACTCAGCGCGATTACGAAGGGGGAATGTCGACCTTATGCGCAGGCTGTGGCCATGACTCCATCACCGCAGCCCTAGTCCAGACCGCCTGGGAGCTTGAGCTCAACCCCCACCAGGTGGGGAAATTTAGTGGTATTGGGTGTTCCTCCAAAACGCCGGCTTACTTCATGAGTCAGGCCCACGGAGTGAACTCTGTCCATGGCCGTATGCCATCGGTGGCCACCGGCGCCGGGGCTGCCAATAGAGACTTGGTGTGTATTGGCGTCTCTGGAGACGGCGACTCTCTGTCAATTGGGTTTGGCCAGCTGGCTCATGCCATGCGGCGGAATCTCAATATGGCGTACATTTTGGAAAACAATGGGGTGTACGGTCTGACGAAAGGTCAATTCTCTGCCTCGGCAGACGTTGGCAGTAAGGCAAAACGTGGCGAAACCAACGTTCAGCCGCCCATTGATCCTGTAGTGACTGCCATTGCGCTGGGTTGCACCTTTGCTGCGCGAAGTTTTTCCGGCGACAAGGAACAGCTTGTGCCGCTATTAAAAGCGGCCATCCGCCATAAAGGTTTTGCGTTGGTCGATGTATTGTCGCCCTGTGTCACCTTTAACGATCACGAAGATTCCACCAAAAGTTATGCCTACACCCGGCGGTACTACCATCCCGCTATCCACACCGATTTCATTCCGCCGGCCCAGGAAATAAAAACCGCCTACGATCAGGGCGAGGCGATGCCGGTGGAACTTCACGATGGCAGCACTATTGTGCTGCGAAAAGTGGATGATGATTTCGATCCGACAAATCGGGCGCGAACTATTGGCTATTTGCAAGATGCATCGGCTCGGGGAGAGGTCGTGACGGGACTGATGTTCATCCAGCCTGGGGCGCCTGATTTACATGAGGTGAACCAAACCACCAGTGGGCCTTTGCATAGCTTGGCATTTGAGTCCCTGCACCCCGGGGCAGAGGGCTTGACGAAACTGCAGAAGCAATACCGATAGCGCTAATTGTCTCCACTGGTCCGCTCGCCGAGTGGGTCGTAACACGCTAAGTGGCGCGTGCTAAAACACTAAATCCAGACCAGGCTTTTGGGCCAGTACATCAAACGCAATGATGGCCCGCTGACCCTCGCCGCGAAACGGATGCACGTAATGGGTGTACCAAGGGGGAAATAGCAGCAGCTTGCCAGGCTTCGGGGCCAGGCGGCGAGTCGCGGGAAATCCATGGTTCACTGATTGCGGCACGGGATTGATAAATTCAATGTGGCCCTCAGGGGAGGGCATTTCTTTGGGTAAGTGCACATAGTAAACACCACTGGCAATGTTCTTGTCGGTGGGATGCCAGTGGGGTCCTTGCCAATCCCCTTGTTCCAGTAAATTAGCCCAGCCCACAGGCCAAGGGGAAAGTTGTTGGCTGTCATCGGCAAAAACCTCTGCCAGGTATTGATCAATCGCAGGGGTCAATATTTCTGAAGAAAACGTGGCCACCGCCGGATGGTCGACAGTGAAAAGATTCATCCGAGTTGACGTCTGATAGCCGCCTTGGGTTGAGACCTGGCCTCCCAGGGACGCATTGTCAGGGGTTTCACGGAATTGCTGAGCAAGGTCGCAGATCAATTCGAACAATGCCTGGTTCAATGACTCAACGGATTCATGCTGACGTTGCATGACTAGCGTCGGGTAGTGGTGCTCAAGAGAATCAACAAAAGTGGTCACGTCGCTACAACTTCGATGATGAAAGGACCGTACATTAGCACTAGCGGCCTGTTGAAAAAATCGGAATTCATCGTCTCAGCGCTCGGCATATGGATGTTCCGACATTTTCGTGGATTGCAAGTCATTGAAAATGTGAGAGAACGGAAAACGACATTTCTCGTGGTCGATGTTGAATAACCCAAGGGGGGCTTTCTCAACACCCTGCGAGTGCAGCAGGTTAGGGGGGGCTGGTGGGCGTGCTGAGTGGCCTGATAATATGGCGGCCGCTAGTGCAACCGAGAATGCAAGGTTTGATGACTCCGAACCAGTGGATAGAGCAGTGGTGCCAGAGATTTTGGAACGAAAGTCAGGCGGCAACCATCACTGAAATGATCGCTGCAGATGGGGTTTTCAGCGGTCTTCCCGGCGGCCCGTACCGAGGGCATGACGAGATAGGTGCCTTTTATCAATCCAAAACATCAATATTTGGCGAGTTCGATGTGGAGGTCAACGAAGCGATGGAATGGGGTGATGAAGGTATGGCCCGCTGCCATCTCAACATGACTCACACGGCTTCGGGCCATCGGGTTGGTCTTGAGTTCGCCTGCTGGTATCGGTTGCGTGACGGATTGCTGGTAGAAGGTCGACACTACATCGACTTTTTGGCGCTATTGCAGCAGCTTGGTATGTCGTCGAGGGATGCCTTTCAAGAGGCTATCCGATAACCTTGGCTCGCGCCGCTCAGCCGATCTGTTGGGTTAATCCGTGGTCAGTTTACCGCTTGCCGGGCGCAGGTCATGGGTCATTCGCAAGGCATGCTCGCCACGGCTATAGTAGTGGCGAATCT
>CAZLJY010000204.1:0-7553 GCA_964559945.1 uncultured Gammaproteobacteria bacterium | reverse complement strand
CTGGGCATCGGGGTTGCCCCGGCAAACTCAACTTCTTGGTCCATCAGAATAAATCGCACAGGAACGATTAAGTCGTCACTGGTATCCAGTGGGGTTTCAAACCCCATATCCTCATTGCCATCACCGTCGTAGCGTTCAACGATGGCCCGAATATACTCCTTTAGGCGTTCTTCATTGGCGACGCTAGGGGCGCAATTTGTACTGGTGCTGCGCACGTAACAACCGGAATTTCCCTCGCTGGCCCATAAGGAATTTAGGCGCAGATTCCAAAGCACGGAAAAGCCTTCGGCCTGCAGAGTTTGGATCGGGGCATCAGCGTTTCTAAAATCAATAGTACTGGTGGCAGTGGGCTGCATTGAACCCCAACCTCCAGCGAATCCGTTGATGTTGACGTCGCCGCCCTGAGATTGGGCCGTTACTAGGGGCGTCATCTTGGTTAACAGCTGCTGCTGCCTAGTGGGGTTGAGGACGCCTCCGAAGAAGGCCCAGGTATCCTCAATTCCAAAGCGCCACGGCTGAGCTTGTGCCGCTGCGTTGCTATGGCAAATGCCTCCTAGCAACAGTCCAACTGTCAAAGGCAGAGAGTGTCTCATTGGCCGGTCTCCAAACATTCGCGGTTACTTTAGTCCGGTGAACCTTAAGGGGAAATGAACAGAGCAAAGGTCAGTTAGGGTTTGCTGGGGGCCCCCACCAGAAAGCCCTGCAGGTAATCTGTGCCAATGGACTGCAACAGCGCTTTTTGCTGCTCGGTTTCTACATGTTCTGCAACCGTCTTTATGTTGAGTTTTCTACAGGTGTCTACCACTGAGCGGATGACGGCTGTCGCAATCTCATCGTTTGGCAAACCCTGGATAAATTGACCATCGATTTTTACCAGCGAAACGGGCAGGGCCCGGAGGTAGCCGAACGTTGCATAGCCAGTGCCAAAATCATCGATGGCGACGGGGCACCCCAGTTCCCGCATGACGGTGATTGTGTCAATGACTCGGCCGGGATTAGCCATGGCAACGGTCTCGGTAATCTCAAAACCCAGCCGTCTCCCAACGTTTGTTATGGTCTTGAGCTTCTGCAGTAGCCAAGCGACAAATTGTTTGTCGGATAAACTGCGTCCAGACAAATTAACCATGATGACTCCAACGGAGTCGTGTTCTTCGGTGATTTTTTCGGCAACTTCGACCATGTATTGGTCAAGCTGGCTATGCATGCCATTGTGCTCGGCAATCTGAATGAAATCTGAAACGCCAATTCCCGTAGGTTCAACTGGGCGGACTAGGAGTTCATGCATTGGCGGCGGCTTTCCAGCATCAACCTTGGTGCTAATGATCGGTTGAATGGCGATATCAACATTGCCCCGCATAATGGCTGTGCGTACCGTTTCGATGCGTTTTAGACGTCGGGTGGTTTCAGCCGTTTCGTCGTCGCCAAGGGTGACAAGTCGGTCAGCTACCTCAATACCAATATTTGCAGCGACCTCAGCTTCTGCGATGTGTCGGAACAAATCATTGGTATGCACGCTCACGCTTCTAATGGCACACCCAATTCGGATTGACACGTTTTCCAACAGTTGGTTTGTGACAAAGCGGTCGACCGCCTCCACTGCGGCCTCAGCGAATTGCTGGGCGGAGGCTAACTCTACGGACGGAAGCCAAAAACCAAAGTGTTTTGCCCCGGAGCGCGCTAGAAGTCCGTTGGATGGCATTATTCCTTGCAATACGCCTGCGACACCGCGGATGAGTTTATCCGCTTCCTTGTAACCCACAATGGCATTGATTGCGGGTAAGTTAACCAGTCGCAGACAGCCATAAAACCCGTGGTAATCCAGGTTCGACAGCAGCCTCAGCATTTCCTTTCGATTGGGAAGCCCGGTTAGCGAATCTCGGGTGAGTAGGAATTGGACCCGTTGGTTCAGATGGTCATGATCAGTAACTTCTGTCTGCACCCCGATAAAGTGAGTGAGTGTGTTTTGGTGATCGAAAACAGGAGAAATATTGAGTTGATTGCGAAAGGTCGTGCCGTCTGCCCGGTAGTTGGTTAGTGCCCCTTGAAAGGATTCCTGGTTATCGATGGCGTGGCGCATGGCATGCAGTAGCCCTGGCTCGGTTTTCGGTCCCTGTAGGAATCGACAGTTTTTACCGAGCACCGATTCTGGCGTGTAGCCGGTTAATCGGTAAAACGCCTGATTAGCGAAAACAATAGGTAGGTCGGGATTTACCGCATCAACGATGGTTATGCCGTTGTTTGATGATTGGACACACAGCTGCATCAATTCCTGGTGGGATACCGACATCAGATCGTCCAACAGCTAAGGGTTTGGATAGCGTTTGGGTTCACCGTAACGGTGGGGTTTTTGCGCCAGTTTACGATGTGGAACGCAAACCTGGGGGCGATGGGAGGCTTCATGCTTATCCCATGCCTGTGACCATCGTTGACGTTGGAAAGATGCAAGCGTCTGCGGCGTCCTATACCAATGTGCATCGAGCGTTGTTGTCATCATCTCACAGCAGCGACCTTTGCGGCTACTAAACGTCAGTGAGTCTCGCTGACGTTGGAGGGTTCATCATTGCAAATCAATTGGTGGCCAACAAAACTCTGTGGATACACCTGTTCAGCTTTTCTTCAGATTAAGCTGATAGTCTGCATGCTCAATGCTCTGTGGGGGAATGGCCATGAATAAGATTGGTTGGATCGGCATGTTTACGGTGTTGTTGTGGTGTAACCTGGCTAATGCTCAATATCAACGCTCGGATCAATCAACATTGGTTGGGCTTGAGTACGCCTTAACCGATAGCGAAGCGCTGACCTCTGGCATGGCGGATCTATTGGGTGGCGCTGGGCTTGCCGCCATGAAGCTGCTAGGTGAGTCCTCCCAGTGGGGTAAAATGCAGCGGCGCGCGAGTGATCCGATCGACTTTACCACCACCGATCGATTCGTACGCCAATATCAGCGGGCCGGAGTCGCTGAGCTGATCATGGCATTGAAATCTCATTCGAAGTGGGGCTCCGTTAAGGTTGGCCTGTTCGGCAAACAAAACCCAACGCCTAAGCCTCAACATCGTGATGCCTATCGCCAGTGGGTCTCAGCAATCGTTGAGCGCTACGATGCGGATGGATACCAAGATATGCCGGGGTTAAAACAACCAGTTCGATACTTTGAGATTGGCTCTGAGTTTTCCTCTTATGAGCCTGAGCCTGTTGATGAGTATTTGGCGATGCTGGAGATCGCCTATCAGGCAGCCAAGCAAGCCAATCCCGATTCGATAGTCACCCACGCTGCGTTCCTAACAACGCCAGTGAATCTCGATGTTCCAAACTACCGCTCACTAGATAAGCTGTGGCGCGATACGCCCATGCGTGATCGCCACCATGACGTGGCGGATATTCGTGCCATTTTGGATCGGCCAGATTTATTTGACGTGGTAAACATCCACAACCTCGGTGATCCCTATGAGATCGAACATGTGGTTCGTTGGCTGGATTGGGAGATGTCTGAGCGCAGGTACCGCAAGCAAGTTGTCATTAGTGACACGATCCCCACCTCCTATATTGCGTGGGGCCCTGCAGTACGGTGCGACCGCCAACCGATGGGTGTGGCCATTCCCCCCGCTAGCGATAGTGACCGTTGTGCCCTTGCTGAATATTTTAAACAGTTAGTGAAGGGCGACCCGGCAACCTTGGATGCCACTCGTCGCTTCGTTGCCTACGACCACCTTAAGCGCACGCTAATTGCCGCTGATATGGGTATTGCGATGATTAATCTGTCATTCACCACCGATCTGCCATTGCTGACCGGCAGACTCGCCCAGGCTGGCGCCGGAATCTCTGCCTGGGGTGGGGCGGCGAAATTTAACATGCGCTCAGGCAAAGTGGTTGATAGATATCCGCTGTATTACATGTTGCAAGAGCTAATGCCGATCCTAAGTAGTGCCACGAGTGTGCGCCGTGTGGAGTTGCAAGACCCCACGGTGCGCTTTTATGAAATCAAGGGCGACCGCAACAGTTCCTATTGGGTTGCCTGGTTAGACCAACAGGGGGTTTATATTCCCGGTACCAACGGCAAACGCCAATCCGTGGCTTTGCCGGTTAGCGCTAGGCAAATAGAGATACTTACGCCGTCCTACTCGAACGTTGATGGGCCAAGTCGCACATTGCTGGTAAAACCACCTTCCGTGCAAGTGACTCTTGGACCTGAGCCGGTTTATCTGCGCGCCACTCGTTAACACCCTTAACGCCTAGAGATAACGTAAGATTGCCGCCTTGGGCTTGTCCAATTCAGGAGCAAAGGCTGGATGTCCTCTTCCGCAGCAGATGACAATGTTGTTGCAAAAATAATCGATAGTGGTGGCGTCAGCGGCCAGCAAATACTGGTGGTTGGCTTGTGCATGCTCCTGAACATGGTTGATGGCTTTGATATTACCGCCATGGCCATCGTGGCATCAGCGGTCTCCACCGATTTGCAACTAACCCCCGATCGATTGGGTTGGGTGTTTAGTTTTGCGTTAGCCGGCATGATGAGCGGCGCCATGCTCCTGACGCCGGTGACGGATATGATCGGGCGCCGAAAGATGATCATCTTTTCGGTGGTGTTGGTGGGCAGTTCTGTGGTCCTCACCGCCATGGCAAACACGTTAACGCAGTTTGTCATTTTGCGCTTTATCAGCGGCGTCGGGGCCGGGGCCATGCTGGCTTCCCAGGCGGCTTTGGCCGCCGAGTACAGTCCGGAAAAATATCGGTCCTTTTCTGTGGT
This sequence comes from uncultured Gammaproteobacteria bacterium, assembly GCA_964559945.1. Lineage (GTDB taxonomy): Bacteria > Pseudomonadota > Gammaproteobacteria > Xanthomonadales > SZUA-38 > JANQOZ01. Next base: position 2,809 of record CAZLJY010000204.1, on the reverse strand, counting down.
GCTCGTGACCCTTGGCTATCCGGCCGGCGCGATGATGACTTCGGTTGCAGCGGGTTACATCATGCCTGAGTGGGGTTGGAGAGGCATGTTCTGGTTCGGCGGTATTGTCACTCTGGCGATGAGCACAGTGGCGTTCTTGTTGATACCTGAATCATTGAAGTTTGTGATTCAGCGCGGCGGAACAAACGCGCTCGATCAAGCGAACACTATTCTGCGGAAAATGAAAAAAGCTCCAATGGCGAAATTGCCTGCCTTGGAAGAGCGTGTGGGTCGTGGTTTTTTCGCTGCAATGGCGGGCCTGCTGTCGAAAGACCTGCGCGGCAAAACGATTGTTCTCTGGTTGACGTTTTTTCTCTGCTTTTCGACGCTGTACTTCCTGTTGAGTTGGATCCCAAAGCTCATGGAAGATTCGGGTTTTTCCGTTGAGACCGGCCGCGATGCGTTTTTCCTATTTAACCTTGGCGCTGTGGTGGGCGTTGTATTACTGGGCTGGCTGTCTATCAGTATTAAGCTGACCAATCTTGTGTGTTCATTTCTGGTGGCCTCAGCGGTGGCCATGATGATTTTTGCCATGGCGCCGGCAGAAAAAAATCTATTGCTGACCCTGATCTTTATTATTGGGTTGTTGCAACAAGGAGGATTTACGGGCCTGTATGGGGTTGCGGCCAAAGCGTATCCCACAGCGGTGCGCAGTACCGGTATTGGTTGGGCAATTGGGCTTGGCCGCCTTGGCGCTGTTTTCGGCCCAGCAGCGGCAGGGTATTTGATTTTTTCTGGGTTGGATATGTCAGCCAACTTCATCCTATTTGCCGTTCCCATGGCCATTGGTGGACTTACCGCTTTTCGACTTCACATTCGATAAGCCTCTCCATAGATTCAGATCGCAGCCAAGGTATTGAACTTGGCTATTGCTTCATCAGTTTTCGAGCTAGCGCGCAGATCTTCCTTCATCCCAACGACCGTGCTGACTATCGACATTTGTCATTGTTCAATTATATATGCTATTAATTGCGCAACTGATTGTATAAAAGAGAAGCGGCTTATGTTTAACGTCGGTGAAATGCACAAGGCCTATCTTGGCAAACACGCCAATGAATTGGTCCAGGTGTCCTCTGAGCAAGTTGCCCTGATCTACCGGGAACGAGGCTTGGTGATACCCGTGGAAGTGTCTTCGACCCTGCAATATCTTGGCGATAACCCTAAAACCTCAACTGCGCAGATAGCCCGCGACCTGGCAGTGCCTCACCAACTGGCGGCTCAGCGAATTGGCAAGCTGCTCACCCTTAAGTGTGTCAATCGACGCCCAGATCCGGCAGATGCTCGGCGCAGCCAGTTGGCTTTGACTGCCAACGGTAAGCGGCAATATGAGTTATTGGTTCAGGCGATGCGTGATACAGCCAAGGTTTATCAGGGTTTGTACGACGAAATCGGCTGTGATTTACCGGCAATGCTTCGCAGCGCCATAAGTGCGCTCAAAGCCAAGCCATTAAGTGTTCGCTTTGCCGAAACGTTTGGGGAAGTTCAACCCAGCCAGAGGATTTCATCATGAGCGTTTTGCAGACAGTGGGTCAAAGGCTGTTGATGTTAGTTTTATTGGTGCTGGTTGGTTGCGAAACCTTGCCTGATGCACCCCTCCAGCCGCCAGTATTGTTTGCCTACGAGGCTTACTGTGCGCAGGTAGGCGAGGGGATATCCAACAACGAAACCGGCCATCAGCCGGCATCCGAGGTAGCGGAACCTCCCGATCACGATGCCGAAGCGGTAGCCCGGTATGTATTGAAAACCTCTGCTCTGGCTGTGGCTGCTGCCGCGGCGGACTCTGAATCCTGTGAAAGAACTTTTTCTCGCGGCGAACAGATTTTTAAGGAGATCCTGGCGGGACAACAAAGTGCCATGAAGAATTTGGGTGGCTATAAGCAATCAGGAGATGAGTCCATTGCCAAGGTACAGAAGGCAATAACACTGATGTGGCAAAACGACCAAAGCGCCCGTGGGACCTATATTGCCTTGCAAACCGAAGACAAGCAGGGCGCTGAATTTTGGGCTGAGCGCCGAGCAGCTGCCCATACCCGATTGCTTGATGGAAGGTCGGCTAATTTCATTGAGTCGCTGTTGAGTCAATACCAGTGGATTGATCGAGATCAATTTGGCGACGAGGTATCGGCTCACGCGTGGATACTCGTCCAGCACGCCGATCATCTACCTGATCTGCAACGTCGTGTCCTATCCCGTATGGAGCCGCTATTAGCAACCAATGGAGTGAGCCGAAAAAACTACGCCTTTCTTTGGGATCGCGTTGCGGTTAACAGTGATCGGGCCCAGCGATATGGGACCCAGCCGACCTGGGAGTGTGAAGACGGCAAAATGGCGCTAAAGCCCCTGGAAGATCCAGACAATGTAAACGCCCGACGAGCCCAGATGGGTCTGAATTCTGTTGAACAGGGTTTGGCCGATATGACCGCGCAATATTGCGGCTCAAGTTTCTGATCATCGACGAAATTTTGACTTCGTTTGGCTATGAGGCGATCGTTTAACGTCTGATCTTATTGTGCCGTCATGCTGGTCTGATGGCTGGACTGCAGGTAACCTCTCATTAGCATTGCCAAAGGCAACGGTTCACCTTTTAGTGGGATGCCCATGATTAGACGTCGAAAACTACTTCAGTCCGCTTTGGCGCTGTCCAGCATGGGGCTGCTCTCCCGAGCCCTGCACGCTGAGCAGCAGCGCTGGGATTACATCATTATCGGTGCCGGTACCGCGGGTTTGCCTGCGGCAATTGCCGCCTCGCGACGCGGGGCAAGCGTGTTGC
>CAZLJY010000203.1:0-7616 GCA_964559945.1 uncultured Gammaproteobacteria bacterium | reverse complement strand
ATTTGTGGGTCGGCCGCGTATTCCAGATTAAATACGTCGTCGGCGCTAAAGATCTGGTGGCCACTATTGCTTTGCGCACTGCCCGCCCAGGCAGTGTTTGGCTCAAGCATCAACCAGATCATCAGCCACAGAAGCGTCAATCCGATGAAAGCCAAAATCTTGGAACCCAGAGTCATACCGTCTCTCCCAATACAAACGCTTAGGGGATTAATATCCAAACCACGATGAGCAATCGGATACTAAGCACTGTTCATAAGAGCGAGCTGACCGCTCCACTCTAGTTTTTTAGTCAATCTACTTGTTTTCTCTGGCGCTCTGGGTCGATTTGTCTTTACAATACACCGGCCAGGGAAGGTCGTAGTTTACCCAACATCATATGGAGAATGATCATGCCTACAATTGTTGACGTCGGAGCCCGCGGGGGCCTCCACCCAAGGTGGCAACAATCAGGATGGGACGTTCACGGGATCTTGTTCGAACCAGATCCCGCTGCAGCGGAAGCCCTGCGAAAAGAGGCAGCGACAGCCGACAGCTCAAGCGATCTAACGGTTCTGGAAACCGCCCTGTCGGATAAAGACGAAACCTTGATGCTCAATGTGCTCAAGTTTGGCGGCGCGAGCTCCACCTATAACCTTAACTACGATGAGGCTCGCCGCTACTACAGCGACACCAGCAAATTCGACGTTGTTGAGCGGGTAGCACTGGAAGCACGCAGACTCGACGACGTGCTGGCGGAAAACCATATCGATCACGTGGATGCCCTGAAGGTAGATACTCAAGGCTCCGAACTGGCCATTTTGCAGGGCTCAAGTAAAACCCTGGAACGCACGCTCTGTGTCGAAGTGGAAGTTGAGTTTCGACCGATTTACGAAAACCAACCTCTGTTCCCAGAGGTGAACGAATTTCTCAGTGCGCGTGGTTTTGAGTTGTATGACCTGGGCCGATGCTTCAGGTCTCGCAATGAATGCCGAGATTTTGGTGACCGCCGCGGCCAGCTCGTCTGGGGCGATGGACTATATTTCAAGTCTCCGGAACGTTTTCTCGATACCCCCGACCTTCTTGACGCACAAATATTAGGTGGTTTTCAAACCTATCTCATCTATGGCTATCCAGACTCGGCCGTGGTGCTGCAAACCCTGGCCTGCGAACGTGGCCTGGTATCTGCCGAAACCAAGAAAGCCATGGATGAAGGGCTTGCCACGTTGCGCAAAGCGCCTTTCCAGCGCAATGCCAGCACAAGATTGCGCCGCATGATCCACAAGGTAGCAAGTGCCGTTGTGACAGCACTTGATGAAGAGCACCCTCACGCTTTCAAGCGAGACCCCGAACTCGGCAACCTCCGTCAACGCAGCTAAATGTTCTGAGAGAACGCCAGGCTCCGAACACTGCCGCCTTTGCGCGCACCCGCATTCAGGGTGCAACGCGCAATAGGAGTACAGCGTCTACGCCCAACCAGGGAGCCTGTAATTGCGCAATCTGACCGCCTGCCACCGGATCTCCCGTCACAGTAGTACCATCCACTGGATTCTGCCATAGCACCGTATATTGTCTGGACGACGACGCCGAGCGCAGATCAATCCGCACACGCGCGAAGGAATTCACATCCGGTGTCGCCGTCTGCCGTGACCGGGCCTCAACCGAGAATTCATCCCCCCCAGGCAATTCGCCGGGCATAGCGTTAGGGAGATAGATCAGAAAACTATCTGAACTGATGGCCACTTGCGGCCGACTCGGATCGTTGGCCGGGGCATCTGGCGGACGATTCGGATCGCTGGCCAACTCATCCGCCGGCTGATAAATCGCAAAATCAATATCGTTGTCGGCCAAAAAGTCACTTAGATGCGGAATGGCATCAAGCCCAACCAGTTGATCGGTCTGCACTACACCCTGGAAGTTGACGTAGGGGCGCTCGCCGGTCACCGAATAAGGATGGGTTACGATGGCCCGGCTACCATAGGCCGGCGATCCACCTGACAACAAGGTCGCCCAGAATAAACGCCGATAGTAGTACGTCGGATCTGTTGGGTTTCCGGGTGCAACACCAAACTGCTCATACCAGTCTTCACCCAGATACGTGTGTACCGGAAACTCAGCGTAGAGGTCACTGACCGTGCCATCTACATCTGAAAAGCGCTCGATATGCAGGTAGTTGTGCCACTCAGCGAAGTCTGACGGCAAGACAAAGGGCGTGTCTTCCCGACGCTTTGGACCCGTCGAAACAAACCGCTCCCAGGTTGAGTTATTTTTCAGATAAGGACCAATCTCTCGAATCATGCGTTGATTCGCAGGCAAATCATCGTATCTTGTGTCATTGATGATCAGGTAGTACAGCTGCGGCCAGGCTCCCCAACGCGCGATCATATAGTCGAGCATCGCTTCTCTGTTGGCGGGTGAAATTTCCTCCCAGAACTCACCGACTCTGGTGCTGTTGCCAAACATAATGAGCTGGATGTAGATATGCGGTGCATTGTCCAGCAACCACTTGAGCTTTTCGTCTGTGTGACGGAATTTGCCGAGATCATAGCGGGCAAAGTCGCGCCCACTCCAACACCAGTTATTACCAAACACACCTGGGTTCCAACGCCCAAAGCCGCCGCAGCCACCCGCCCGAATTGAAGTGACACCCTTTCCGATATCGTCATTTACATACAGCTCGAAGTCTTCCTCTGGAACCTCGGTGTTAAATAGCAAATAGGCGGTATCGCTTAGATTGACAAACGTCTCACCATTGGCCGTTTGCCATTGTCGCGGGTTCTCCGCATGAGTCTGTAGCATGCCCGCAAGGTCTGACCCCTCCACGGTAAACGTGCCGCTCAACCCATCCATCAATGGATCCGTGGCTGAGGTGCTGGTCCAGATCCAGGTACCGGTGAGTTCGGGATAAAGTCTCGCGCGCCAGGTTGGAACGCCATCCGGTTGCCCATCATAAAAGCCCTTTACCACCCGGCTGGAACCGCTTTCTACATGCCTGAATTCAACCTGTAAGGGGGTAAGGAACTGGTTTTCAACCTCCCCGTCGCCAGCCAGCACAATCTCGTGCACCCCATACAGGCGTGCCGTATCTGTGCCCTGGGTGAAGAAGCTGAACGTGCCCGCAGGAATGATCGAGAAGGTCACCAATTCGGAGTCGATCAAGCCAGCGCTGTCCACCACACCAAACTCAACCGGCACCGATGTACCGGGCGCAACACCCGATGTATCCCAGACCAATTCGGCCGTACCATCACCCCGGTCAGTAAATACCGCGGTATCGGGCAGTCCAACCGGATCGGTAAATGCAGGTGGCGGACCGTCAGGATTGGTCGCACGAATTTGCAACCGATACTCCCTCGCTTCTTCTACACTCCGATCACCTATCTCTTGCAATGCTGGCGCTTCGCCCGTGACACCTTCCTGGACAAGATTTATCAGTACATCGGCGGTAGCCTCAGCGCCAGCCGAATCCACAACCCCATAGCTAAAGCTATCGCTGTTATGCAGTCCTGCAGACGGCTCATAAAACAGCTTTCCGCTGATGGGATCTATCAGCACCAAACCACCCTGGTCACTCTGAACCGCGGTAATACTGGCGACCAGGGAAAGTTCAGCAGACCCATCGTTTGCCAAAACATCCAGGGCCACACGCCCACCACCCGCAGACACTGTGAAGGAGTCATCACTGGGTTGTGGGGGTTCTACAAACTCTACGGTCACGGTACCGATGGACACGCCACCTCGATCATCAGCTACCGCGTACGCAAATCTGTCGATACCCGTGGGAGCTGAAACTGCCGGGGTATAGCGCAGTTGGTTACCCACAACGACCAGGGCTGCACCAAACTCGCTAATGGAATCGGTCATGACGGCATTTAGAGACAGGGGATCGCCGTTTGGATCGGTGTCGTTCGCTAAAACGTCAATATCCAGGAAGGCGACATCTTGCTGAACCACCTCAACATCCTCGGTAGCAACTGGTGGCGTGTTGCCCTGAGTGCTGGCGGGCGGTCCAACACCACTGAGAGTCTGCTCGAGGTCAGAAAGTACGACGATCTTGTCAATCTGAGTTCCGTCTTCGCGCATCCGCAAAGACAGCTCGTGAACACCGGGTTGTGCAATGAACAACGGCATCGAAACCCAGTCCCACTCGCTTCGAGGTATGTCTACGTCCGTGCCCTGCAACTGCCCATCAAGAGCCACAAACACAGAATCGGAACCCGCTCTGGGTCCATACCCGCGTATCCACAGGTTGTGCTCACCCGCAGCGAGGAAAAATACGTTGAAGCGCAGCTGGGGACTATCAACCGCAGTCTCTGTCAAAGTAATCCCTGCATCCGGGTGGGCCACCATATAACCCTCTCCGGAAAAGCCCGGCAGGCTATTGAAGCTGGTCCAGGCTGAGGATTGTGTGCTCGTTGAACTAGTGGCTAATTCAGCTTCCAGCGACAACACACCAAACTGATTCTGCACCAGCAAATTCTCTTGTTCACCGATGAGCACTCTAACGACGCCAGTCGCCTCTCCCCCATCACCATCACTGATGCTGTAACTAAAGGTGTCTATGCCAGTGAAATCAGCGGGCGCTGAATAGCGCAGACTCAGGTTATCAGAGGCAACAGTGACAATGCCGCCCGCGGTTGAGCTTTCAGCAGTGAGCAATGCATCAATGACCAACGGATCAGCGTTTGCATCTCTATCATTCTCAAGGACATCAATCAGCAGATTTTCAAGGTTTGGAGAAATTGCCACGGCGTCATCGTTCGCAACCGGCGCCACATTGATTCTCCCTACAGCCACCGTCACGTTTGCTGTCGCGCTAAGACCGCCTGGATCGACAATAGTGTAAGGGAAGCTATCGAACCCGTTGAAATCTGCTGGGGCAGTGTAGGTAATAGAAGAGCCGTTTTCTGCCACGCTAATTACCGCGCCGTTTGCACTGGAGATTGGCGTCAACTCAGCACTCACCCTAAGGCTATCGCCGTTTTCATCGGTGTCGTTGTCGAGAACACTGAAATCAACGTTTGTGCTATTAAATGCCACCACGTATTCGTCATCTAAAGCGACAGGTCCAAGCTGCGGCGGTACAACAGAGATAGTCACCGTGGCGCTGGCCACACCACCACGACTATCCGCAACGAAGTACACAAGCTGATCATCGCCAGTAAAGTCGGTGGCAGGTTGGTAAAGCAATGACAATCGATCTACAGCAACAGTTACCACCCCACCCTGCGCCGAGGTGGTGGCAGTAGTTACAGGATTAATCAGCAGTTCATTGCCGTCCGGATCATCGTCATTCAATAGCACAGGAATGCTGGTGGCCGCCGCGTTTTGTGAAACTTCAATACTGTCGTCATTTGCAATGGGCAACAGGTTTGGGGCTTCAATAGTGATAGTCACTAGCGCGGTAGCCGTACCCTCACGACCATCGCTAATGCCATACAAAAACGTGTCCAGCCCAACGAAGCCTGGCGGCGGTGTATAAATCAGCTGGTCTGTGCCTGCATCAATGGCAACAGTACCGCCCATGGCGCTGGCAAGTTCGGTCAACTCCGCTGAAATTTGTAACTGATCACCATTAACATCGGTGTCGTTCAGCTTGACGTTCAGTAACACGGGTTCGGCATCTGCTTCAATGGTCAAGCTATCAGGAACCGCAACCGGGGGCGTGTTCTGCAACGTAACATCGATCGTAACCAACGCCGTTGCACTACCACCGTTGCCATCGCTCACCCCATAGTTGAACTGATCGATCCCGGCAAAGTCTGCCGGTGGGTTATAGCTCACCTGCTGAGTATCCTCATCGACCACAACCGCCCCGCCGGCAGAACTGAGCGAATCTGTGACCGCCTGATCGATGGTCAGGGTGTCGCCGTCCGGGTCAGAGTCATTACCGAGCACATCGATTACCACAGGCAAACCAACGTTCAGCAACGCTAATGAATCTGGATTAGCCAGCGGAGAACTGTTGGTGACTGGTGGATCATCATCAACCGGTGGGTCATCAGGATCGGGCGCGCCGCCATCGGAAAACACACTCTCGGGCGGCCCTATGCCCGTGGGCGTAAACGTTTGATCCGCCGTAATCAACAGACGATCGACGCGCGAAGAATCTTCGCGCATCCAAACCTTGATCTCATGTGGACCCGCTGATGGCACATCAATGGTGTGCGGAACCCATCCCCAGGCCCCGCGAGGCAGCACGATATGAGCCGGCACCACCTGGTCGTTAATGCCCGCCCATACCGAATCGGCGCCGCCACTTTCACCAAACCCTCGCACCCACAGTAAATGTTCGCCTGGCTGCTGAAACAGTATTTGGGTCGAAAAAGAGGGACTGGTGAGCTCAATCGAATCCCGAACGATCAGGCGACGCTCCGGTACGGCAAAAAGATAGCCGCTGCCCCCGACATCATTGGTAGACGCCACAAAATCCCACCTGTGCTCCAACACCGCAGTGGCAGTGTCCGCACTTTCGGCCTCAACCACGGCCTGGCCATCTGAATTGAACAGGAACACGGGAACGGGAGGTATGCCTACCGTTACTAAAACGACGGCGCTTGCGGTGTCTCCGGAATCATCGGTCACGGAGTAGGAGAAACTGTCAGCTCCTACATAGCCGGTTGCCGGTGTATACAGGACACGCAGTCCATCTGCAGATATAGAAAGATCTCCACCTTCCGCGCTTTGTGGAGGGGCAGAAAACGGCTGCAACGCCAGTTCGCCCTCACCGGCTGAGTCGTTCTCAAGCACGGCGAAGCTATTACTGACGGTGTCAGGGTCAACAAAAAAATTGTCATCAACAGCCTGCAACACTGGCTGCGGCGGGTTTGACGCCTCAGGTCCGAGACCAACCGGAATGAAATCGAGGTCATTGGTGAACAGTAACCTATCGACCAGAGTACCGTCCTCGCGCATCCAGATGCTGGCAACGTGCAGACCCGCATCAGGGATATCAACATCGATGGCTACCCAGCCCCACGCATTGAGTGGAAAACTGAAACTGCGACTTTCCACCACGCCGTCCAGACCAGCAAATACCGAGTTTCCTCCTCCTCCCATGCCAAAGCCGTGCAACCAAAGCCTGTGCGGTCCGGTTTGCTGAAACACAATGTTGTAATCAAGTCGCGGACTGGTTGCCGCAATATTGGTTCTGATCGTCGATCGAGAATCAGGCAGCGCGGCGAGCGCGGTAGACCCGGAAAAGCCTTCCGGAGGTGTGGTCACACTCCAGGCATGACTAGCGCTTGGTTGATGAGCATCAAAAGACTCTGCTTCCGCTACGGCCAGGCCATTCTCGTCTTGCGCAATAGACGCAAAAACACTGTTACTAACAGTTAAAGCAAGGGACGAGAGGAGTAAGAGGAGTGAGGGAAATAAAAAGGAACCACGAAAAGTAGTAAGACCAGAGATGGCTTTCTCCATTACGATTGCTCGTTGCGTTAGCACGCCGCCAATTCGAACCAAGGCAAACTTGCCCGGTTAGCTACCCTTCCGTGGGACAATCAGAGTCGCGGCGTAAGCTACCAGCAAGTCAACTTTGATGCCAGCCTCTGGGCCTTGGATGGATAAAAAAAGGAGAAAAAGAATGGCACTCGTACGATGTTTAACTGAAATGGGAATGGGCGTGGATGTTCACGGCC
>CAZLJY010000202.1:0-7745 GCA_964559945.1 uncultured Gammaproteobacteria bacterium | reverse complement strand
GGTCTGACCAATGATGCAAAGGTTTCCGTTCGAGACCTGTCTAGCGTTGGGCTGCGTGACCGTAGTGGTTTGAAAGCTGCAGTGGCGGCGGAAAACCGTGATCGTGATGCGGTTTACCGGGAAATTGCGGTGGCCAACGGACATCCTGATTGGGAGAACCAGATTCGACAGACTTTTGCTCAGCAATGGGTTCGCAATGCGCGTGCAGGCTGGTTCTACCAAGATTCCAGCGGCAACTGGCAGCAGAAATAGTTTATGGGCCGACGCGCGAAGCGGTTGCCGGTTGAACCGGTACGGGCCGATATCACCGACCTTAGTCATGATGGTAAGGGTGTTGCCCACATCGACGGAAAAGTCGTGTTTATCCATGGCGCATTGCCTGGCGAGGAGGTGATGTTTCGCCTTACCGGGCGACGCAAGGCGTTTGATACCGGCGCTGTGGTTGAGGTTTTACGACCCTCACCTGATCGAGTACAGCCTCAGTGTCCGCATTTTGACGCTTGCGGTGGCTGTGCGTTGCAACACCTCAATGCCGATGCTCAACGGGACGCCAAGCAACATGTGCTGGAAGAAAACCTGCAACGCATCGGTTCGGTCAGCCCCCAGTCCTGGTTGCCGCCGCTATCGGCAGATCCCTGGGGCTACCGGCGAAAGGCGCGGTTGAGCGTTCGCAATGTGCCAGGCAAGGGTCGGGTGCTAGTGGGCTTTCGCGAACGAGCAGGGCGCTATGTGTGTGACATGTTGGAATGCCATACGTTGATCCCTGGGGTAGGTCAGCACCTCAATACGCTCAGCGAGTGTATCGGGCAGCTGTCGATCCCCGATGAAATTCCTCAGATCGAGGTCGCCGCTGGAGATCATGCGTTGGTGTTGGTTATCCGCCATTTGGCACCATTGACCCCAGAGGATCGGCGCCAGCTAGAAAACCTTGGGGAAATCATGCAGGCTAGAATTTGGCTGCAATCCGGAGGGCCTGATACGGTCACACCGCTGCTGGTCGATGGCGAGGAGACGCAGTTAACCTTCAAGCTGCAACAAAATAATCCTCGCGGTGATGCGCTGGAATTTGCGTTCAGTCCACTGAATTTTGTGCAGGTAAACGCGACCATGAATCAGCAAATGGTCAGCCAAACTCTTACCGCCCTGGATCTTCAGCCCCAGCACAGAGTGCTGGACCTGTTTTGCGGACTGGGCAACTTTACCCTACCTATTGCGATGGCCTGTGATCAGGCGGTCGGCGTTGAGGGTGAACAGTCGCTGGTTGATCTGGCAAACCAAAACGCTCAATCCAATGGCATCACCAACGCCGAATTTCACTTGGCTGACCTGCGCGAAGAGCAAGCCGGCGCTGGCTGGAAAAAAACACCTTTTGACCGAATCCTATTAGATCCGCCGCGAAGTGGCGCCGCTGAGATTATCCCACTGCTAAGCGCACTGGCTGCGCCCAAAGTGGTTTATGTGTCCTGTCACCCAGGAAGCCTTGCCCGTGATGCTGGCGCGCTGGTGGCGGCCGGATATCAACTAACCCAGGCGGGCATCATGGATATGTTTCCCCATACCGCGCATGTTGAGTCCATTGCCGTGTTTGACCGCCAGTGACCAATTGTCTATGTCCTATCTAATTATCGGGGTCGCCGGCACACAGCTGCAGAAAGAAGAGCAGGCTTGGCTGGCTCACCCAGCGGTGGGCGGGGTAATCGTGTTTGCCAGAAACTGGCAAGATCCTCAGCAGATGCATCGCTTAACGGATGAGATTCGCCAACATTGCCCCAACGCACTCATTATGGTGGATCAAGAGGGCGGGCGGGTTCAAAGGTTCGGTTCGCCGCTAACCGCGTTACCCCCATTAGGGTGCTTGGGCGACCTGTTTGACCGAAATCCTGAGGAGGCCATCGAGCTGGCAAAGGCTCACGGTGAGCTCATGGCCAGTGAGGTGATGTCCCTTGGGCTCGATATCAGTCTGGCTCCGGTGCTTGATATTGATGGTGGCAGCGCAGTGATTGGTGATCGTGGCTTGCACGCCCAACCCGCTGCTGTTGCAAGCCTAGCCAAGGCTTATCGTCAGGGAATGGCTAGGGCGGGTATGGCCGCATGCGGCAAGCACTTTCCAGGCCATGGCACTGTTATCCCCGATACCCATGTGGATGACGCTGTTGACGATCGTAGCCTAGATGAATTGATGTCCCAGGATCTTAAGCCTTTTGTATCGTCGATAGAAAACGGGCTTGAAGCGTTGATGCTGGCCCACGTTTGCTATCCCAAAGTGTGTTCCCAACCGGCAGGGTATTCGAGCCGCTGGATTCAGGGCATTTTGCGCCAGCAGCTAAATTTTCAAGGCGCGGTCATCAGTGATGACCTAGGTATGCGGGCCGCCCATAGTGCTGGAGATTTTTCGCAGCGCGTTGATGCGTCCCTAAACGCAGGCTGCGACCTTCTGCTGGTTTGCCGACCCGAAGATGTCGCCCAGGTAATGGCCGTTGATCTTCCCCAGGTCGACGTAAACGCCGCGGCAATTGACGGCCTTCGTGCACGGCCCCGTGTGGTCGGTTGGGAAGCACTTAAGGACAGCCGACTACACGCCAATCTAAGGAAACAGCTTCAGTGTCTGATTTAACCCATCTATTGCCACCAGGCAGTACCCTTATTCATTCTCAGGACGTGGTAAACCAGGCTTATGATGGGATGGCCAAACAGCTCAATGAGCGGTTTCCCAAAGACTATCCCTTAATCATGCTTACGATCATGAATGGGGCTATGTTGCCAGGCGCTGCGTTGGCATCGAGACTGCATATGGATTTGCGGATGGACTACCTGCACGCCACCCGCTACGAGGGAGAAAGCGGTGTTGACAAGGTGACCTGGTTGGCTCGGCCCCGCCACACGCTGAAAAACTTTTCGGTGTTAGTGGTTGACGATATTCTCGACGAAGGGCAGACCCTTAGTAGCGTGCTGCAATATTGTCGTGATGCCGGAGCCAGCGAAGTTTTGAGTGCAGTGTTGGTGGAAAAAACCCATGATCGGCGCCAGCCTGGCGTCGCGGCTGACTTTGTAGGGTTGACGGTGCCGGACGTCTACGTTTTTGGTTGCGGGATGGATTTTCGGGGACGCTTGCGCCATCTCAGCGGTATTTACGGTTTGCCCGAATGACGGTTGTTGTCATCGGTGGCACCGGTATTTATCAATGGCCAGATCTGGTTGAGTCCCGCTCAACATCTTTGGAAACGCCATTTGGGGCGCCTTCAGCCCCCATCGTGACGGGGCTTTGGAAGGGCTTTCCCATGGCTTTTCTGGCCCGCCATGGCGAGAACCATGAATATTTGCCCCACCAGGTGAATTACCGGGCCAATATTCATGCCTGCTCACAATTGAAGCCCACAGCGGTGGTGGCGATAAACTCCGTAGGCTCGATGAGTGAGGACCTGCCGCCGGGATCACTAGGGTTGCCAGATCAACTGATTGACTACACTTGGGGCAGGGCACATACCTTTGCCGGTGAAGTCCCGCTGACGACCTTGTACGCTGACATGACCGCGCCTTATAGCCCGGAGTTGCGACAACAGGTCATTGACGCAGACACCGCAGGGCGTCTGTCACGCAGCCAGCAGTGTGTTTACGGGGCGGTTCAGGGGCCGCGCTTGGAAACGGCTGCTGAAGTGCGGCGCTTAACCCGCGATGGCTGTCATGTGGTTGGCATGACCGGCATGCCTGAGGCGGGTCTGGCGGCAGAGCTTGAGCTGCCCTTTATCTGTGTCACCCTTACGGCGAATTGGGCAGCTGGATACGCGGGCACTGAGCACATAGAGCTTGAAGAAATCATGGCCCATATTGAACGCGCACAGAAGAGCCTGCGTGAGTTGCTGTTAAGCTGGCTTGCGGCAGGTTGACGGGCGATCAGAAAAGCCGATGAGGAGAAACCGAGCGCCATCCCTGGCGCTCGGGCGGGGTCCGGGCTAGCGCTCGGATATCAGGCTGATTATCGTCTTACCAATTTTTCGGTGGCCGATAAACCTCAAATGGGGTGCTGAAGCCGCCTTCCGTGGCGGCTGCAGGGCAACCTTGTCAGAGGTATTTGGCGGACGCTTAGCCAGATTTTTTGTTAGCCACCAGCTTGTTGCTGGCAGCGCTTACCCCAACCTGGATAAATTCGCGATTGCGCTCCACGGTGGCAAGACCAATGCCCTTAACTTTGACCAGTTCATCGCGATGTTTGAATGCGCCATGGGTATCGCGATAGCGAACAATAGCCTGGGCTTTGCTCAGGCCTACGCCGTCCAGTGATTGGGCAATTTCGTCCGCATCGGCGCGGTTGATATCCACGGGTTCACCGGCATTGGCTACGCCCAGTGTCAGCGCGATCAGCGCAAGGATCAGCAATTGTTTCATCGGTATCTCCTAAATGTAGTAATGGTTAAATGCCGCCGGCGACGGCATGGAGATCTACCCTAGGCTCCTAGGGCGAACCGCCATAGAGCACCTTTACCCAGTCAGCGTAGGATTAGATCTTGAGAGATTGCAGGTCAGGGACCCGCGCGGTTTAATACAGGTGGTGATTTGGACCTGCGAAACGGTATAATCGCGCGCCCTCCAACCATTGGACCCTGACGTGGACTTTCAGTCGTACAGCAGTTTTTGGAATACTCAAGCCAGCACCGATTCCGGCGCGCTCGCCGCGGTCGACGGCAGCGCCAGCGAGGCCATTGTGCGTCTGACCGGTCGTTGGACTGCGGATCAGGTGCGCACAGCTCTTGAGCTGGACAGTGGTCATCGAGTGCTGGAGCTGGGTTGCGGGGTAGGGCGTATTGGGCGCGAGCTGGCCGAGACGGTGGCCTCCTGGCATGGCGTGGATATTTCTTCCAATATGCTTAGCGTGGCAGCGCAGCGCCTTGATGGTATCGACGGGGTATCGTTTTCCCAGTTGCATCGCACCAGTTTGGATATGTTGGAAGACAATGCTTTTGAGCGGGCCTACACCGTCGCGGTGCTCTGCCATATGGATAAAGAAGATTTGTTTCTTTACCTCAAGGAAATGAAGCGGGTCATGGCCGATGGCGGCCTCGCTTATCTTGAAACGTGGAATTTGGATCACCCCATGGGCTGGAAGCGTTGGCAGCTGGAGGTGGACGAATGGGCACGATCTGATCAAAACGTTCGCAAAAACGTTGCCAGGAACCAGTTCTGTACACCCGATGAGTTCAGTCTGTACGTCAGGCAGGCGGGATTACAGGTGATTAGCTGCTATGGCGATAGCCCCTGGGTGCAAGTGGTTGCCGGTAACGAACTGTCGGATGAGGCGCTGGCCGCCCATCAGCAACGGATTGCTGGGATTGAATCAAAAGTGGCCTACTCAGATCAATGGGGCAAGTTGTTTGGCCGCTTGCTTGATGTGATTTACGGCATCGAACCGCCCGCCACGTTTTTGTCGGAACTCGATGCCATGAATCAAGATCCTGAGGTTGCGCTTTATCGCGATTACCTGCTGGCATTGTGGGCGCAGCACGCCGAACACTGGGGACCCGTTAAAGCTGGATAAAGCCTGCGTTGGCAGTTGCGTCAGCCTGTTCTAAGGCTGGTGGCTGATGTGATCCCACCACTTGGCTGACGGTAAATTCCCTGATTGCGGTGTCGAACAGGCGAAGCGCTTCGGGGTCCATGGCATGCCCGGTTACCTGATACCTGCCGGGGGTCAGACGACTCACATCTAGCTCAAGGCAAAAAGCGAACCGCTGTTTGTCCACTTGTTGCGGTTTGATGCCCTCCATTTCCGAGGTCAATCCGTAAATCGCCGTGTTATGACGGTCCTTAAGTCCCAATGCAACCACCGGTGCACGGCCATCCGGAGAGTGAAGTTGAACCTTTATCGTTAGACGGCCAGGTGTTGTCAGCACGCCTTCAGGGGCGTTAATTTCCAGCTGGGTCAGACGGTAATAGGCGCCTGTGTAATCTTCGTCAGGTTCCAGCACGCCTTTTTGCTCATGATAATTTAAGTAGGCATCGACCACCTCGTCGGTAGGTCCTGCCTGCTCTACCTGTCCATCTTTCAACCAATAACAGCGCTGACATAGCCTCCTTACTTGGTCCATGCTATGGGAAACCAGCAACAAGGTCCCGCCGTCAGCGACAAACTGATCCACCCAACGATTACATTTACGTTGGAACGATTCATCCCCCACCGCCAGCACCTCGTCGGTGATTAGTAAATCCGGCTCCAAGGCTGTGGCCAATGCGAACCCTAGGCGCATCGCCATGCCTGAAGAATAGTGCTTTAGCGGGCGATCCAGGTGCTCATCCAGTTCAGAGAAGGTCAGTATGTCCTCCATTTTCCGTTTCAGCTGTGCTGGGGAGACGCCCATTAGAGCCGCACCTAGCGCGAGGTTTTCGCGGCCCGTAAATTCCGGATTAAACCCGGCGCCCAGTTCCAATAGAGCGGCGATTCGCCCATTAACGCTGACTGCCCCTGAACTAGGGCGCAAAACGTTGGCGAGGATTTTCAATAAGGTGGATTTGCCAGCGCCGTTGTCGCCAATCAGTGCTACCGATTCTCCGCGGCGGACGGTCAGGCTGACATTGTCTAACGCTCGATGACCCTTTGCAGTGGCGGATTGCCCCCGCAGTCCTTGCCACCAACCCTGGAAGCGCAGCGAACCGGTCCTAGCATCAGCAAATACTTTACTCACGCCATTAACCTGAACTAAGGGAGAAACCATAGCCGATGAGTCTGTGAAAAAACCTATCTTGCCCGATCCCCAATAGGGTCGCAAAGGCAATACAATCGACTAGCCAGGTCAACCATTTTGTCCCGGGAGCGTTGAACAGGAAGTGGCGCTGAGCCTTCAAAAACTGGCGTTTTGGGTCATTCAGGCTTTATTCAGATAGCCCAGGCTACTATTCACCAACGCTGGCATCAGATTGCCAGGCGAAAAACAGGAGCACATCGTGAAAAAGTTGATCAGCGCAACCCTTTTTGTGAGCGCAACCGCCCTGATGGCCGGTTCGGCTTTGGCCAATAATCACCGGGTTCAAGGGCAGGTGCTTGCTAGCACGCCGATCTATGAATCGGTAGAAGTTCCCACCTCACGGCAGGTTTGCTGGGATGAGCGGGTCAGGTATCGCCAGCGTCGCAGCCACACCCCTGGCTTGGTAGGCGGCTTGATTGGCGGCGCAGTAGGGCGCCAGTTTGGCGGTGGTCGAGGTCGCGATGCGCTGACCGTGGTTGGAGCTCTGGTAGGCGCTAGTGTGGCCAACGACGTTCAGCATCAGCGCCGAGGGCATCGAGGTACGCGGGTGGAAACCCAGTGCCGAACCGCTAACGAATATTACCGGGAAGAACGAATCACCGGTTACCGGGTGGAATATGAATACAACGGTCAGGTTTATACAACCCGCACCGACTATGAGCCCGGTTCCGTGATCGACTTGGAAGTATCGGTTAACCCCGTCAGCCGCTGAATCACCCCATCTGGCAGGGGTCAATGATTGACCCACTGCGCCATGCTGACCACGGGCGCAGGCCGGTAGGTGACCAAAGCGGTCGCAGCCTCAACCTCTCAATGCCTGACGGGCACCCGAGGTCGCCCTTCCCCTGGGGCGACCTTTTTTTTGCCGCCACACGGTGTTTCTCGAAGGAATAAAGGGGATTGCCGCCCAATTGCCACCCTATAGCCAGGGTTAATCTCTTTAGGAGCTAGTCAAGCAGCCAGGAGTCCGGTAGTTTGCGCAATGGTTTTTTGATTACGTAGCAAACATCA
>CAZLJY010000201.1:0-7759 GCA_964559945.1 uncultured Gammaproteobacteria bacterium | reverse complement strand
GATATACACTGAGCCAAGAAATTCGTCGGCATAGATGATCGGTTGAACGACTTCCACGTGGAATAATCGTTTATTGCGAAGTGCGGTGCTGGATTCAACCACCTGGCTGATCCAGGTGGTCGGCAGCGTTGCATCGTGATCACCAAATCGCGCAATTTCAATACCATTGGTGTTGGACAAGGCGGCCACTTCGATGCTGGTTTGGGCCGTCAATGAGCTTAGTACCCGAAGCGCTTGATCTGGGTCTTCGAAGGTTAGTGCGGCGGCGCTGTTATTTCCTACTACGCTAGCTAGAGCCGATAGTTGATCTTGCAGGGCCGTTCGTTCCTGAATACTTTGACCGATGAGAATGACCAACCAAGTCGCCATTAGGGCGCCAGCGGCAGCCATCACCACAATAACCTGAGCTTTGCGTCTCAGTGGGAGCTTTTTCAGGTAACGATTCATGGCAGCTCACCATCTGATTCAGGTACGCGTTGATGATCAATGAGTCGGGAAATTTCCAGCAATTGAGAATTGATTTTGAGACCGGCTCGCTGGTACGCCGCGACGTTAATCGTCATCCCAATGCGACTGTCCTGGGTGGTCAGTTCCACCATGCCGCCCTGACGACTGAACTGGGGGGCGTCGCTGACTGTGAGTGCCGGCACACCGGAAAACTTCGCGACCAAACTGGAAATGTCTGGCCTTTCAGATTCGGAGATATACAGCGCATCGCAGCCAGAGGCGTCGTCAGAGGCCTCAAGCAATTTTGCACGCAGTGGCCGGCCGTCGACGTTGCGCCCAGAGAGACGTTCCTTAGCGGCTTTATGGGTTCGTTTGCCAATGACACAAAGATTAAACGTCACGTCCATTGGCTGTTGCGGCCAATCGACAAAGCGGGCAATTTTGTACAGCAAGACCAGCTTCACGTCATCTTCAGAGACAGCAGCTATTGCTGATTGGAACGACAGTGCGATCAGCAAAGCTAAGGTAGGGATTACACCAACCTTGAAGTTATTGGGTGACAGATTCATCAGCGTCAAGAGGTATTCGTCAGAACGAATAACTCAAATTAAGAAAAGCAGACCGCTCTATGGCTACAATCGGAGTGTCGTTAAGTTCTGAGCGGGCTTCGATGGTACTGTCCCTTAGAAGGTTATGAATACCTGTTGAGGCAGACCACTTTCGGTTGATCTCCCAACGCGCGCTAACATTCGCCTGCCAATAATCGTCGACTTGGGAAAGTGGGACGTCATCTACGTAGCGCGTTGATGTAGAAATACTCAGCGATTCCAGCGGGTGCCATTCGGTGCGCAGGCCAAACTGCCACAGCGGGTAGGAGGCTTCAGATAGCATGTCACGGGCCGAGGTATTGATTGATTCGTCGCCGTAGGCAAGAAAGGACCGGACCCGAAATTTTGATCCAAGCTGCCAATCCAGCGCCAGTTCTGCACCTCGAACTTGCGCCGAATATTTATTGGCAAAAACCAAGTCCGCGATCAGGCTGTCGGACATCAACAAGCAAGAGGGGTCAAGCAGTACGGACACTCCTGACGGGCTGCACCGTACATCCGAGTTGGTGAACGATCGCAGGTTGTTATATTCCATGCTGTAGAGCGCGGCATCGTAGGTTAGCGACTCACTGAGTTTGCCGCGAAATCCCAATTCGTAAGATATGTTGACCTCAGAGACGAAATCGGGGCTACCACTAACCTGGGTGCGTAACGGAAGGGGGAAGGGGTTTTCAGAATGTCCAGGTTCAAGGGTTCGAAATACGTCCAGAACCCGAACGGAGGTGTCGGCAAAAGACGGCGACCGAATTGATCGAGTGATCGCGGCCCACACCGTGTGATTCTCATTGGGCTGCCACAAAGCCCGTATCGTCGGCATGGTTTCGACACTTTTTGGCGAAAGGCTGTTGCCTTCCAGTTTTATACCCAGGGTTACACTGAATTGATCTGTGATCTGGATGTCGTCCTGAGCAAATAGATTGACTACATAGTTTCGTTTAACGGGCGCCGAAACTGTCACGATCTCTGAACCGGAAAGTTCGATGGAATTGTATCGAGCCAGACCGCCTACAATGAGGTCATGGCGATCAAACTGACGTTGATGTTGAAAGTCGGCACTGATGGTGGACCGCTGTTCATGGTATAGGCGAGACTCTCGATCGGTATAGTCCAAATACACTTGTCCACTAGTGTTCGCCCCCTGGGCATTTGGGACGTTCCATTGTCCCAACAAAAAGCCTCCACCCACGTCAGTGGAGTCCGGTTGCACCACCTGAAAATTGGGCGCTGTGGCGGAGAATCGTGCTTCGGAGATCCCCATATCGCCCGTGTATGCCTCGCCTATGAGGGTAAAGTCCCACTGATCGAAGTTTGAGTCAGAACGCCATCCCGCCCGCGTTAAATTCCAGTCATCGTCCGCATCTGAGCCATCAGTCAATTGGTTGTTGTCGCCGTCCCGGACTTCAATATAAGCGCGGTAAGAACTGTTTTCGCTCAATCGCCCCGCATTGCGAGCGGCAGCAAAGGAGGTTTGCAGCGGGGACGTTCCACCGTAAAGCTGGGTGCCAGGGTCTTCATCTGAGCGCCGCGTGATGATGTTAATCACGCCGTTCACGGCATTAGTGCCCCAAATTACCGCGCCGGGCCCACGAATAACCTCGATGCGTTCGATTTCTTCGATCAGAACGTGTTGAACGTCCCAAAAAACGCCGGAAAACGATGGTGTGTACAACAAGCGACCGTCCATAAGCACTAAAAGCTTATTGGCAAATCTGCCCGTAAAACCGCGGCTCCCAATGGCCCATTTGTTGCCGTCGATCTGAGCAACGTTAAGGCCAGGAGCTAATCGTAGGGCTTCTGGAATAGATCGAATTCCGTGGCGCTTCAGGTCGTCTTGGGTGATGACAAAGACTGCTGAGGTGGTATCGACAAGTCGTTCGCTCTTGCCTGATACCGAGGTCACTTCAAGTTGCACAAGCTGTTCAATACTCAGCTCAAACAAATCTTCGGTGGTGGTGCCATAAGCCAAAGCCGGAAGGCTCATGGTGGCCACAGCCAATGCGCACAGTAGATGTTTTCTGTGTGTTTTGGTTAGCGATTTCACGCCACACCTCAAAATGCTTCAGTCCGTCACACACCCAATTAGTGGATCGCGCAATTGTCGGTCTGGGGTTAATATTTCGGTTGACGGTAGGGTAGGGGGCGTATTCCGGTAAAAACGGAACTATTTCCAACAAATCGACATTGCGACAGTCTTTTGCAAAGTGATTGTCGTTGGGTTTCTGAGGGATATGGCCTTAAAACGCGAAACCAAAGGCGAGCCCCGCCACAATGGCGTTTTCCTCACCGTCATGATAATCCCAGTGCAATTGGGGTGAAATCGTAAAATTGCCCATTTCGAATTCGTATAGCATGCCGACGCGGGCCACAAATACATTTTCACTGTGCCGATTCTCCAATCCCGGCCCCAGTTGCATGATCACCCCGTTGTTGAAATGGAGATCAGCGACCGCCAGAACGGTTGTAGCGTCAAGTTCGCCGAATGCATATTCCACAACTGCGCCGACTCCTAGCAAAGGGCTAAGACGATACTCATAGTCCAAGCCAACTGTCAGGTTGTCGCCTTCCTCGCTGATGCGGGTGTCAGCAATGAGTACCGAAAGATGATGGGGGCCATGGGGCGCATGAGGGGCTTTAGAGCCGCTCTCATGCTGGCCAGTCGCTGATGACATCATGCACAGCCAGGTCAGCAATACAGCCATCATTTTCATACCGACTTTCTCCAGCGCTTATTGTTATGACGTTGTGTCACAGTATGTGCGGTAGTGTTGTCGACGGCAATGAGTCCGCGTATTGTTGCGACCGATTTTAAGCTCATGGGGCGTTTGACGGGACTCGCGGTCGAGTCATAGATCACTCGGACATAGCATCGTCAGTCATGGAAGTACCGTCGTACCCAAAGCTAGAGAACAAGTGACCACTGTGATGCCTAGGGTTTGCGCAATTCACTCTTTACGTGCTTATGAAGTTCTTCAAGTGACGGGTGGGAGTGGTTTCCATTGCGACGGTCGTTTTCAGTTTCGGTGGGAAAGCGTTGCTTTGACTCAACGTCAGTCAAATGTGCCGGATGGTGAATCTCCGCGATTAAGGCGTAGTGAACGTTAACGTTGTCGGCTTTGACCGAGAGGGCGTAGACGTGGGTTGCCAACGGGGTGCCAACAGCAATGTTCATCATTCTTGCCAAGCGGGGAGTTGCCATTGTGGCACTGTGTTGCAGTGTCCTTTTTGCCAGTTTCCATCCGTGATCCGACAAGGTGGCACCCAAAGAACCGCCAGCGAGGATCTTTTGGTGTGGTGCTTGCAAGGCCTGTGGCAGTTGCTCATCAAATTTCACCACGGCGAAGGTTCGGGTGACCGAATCGCTTGCTTGACCGGAAAACAGGTTACTGACCCGCACCGAGCCGGACTGGGACAATACCTGCACCCCATAGCTACCAAATTTTTGCAAAATGAGATCGCTATTTAGGGTAGGGCGTGGCGCTGAACAGTGGGTCACCAATGCAGAGCACAGTAGCGCTAGGCTGGTCTTTAGAAATCGAGGTGATAATCGGCTGCGAGAAATCATATCGCCGATATTCTAGCGGATACCGCGGGATTTTTCGGGTAAATCGATTTCCATATACAGACCATTTCTTAAGCCAACCACAAAACGTTCCACGAAGTTGAGTACTTGTCGTTGCCAGCGAAAGGATGCGCCGTTGAGAAAACTCACTTGCCGCGCAACTCCGATCTGAAAATCTGGGCTGATCAACCCGAAATAGGCTTTGAGCTCGGCCAATGAATATTCCTTCCAGTGCGGGTGGGATGTGGGCATTGTGAGGATGTGATCGACGCTGATGCCGGCTCCACCCCCTTTTGCCCATCGCGCTAGACCCCGAAGCAGGGCGGCGGAGCCATAATAATTAGGTGTAGTTAAGATGATTCTTCCACCGGGTTTAAGGACCCGATAAAACGCCTTCCACATCGCCAGTGGGTTGAATGTTAGGTGTTCAAGAATTTCACAAAACATGATCACATCGATGCTGTTTTCATCGATTTTTTCCAATTCCACAGGGTGGTTTAAGTCGTTCATTTCCATCAGCTTGATGGCGTGACGGTTGGCGGTTTGAACAACACTGTCCCGGCGCAAGACTTCGGGTCTATCCAGCGCTGTAATTCGATCAGTGAGGGAAGATAGCAATATGGATTGATGCAGCCAATGGGCGCCAACGTCCAATACCTCAGCGTGCTTCCAGTGCCAACGACTGCTGCATAGTTGGTAGGTTTTTAGATAGCGCGGAAAATGTTCATTGAGATAGGTAAGGTCGGTTTCGCCAATCAGCGCGTCTATCAGGTTCTGGGGGGAGTTAATTGATGGGTGCACTGTGTCTGGCATGACAAAAGACGGACGCCCATGGGTGGGCGTCCGTTGGATTGACAGAGTATGCCTAGCTCGCTGGAGTCATGTGATAAAAACACAGTTTATTGCCGTCCAGGTCTCTTACATAACCACCGTAGAAAAACGGCATGCGCTGTCCAGGTGCACCTTCGTCGCTGGCGCCAAGTTCAATCGCTTTATTGTAAAGCGCTTGAGCACCTTCTGGAGAACCACCGGGTATGGCAACCATCTGACCATTGCCGCAGCTCTGCTCACCTTCATCGGCTGGGGTGCAGACCGCAAGCATGGCGCCACCTTCTTCGGTTCCATAGAACTTGATGCGATCCAGGCCCATTAACTGTTTGCCACCGACCTGTGCCAGTAAGTTGTCGTAGAACTCGCACGCCTGAGGTAGGTTTTTAGTACCCAAGGTTGAATATCCGATCATTGGTTTTTCCTGTTTCTGTTGTGAGGCGCCATTCTATCTATCGATAGATAAAATTACTAGTGATTTATTTCAGTCGAAAGTAAACAGCAATAAGCCTAAAATTCCTCGCCGATAAGGAGCAAACAATGGCAATTCATGAATTGGCAGGACAACTCCCGCCACAATCCATGCTGGCGAATATACCGCGTTTAGTGGCCAGTTATTACCGCCTTATGCCGGATTTTGACGATCCATCCCAGCGGGTCGCATTCGGTACTTCCGGTCATCGAGGCAGTGCTCTCAACGGCAGTTTTAACGAGCTCCATGTGCTGGCGATCAGCCAAGCCGTTGCAGACTACCGCTCGTCACAGGGCATCGTTGGTCCGCTGTTTATAGGCATCGACACCCACGCCTTATCTGAGCCTGCCATGATCAGTGCGATAGAAGTATTGGCGGCCAACGGCATAGCGGTGCATGTTGATCATGAACTTGGGACTACCCCGACGCCGGTTGTGTCGTTCGCGATCTTGGAGCACAACCGTCAACATCCCAATTGTCTAGCAGACGGCATTGTTATTACGCCCTCACACAATCCACCCGCTGATGGCGGTTATAAATACAATCCACCTAATGGTGGACCCGCCGGCGGTGAGATAACCCGCTGGATCGAGGATCGGGCAAATGATTTGTTGCTAGACCCCCAACGGATCAAGCGTTGGGGGTTTGATAGGGCAATGAAATCTGAGCAGGTGACTCGCCACGATTTTTCAACTCCCTACATTGACCAGTTAGACCAAGTTGTGGACATGGACGCCATCGCCAATGCCCAAGTACGTATTGGCGCCGATCCCATGGGTGGGTCTGGCATACATTATTGGGGGCGAATTGCTGAACACTATGGGCTCAATCTCGAAGTGGTTAATGACGGCATAGATCCAACGTTTCGATTTATAGCGGTGGACAAAGACGGAAAAATTCGAATGGATTGTTCCTCAACGTCGGCAATGGCGACATTAATTGATTTAAAAGATCGTTACGATATTGCATTCGGCAACGATACTGATTTTGACCGCCATGGCATCGTGACCCCCAGCGTTGGCCTGATGAACCCCAATCACTATCTTTCCGTTGCCATTTCCTGGTTGTGTTCCCATCGCACGCAGTGGGCGGCGTCTGCGGCAATTGGAAAAACGGTTGTCACCAGCAGCATGATTGGAAGAGTTGCGGATCACCTGAAGCGCACCGTGTACGAGGTGCCCGTTGGGTTTAAGTGGTATGTGGATGGTTTGGCCAATGGATCACTGGGCTTTGGCGGAGAGGAAAGCGCCGGAGCATCTTTCTTACGCGCTGATGGGCGGCCCTGGTCTACCGATAAAGATGGCATCATATTGAACCTGCTGGCTGCAGAAATTACTGCCGTCAGTGGGCGAGATCCTGGCCAGCATTATCGCGAGTTGGAGACCCAGTTCGGCTCCTCGATTTACCGCAGAATGGATTCCCCAGCAAGCCGCGAGGACAAAGCGGCGCTGAAAGCGCTGTCGCCAGAACAGGTGACCGCGCAGGAGCTAGCCGGCGAGCCAATCACTGCCCGCCTGACCCGCGCGCCTGGCAATGACGCAGCAATCGGTGGGCTAAAAATCGAGTCTGAAAACGGCTGGTTTGCTGCCAGACCATCCGGTACTGAAGATCAATACAAAATTTACGCAGAGAGTTTCAAAGACGAAGCCCATCTCGCGATGATTATTGATCAAGCGAGGGAAATTGTGCGGGGCGTCTTGTCAGGAGGGTGACTGCAAACGTTCTTGAACCAGGTTGATACAATCGCTACGTTGGCTTAAGGCTAGGATCAATAAAAGGTCTCCAACCTTGGCCCAGTCCAATGCGAATCGCGTTCCGCTAACAGGACTATCCGCATGATGAATG
>CAZLJY010000200.1:0-7782 GCA_964559945.1 uncultured Gammaproteobacteria bacterium | reverse complement strand
ACGCCAGGCTGATCGCCGGACCTTGGTAAAATACGAATCTGCACATAATGACCCCCTACCCGGAAGGCAGCCATTATAAGCCTTGTGTTAGTCGCCGTCCTTACGGGCCAGCGTCAGGGCATAAGGAAATTGGTCATGGCAGAACGATTCCACAACATTAAGACCCGCCGTGCGAAGCATTTCGGAGATCTCCGAGGTGAGGAATTTGCGACTGATTTCCGTTCGCATTTTCTCCTCTTGGGTAAAAGACACCGTAAGATCCAAATCCCTTAGCGTGACTTGCTGGTCCTTTTTAGACACCAAATGCATTTCAATGCGTCGGCGCCCCTCACAGTAGTAGGCCAGATGGGAAAAGGCGTCCAAATCGAAATCGGCATTTAGGGAGGCATTAATGGCGCTAAGGACATTGAGATTAAATGCTGCGGTCAGTCCTTGCGCGTCGTTGTATGCCGGCTCCAAAACCGTTTCAGACTTGTGTAAATCTGTACCCAGTAAAAAGTAATCACCCGGCGCTAGCTGGCTGGCGATGTCAGTCACAAAAGCCTGAGCATCAACCGGTTCAAAATTACCCAGGGTGCTGCCGATGAAAACCCAAAGACTGGTTCCGTCTACTTTGGGTAAATGCTCAAGTCCCGCCGTATAGTCCCCAACCAAACCATGAACGTTGAGCGCCGGATAGTCATGCGTCAACTGTTTCGAAACCGCGGTAAGCATTTCTTCGCTAACGTCATACGGCAGATAGGTTTGCACATCTGTTGAATGCCAAACATCCAGCAGAAGGCGGGATTTTCGCGACGCCCCGCTGCCCAGCTCAATAATATTGGCAGGCTGACTTAATAACAGAATGTCGCTGGCGTGACGCGATAGCAACTCGGACTCAACCCGAGTCAGGTAGTACTCCGGTGTATCACAGATCTGATCAAACAGCTGCGACCCACGCTCATCATAAAAGTATTTCGGATGAAGTACCTTGGGTGTCAAGCTTAATCCATTGCGTACATCCTGAGCCATGTCGGGGACACTGCGCGTAGGCGCAATCGCGGTGAATCTCAGTTTGCCCTCATCGGCATCAATAGCCGTCATTGAGCTAATTTTGCACCTGCAAGACCGCGCTTCTTACGCAGTATTCCCATCGCCAACTCCAACGATTGCTCGTAGTTCAATCTTGGGTCTACGGTGGAGCGATAGGCTCTCTTTAAATCTTCGTCGGTGAGGTCTCTGGCACCGCCGGTACACTCGGTAACGTCCTCGCCGGTGAGTTCCAAGTGGATGCCCCCCAGCCGAGAACCACAACCTTGGTGTATTTCAAAGGCTTGGGATACTTCGGATTCAATATTCTCAAACCGTCGCGTCTTGACCCCGGACGTGGCGTTTTCTGTGTTGCCGTGCATGGGGTCACAGGTCCACAGCAGCGTATCACTGGCTTTTTGGCCTGCCTCAATCAAGCGCGGCAGGTGGTCGGAGATTTTGTCCGCGCCCATTCGGTGAATCAGCATCAATCGGCCGGGCTGATCATCTGGATTAAGGGTTTTAATCAGATCCGTCAACCAATCGGCGGTCATCGCCGGGCCAATCTTAATCCCAACGGGATTGCGAATACCGCGACAAAATTCCACGTGGGCACCGTCCATCGCTGCCGTTCGCATCCCGATCCAGGGTAGGTGGGTGGATAAATTCCACCAGCCCCAACGCCTGGGTACCTGACGGGTTTGGCCTTGTTCGTAATGTAGATGCAGCGCTTCGTGTGAGGTAAAAAACTCAACCCGTTGTAACGCCCCCACTCGGCGACCCGCTAAGGTTTCCAAAAATCGCAGGGAGTCGCCAATTTGCGACAACATTTCCCGGTAATCCTGGGCTTCTTTAGAATGCTCCACCCAGGACAAATCCCAATATTCCGGATGGTGCAGATCAGCAAACCCGCCATCAACCAGGGAGCGCACAAAATTCATCGTCATGGCAGACCGGGAATGGCCTTCTAGCAGCCGCTGGGGATCGGGGATTCTCGCTTCCGGCGTAAACTCTGGCCCGTTAACAATATCACCCCGATAACTGGGCAAGGTGACACCATCACGGGTTTCATCGTTTGAAGAACGCGGCTTGGCATACTGACCGGCAAAGCGCCCCACCCGAACCACCGGCATTTTCAGACCATGAACCAGCAACATGGACATCTGCAGCAACACTTTCAATCGGTTGGTTATCACCGTGGAATTGCAATCGGCAAAGCTCTCCGCACAGTCGCCACCTTGCAATAGGAAGCGTTTGCCAGCGGCACACTCCGCCATTTGCTGACGCAAAGCAGTGATTTCCCAGGAGGTCACCAGTGGCGGCAGTTCCTGCAATTGACGAAGGCTATCGGCCAACGCTTCTTGATCTGGGTACTCGGGTTGCTGGGCTGCGGGATACTGTTGCCAGGACTGTGGCGACCAATTGTCGTCCGCGTGGACTGAATGTATTTGGGAGTCTTTAGTGTTCATGTTAAGTCA
Source organism: uncultured Gammaproteobacteria bacterium (assembly GCA_964559945.1). Classification (GTDB taxonomy): domain Bacteria; phylum Pseudomonadota; class Gammaproteobacteria; order Xanthomonadales; family SZUA-38; genus JANQOZ01. Next base: position 5,296 of record CAZLJY010000200.1, on the reverse strand, counting down.
TCCATAGGAGCTAGCATGATTGCATATGGGCCGACCGATTGGAAACCATTCCAGCGGCCGTACATCGACTGCTAACGGTAACAAAACCGCAGTGGTTTAAGCGCCTTTAATGATCACGGACGACACTGAGGTGTGGACCGATGGCTAGCGAAAAACGGACCGATCTTTAGCAGGTCGATGAATAGCCCAATACAAAGCCCAAGCAGACAGTGCGGCAAACCAAATCAGTGTCCACATTGGCATACTCAGCCCAAGGAATTCCCAGTCTACCGTGGCGCAATCCCCGGATGCATTGAGTAACTTATCCAAGGTTTCTGCCAACGGGAAATTATCAACCATGTAGTCCAAGCTAGGGCTGCAATCAGGGATCTGATCCGCTGGCAACCCTTGGATCCACACATGCCTGGCTGCAGTGGCCATGCCAAGAGCGCCAATAGCCAACTGCAAGATCCCGTAAACCCACCGCCCAATTCTATTTGGACTATGCAAACCGGAGAGTAAAAACGCAATGCCAATGGCGTAAAACACCAGCCTTTGCACCATGCACAGCGGACAAGGTTCCAGATAGCGAACGTATTCCAAAAAATACGCGTAACCCAGCAAGCCAGCACAGGCAGTCGCCGTTAACAGATGTGCAATTCGATAGTTCAACAGCTTGGAATTTGTTTAACGGCCAGCATGTTATGTCTGACCGTTAAAATCGCGAAGGGTTCTAAATACCATTGCCCGAAGGCGTGTTTGCGCTGGTTCACGCCGTCCACACCTAGGGCTTGCGAGAGCTTGATCAGCCCTCGGCGTCTTCCTGTCCAGCACCGTCCGGTCGATCCACCAACTCAATGTAGGCCATTGGCGCACTGTCGCCAGCGCGAAAACCACACTTCATGATGCGAGTGTAACCACCTGGACGTTCTGCATAACGCGGCGCAATCTCGCTGAACAATTTGCCAACAGCCTCTTTATCGCGCAAGCGGGCAAACGCCACGCGACGATTAGCCACGCCATCGGTTTTTGCCAACGTAATCAGCGGCTCAGCCACCCGCCGCAGCTCTTTCGCCTTAGGCAAGGTGGTACGGATCATTCCATGTTGGAACAAACTCGCCGCCATGTTGCGAAACATTGCCTTCCGGTGGCTGGAGTTGCGGTTGAGCTTACGGCCCGATTTCTGATGTCGCATGTTGCTGTGTCCTTAAGTACGCGCCTACACCTAAATCAGGTGATTGCGTCGCTACGCAGGCCGGCAGGCGGCCAATTTTCCAATTTCACGCCCAGGCCCAAGCCGTGGGAAGCCAGTACGTCTTTGATCTCAGTCAACGACTTCTTGCCCAGGTTCGGGGTCTTCAGCAGCTCAACTTCCGTGCGCTGGATCAGATCGCCAATGTAATAGATGCTTTCGGCTTTCAGACAATTGGCCGAACGTACGGTCAACTCCAGATCGTCGATGGGACGCAGCAGAATCGGATCAATCTCTTCTTTGCGCTCAACTTTTTGTTCTTCAAGTTTGCTTGAGAAGTCGACAAACACAGCCAGCTGCTCGGCCAAAATATTGGCAGACAAGCGAACGGCTTCTTCGCAGTCCAGCGTGCCATTGGTCTCAACATCTAAGATCAGCTTATCCAAGTCTGTGCGCTGCTCAACACGAGCACTTTCCACACTGTAGGACACTCGGCGAACGGGGCAGAATGATGCGTCCAATTGCAGACGACCGATGGGCTTAGCCTCTTCATCCGGGTTGCCACGATTAATCGCCGGCTCATAGCCGCGACCTTGGGCCACCCGCAGGCGCATGGAAATGCTGCCGGCTTTGGTCAGATGACAGATAACATGGTCAGGATTAACGATCTCAACATCGTGATCAACCTGGATATCCGCCGCGGTGACTGCGCCAACACCATCTTTGGTGAGGGTCAGAACCGCTTCTTCCTGATTGTGCATCCGCAGAGCCACTTCTTTCAGGTTGAGCAGGATGTCGATGACATCTTCCTGCACGCCATCAATGGTGGTGTACTCGTGCAGTACGCCGTCTATCTCGGCTTCGACAATGGCCGAACCTGGAATAGAGGACAAAAGCACACGACGCAGGGCATTGCCCAAAGTGTGACCAAATCCGCGCTCAAGCGGCTCCAGCACAATTTTTGCTCGGTATGGGCTGCTGCTGTCGACCTGCACACTCTTTGGCCGCAGCATATTGGCAAGGGTTGCTGCCATGGGAAACCTCTATTTAGTTGTTACTTTGAGTACAGTTCGACGATCAGGTTTTCATTGATCTCGGCGGACAAATCGCCCCGGTCAGGTGCGCTTTTAAACGTGCCTTCCATTTTCTTGGGGTCTACTTCCATCCACGTCGGCACCAGATCTAGATCCTGGCTAACGTTGATCGATTCCTGAATTCGCAGCTGCTTTTGGGCCTTCTCTCGGACCGCAATCACGTCGCCGGGATTAATCTGACAGGAAGGAATGTTGCACACATGTCCGTTCAACATGATCGCTTTGTGGGTAACCAGTTGACGGGCCTGAGCGCGGGTAACGGCGAAACCCATGCGATAAACCACGTTATCCAGACGACCTTCCAACAGGCGCAGCAGGTTTTCACCGGTGGCACCTTTCAGTCGTGCAGAGGTTTTGTAGTAGTTGCGAAACTGGCGCTCCAGGATGCCGTACATACGACGAACCTTTTGCTTTTCCCGTAACTGCAGCGAGTAATCTGACTGGCGCAGTCGACGGTTTGAACCGTGATGGCCAGGCTTCTGCTCGAGCTTACATTTGGTTTCAACGGCTCGCGCTGGGCTTTTCAGAAAAAGATCTGTGCCTTCGCGACGCGCCAGTTTGCAGGTTGGGCCGGTATATCTAGCCATGGTAACTCTCCAAAAATTCTTATCGTTCGAGGCGCGGCTTTAGACGCGACGCTTTTTCGGCGGCCGACAGCCGTTATGCGGAATCGGTGTCACATCAATAATGTTAGTGACTTTGAATCCCAGCGCGTTGAGCGCCCGAACGGAAGATTCACGACCAGGGCCTGGACCCTTAACGCGCACTTCCACATTTTTCACACCAAACTCCTGCACCACCTTGCCGGCGGTTTCCGCGGCAACCTGGGCAGCAAACGGGGTACTTTTACGCGAACCCTTAAAACCGGCTCCACCTGCGGTGGCCCAGCTCAGTGCGTTACCCTGTCGATCAGTAATGGTGATAATCGTGTTGTTGAAAGACGCCTGCACATGGGCGACGGCATCCAGCACCGACTTTTTAACTTTCTTCTTTGATTTTCCGGTGGTACTAACCATGCTATTTCATCCCGTCAGCGTTTAATCGGACGACGCGGGCCCTTACGGGTGCGTGCGTTCGTTTTTGTTCGCTGACCTCGGGTCGGCAAACCGCGACGATGGCGTAGGCCGCGATAGCAACCCAAGTCCATCAAACGCTTGATGTTCATTCCAATTTCGCGTCGAAGGTCACCTTCAACGGTACGTCTGGCTACTGCCTGCCGAAGCTGCTCCAGTTCTGCGTCTGCCAGATCGCCCACTTTGGTAGACGGTTTAATACTGGTTTCGTCACAGATCTTGAGAGACTGCGTGCGTCCAATGCCATACACCGCGGTGAGTCCCACCCAGGTGTGTTTGTGATCCGGGATATTAACTCCCGCTATACGTGCCATGCGTTGATATCCTCCAACGGACATACCCGACGCGAAAAGCCGGACATTATAGCCCAGGTTTTGCGCTCGATAAACAGTAAAAAATCATTCATTTGCCGACGTTCTTTCGTCAACGAACCACCCCTGAACGACCATAGGTCTTCAGATTGGCCTTTTTCAACAAACTATCGTACTGGTGAGACACCATATGGGCCTGCACCTGCGCCATGAAATCCATGGCAACCACAACAACAATCAAAATAGATGTTCCACCAAACAGCGGGACACCCAAAGAGGCGTTTAGCCAATCTGGGAGCAAACAAATCAGAACTAGGTAGATGGCACCCCAGGTCGTCAGACGGGTGATAACACCGTCAATGTATTCACCGGTTTGTTTACCCGGGCGAATGCCTGGAATCAACGCACCAGACCGTTTCAGGTTGTCGGCGGTTTCTTGGCTGTTAAACACCAATGCGGTGTAGAAGAAACAAAAGCCGGCAATCAAACCACCGAATAAAACCGCATACAAGGGCTCACCAGGAGCCAGGCGGGTCGCCACGTTCTGTAACCACCGGGCTTGGTCGTTAGTACCCAGCCAGGTGGCTAAGGTTGCTGGAAACAAGATCAAGCTGGAAGCAAAGATGGCGGGGATAACACCGGACATGTTTAGCTTCAACGGTAGATGGGAGCTCTGGCTTTGATGCTGCTTGCCGCCTCGCCGTGCGTAATTGACGGTAATTCGACGCTGACCGCGCTCGATGAACACCACAATGGCGATAACCGCCAGAGCTAATGCCAACAACGTCAGCACGGTTATTGGCGATATGGCGCCTTGCCGGGCCAAATCCAGGGTACCCGCGATAGAGCCTGGCAATGCGGCGACAATGCCTGCAAAGATCAGGATAGAGATTCCGTTACCCACACCACGCTCAGTGACCTGTTCACCCAGCCACATCAAAAACATGGTGCCACTGGTCAGAGTCACCACAGCGGTGAATAAAAACCCGGTTCCAGGATTAACCACCACCGGCAATCCTGCGATAGCACCCTGATTCTGCAGCGCCACCGCCACGGTAACCGCTTGAACCGCTGCCAAGATGACCGTGAAATATCGAGTGTATTGGGTGATTTTCCGCTTTCCTGCCTCACCATCTTTCTTCAGCTGTTGAAGATGGGGCACCGTAGCGCTCAGCAGCTGGATAATGATCGATGCTGAGATGTAAGGCATAACGCCCAACGCAAACAGAGAGAACCGGCCCAAAGCGCCACCGGAGAACATATTAAACATGTCCACAATGGTGCCGCGCTGTTGGTCCATAAGTTCTACCAGCGCAGCAGGGTTAATTCCTGGCACTGGCACAAAGGTGCCCAGTCGGAATACGACGATGGCGCCAATGACGAACAACACCCGCTGGGTGAGTTCTTTTGGCAGCGTCATACCGCCGGTGGGTGCTTGTTTAGTGGGTCCAGCCATGGGGTGTCTTAGTCCTCGACGCTGCCGCCAGCTTTCGAAATTGCCGCTGCCGCGCCCTTGGTTACATTAAGACCTTTGACCGTGACCGCCCGCTCAAGTTGCCCAGTATTGATAATTTTGACCTTTTTAATGCGCTGGCCTATCAATCGGGCTTCCCGAAGGGACGCCATATCAATCACGTCGACCTTCAT
>CAZLJY010000199.1:0-7835 GCA_964559945.1 uncultured Gammaproteobacteria bacterium | reverse complement strand
GTCTTACTGGTACATGGCGGTGGATGGGCCCGTCGCTCACCCGGGGATATGGACGGGATTGCCGAAGATCTGGCCAAACGCGGCTTAGTGGTGTTTAACGTCGCCTATCGCTTTGCGCCCCGCTACCGCTTCCCGGCTCAGCTCCATGACTTGCAGCAGGCGATGCGCTGGATTGAGGAAAATCACGAGCGATTTGGGGTTGATACAGCGCGCATCGGCGCTTATGGCTATTCGGCTGGTGGCCACTTGGTGAGTTTGTTGGCAACCGTCAGTCCGGATCATGCACTCAATGAGCCCTGGGGACAGGGTTTGCCCCGTTTAAAGGCGGTGGTGTCCGGCGGCACGCCGGCGGACCTCAGCCGTTGGCCTAACAGCAATTTGGTGATTGATCTGATGGGTGCGGAGCGAGATGACGCCCCTGAGGCATGGGAGGACGCATCACCTTTGACCCACGTCAGTGGTGACGAACCGCCATTTTTTCTGTATCACGGCGGCTTGGATCAGTTGGTTGAACCTGAGCAGGCGAAAGACTTACAGCAGGCCCTGCTGACCGCCGATGTGCATGCTGAGCTTTACATCAAGCCTTTGCACGGTCATTTATCCATGTTTTTGTTTGGTGCCGCGGTGGACCAGGCGACCCAGTTTTTACTTCGTGAGCTCTAGCGCAAGTCGTTCTGCCAAAAGTAGCGGCGCCGAGACGCTTGTTTTAACAAAACTGTTACAATCGGCCGGAATCCGTGACGCAAAACGTCTGCGGTGGTGTTCACCTTTTCTAGATTCAACAATTAGCAATTAAAAGATTGTTCAAATGAAACCAAATACTCCTGTGGTAAAACCGCTTTTATCCGTGATTGCCGGCTGCTTTCTTGCCACCAGCACTGTTTTCGCCCATGACGTTGACCAGCAGCTGTTAGACATCCTGCTGTCTAACGGGGCTATCAGCCAAGCTCAACATGACCTGCTCAGTGAAAAACAGCGCCAGGAGCATGACCAAGAGTATGGCCAAGAGCACGTTAATTCATCGTCCATGGTTGATAGCGGCGCTGAGGCCACCGAGGTTGTCCCGGGGCATTCGGCTGACGCCTTGGATATGGTGGTGAAGGAGGCAGCAACGGCCGCGGTGGCCGATCAGATTGCCGAACAAACGCCGGTTAAGGCCAGTTACGATAGCAAGGGGTTTCGTCTGCAAACCCGTGATGGTAATTGGCAAACCAATCTTCAATGGCGAGCTCAGTTGCGCTACACCAATCCCTTCAGTGGCGATCCGCGCCAGCTTTCGGCGTTTGACAGCAATAGCGAATCAACCTTTGAAGCGCGACGTCTGCGGATGAAGATTGGCGGGCACGGATTTCAGCCGTGGCTTAAATACTATTTTGAGGTAGACCTTCAGCCCACCCGGGACGTGGATGATAGCTCATCGTCTGCCAGCGCTCGGGTGATCGATTGGCGAATAGACGTGGCCAAATGGGATTGGGGTGGCTTGCGAGTCGGGCAATGGAAAGTGGACTACAACCGCGAACGGGTGGACTCCTCCGGCCGCCAGCAGTTTGTCGAGCGATCCATCGTCAATCGCCAATTCACCGTTGATCGGCAGATCGGCGTGCAGCTGCGTGGGCACGCGAACAAAGGCACTGCAGCGGATTTTCGCTGGTATATCGGTGCGTTCACCGGCGAAGGCCGGGGGGTTCGCAATACCGACAACAATTTGATGTACATCGGGCGGTTGCAGTGGAATTTCCTGGGCCGGGATTTGGGTCTGCGCCAAACCGACGTTGAATTTACCGAGCTGCCTACCGCTAGCCTTGCCTTTGGTGCTGCCTCCACCACTGGCAGCTGCACGCGTTGGTCTTCTTCGGGGTGTGGCAATTTGGATGGATTCACCTCGCCGGGCAGTGCCGCGGTGGACCAGTTTGACATCGATCAAGCGGTTCAAGAATTTGCCTTCAAATGGCGCGGTTTCTCCCTGCAGCAGGAATATCACCGGAAGTCTGTGAAAGACCGACTTTCCGGCACGGACAATGACCTGACCGGTGCCTACATTCAGTCAGGCTATTTCTTCCACCACAAAATACCGGCGGTTCCCGAGCAATTGGAGCTGGCGTTGCGGTATGCCTTTGTTGAGGAACCCAATGTACTGGACCGTTCACTGGACAACGACCGAGAGGAGCTGAGCTTAGCGGCCAACTGGTTCTTCAGCGGCCATAACAACAAACTGACCTTCGATGTGTCACGACTGACTTTAGATGATGCGGTGCTAGGCCAGGACGAAACGGAAAATCGCGTCCGAGTGCAGTGGGACGTATCGTTCTAATAATTTGCTGTGTGCCCCAGAAGGATGGTCCAGTAGATACGGCTTAGAGTTACGCTCTAAGACACGCTGAACGGATCAAGCGCTGATTGGCGCTTGGTCCCAAATTCAGATGCGTAGATGGTACGCTTTGCCCCATTGCGCACGGCCGCTGTTGACCTTGCACGGGCAGATGGCCACCGCGCGTTTTGTGGGATCAGTAGCATGTTCAACGGGTGTAACCTGCGCCGTTTCGTATTGACGTTATTCCTCGGCGCATTTTTCGTCGGTGACGTATCCATTGCCAACGCTGACCTTCGATCCAGCATGGGCCAGTCCTTAGCCGAGCAAGACCTCGCCGGTGTGTCGTGGATGTTGATAGGCGACGGTGGCCAGGTGACCACCGGCAGCGCCGGGTTTCGCGACAGGAGTACCCAATCCCCCTTCGATCCAGATACCCGTTTTCACGTTGGCTCACTGACGAAAGCGGTGCTGGCCAGCGGCATTCTCAGGCTGGCAACCCAGGGCGCAATTGACCTTGACGGGCCGGTGGCGAGCTATTTACCGGGCTTGCTGATGAATAACCCCTGGAAACAAAGCGCTCCGGTCACAGTTCGTCATTTGCTAGATCACACGTCAGGTTTGAGTGATGCGCAGCTGTGGCAGATGTTCAGCCAACGGGCCGACCCCGATACACCGCTGATCGCTGCATTCCCTAAACCGCAGGGGCAACTGGAGATCCGATTTAAACCCGGATCGCGAATGTCCTATTCCAATTCGGGTTACACACTGCTTGGCATGATCATCGAGTCAGTGGTGGACGAACGTTATGAGACTTACTTGGATCACCATCTTCTTAAGCCATTGGGTATGCACAACAGTACCTTTGATTACACATCCCAACTGGGCCCGGACGCTGACCCAACCCTTGCATGGGGACATATTGATGATGGAGAACGTTACCCGGCTAGCCCCGTCTTCTTGCGACCGGCCGCGCAATTTACCACCACGGCGATGGACCTTGCGCGGTTTGCCCAATTCCTGATGGGCACCGGCATCGTTGGCGGAAAGGTATTTATTGAAGAGGCGTTAATGCAGTCGCGGGGCAAGGCCAACAACACGGATGCGGCCAACAAAGGACTGGTTGCGGGATATGGGCTTGGGCTTGGACGTCGGGACCGCCATGGTGTAGTGGGATACTGCCACGGCGGCAACATCGTGGGGTTCGTGGCCCGCTTGTGCATCTTTCCAAGCCAACAAAAAGCCTATGCCTATAGCGTCAACACGGATAGCGAAACGGCAAACTACGGGGAAATGGATGCCTTGCTCATTGAGGCGCTTGAGCTGCCTGCCGTTCAACCGCCGCAATCCGTCGCTAATGCCTCAGCCACGCGATGGAAGGGACGGTACATTCCCAGTCCTAACCGGTTTCAGTCCTTTGCCTATTTAGACCAGGTATTTGGGGCCACGAAAGTTTCTGCTAACAAAAGTGATCTTGTTGTGGAATCCCTGCAAAGATCGCCGCGGCAGCTTCGGTCTGTTGGCGCGGATCAGTATTCAGCCAATGGTCGCGTGACGGCATCCCACGTGTTCTTCCAGCTGGCCGACGATCAGCGGTTTTACAGTGATGGCTTCCAAACCTTCGAAAAAATCTCAACCATCAATCTTTTTGCCCATCGAGTCAGCCTAGGTGCGGGTCTCCTGGGGCTGTTATGGATTGTCTTTGCGGGCAGCGTTTCAGTGATATTCCAGCGGAAAAAACCGGGCGGGCTGATAGTCACGCCGGCATGGGTCTGCGCGATATTGCTATGCCTGCCGGTACCGTTTTTTCTTACTCAGTCGTTTATGGCCCTTGGCGATGTCACGCTGGCCAGTACCTTGCTGGCCATCACCACCGGTCTTCTGCCGCTGGGAATGATCGTCACCCTGGTGCAAGCGCTGAGGGCAGAATCTATTTCTACCCTAAACCGCTTGCATTGGGTCGCAGCAGTCCTAGTGCTGCAGTGGTGTGTGGTGCTTATGTCAGCAGGCTTATTGCCATTTAGGCTTTGGGCCTGACTCTTCCTTGCTGCCTGGGGGCTACCCAAATAGCCCCTTGAAGAAGAAGAAAAACAGGATCGACAGTATTGCGCCGGCAGGGATGGTGATGATCCAGGACACAAAGATGTTGCGCACTACACCTAAATCGATGGCCGAAATGCCTCGGGCTAAACCCACACCCAATACCGCGCCCACCAGAGTGTGGGTTGTGGAGATCGGTATGCCTGTTCCAGATGCCACAACAATAGTGGTGGATGCGGCAAGCTCTGCAGCAAACCCACGACTAGGGGTCAGGTGAGTGATCTTCTGGCCGATGGTGCGGATCACCCGCCACCCGTAAGTGGAAAGCCCCAGGACAATGCCCACGCCGCCCACCATGAGTACCCATAAAGGTAGCGCCGATTTTTGCTCAATCATCCCGGTCTGGGCCACGCTAATGACCGCAGCAACCGGGCCTACGGCGTTGGCCACGTCATTGGAGCCGTGGGCAAAGGCCATGGCGCAGGCAGTACAGATCATTAGCACGCCGAACACCTTTTCCACGGTGTGAAAGCGCGATGCGGCTTCGGCTGCCTCATCGGGCTCAATTCGGCGAATAAAGTAGGCGCCAATGATGGCGATAACTGCGCCAATGCCTAGCGCAAGAAGGTAGCTGTGGGCGGTAGAGAGCTCCAGGCCGATGTGCTTAAGACCCTTAAATAAGGTGACCAGGGTGATCATGAAGCCGGCAAAAAAGATGTATAGGGGAACGTATTTTTTGGCCCGCGCTAACGGGTCATCTTGATCCAAGATCAATTGCTGAACGCTACGAAACAACAAGAACGCAATCACCCCCGCGGTCAGTGGTGATGCCACCCAGCTAATCACAATGGTGCCAACCTTGCCCCAAGCAACGGCGCCAACCCCAATACCCACGGCACTGAAGCCCACCACAGCGCCAACAATGGAGTGGGTTGTAGACACAGGCCAACCGAATCGGCTGGCAACCAGTAACCAGATTGCCGCCGCCAGCAAGGCGGACAACATACCGTAGACCAGGAGTTCAGGTGTGTCGGTAATGGACGTGGTATCCACAATGCCTTTGCGAATCGTAGACGTCACCTCACCACCGGCTAACACGGCGCCGGCGAATTCAAATATCGCCGCAATCAGAATCGCCTGCTTAAAGGTGAGTGCTTTTGCGCCAACCGAGGTGCCCATGGCATTGGCCACGTCGTTTGCGCCAATACCCCAGGCCATAAATAGGCCAAATACAGCCGCTAGGCTAAGAAAAACAACATACTGCTCCATTACAAACCCCGTTGTTAGGTAATGATTAAGACGACAACATCAATTCCAAGCGTCGACCCGTGCGTTCTGAGAAATCGCCAACCTCGCCGATCAGCGTGACGACCTGATACAAAAACATCATGTCGATGGGCGGGTATTGCGATTCGATGGCGTAAAGCTGATGGCGAATTTTGGTTTGCAGCTGGTCGGTATCGGTTTCAATGGCGTCCAGTTCGTTAATCATGGACTGAACCAGTTCCACCTCTGCACCGCGAAATCCACTGGCAAACAGATCAGTGAGCTCCTGGACACTTTTGCGAGCTTGGCGCGCAGCATCCACATTTCGCTCAACGTAACGGAGGAAATCATCAAAGACCTGCTCCGGTATTTTCAATTTCCGCCCCAGCACGATGCCGGCAATATCTTTTGCCCGGTTGGCAATTTTGTCTTGTACCAATAGGAGTTCCAGCACGTCCTCTCGGGGCACTGGCATAAACAAGCTTTTGGGTAGACCCAGTCGAACGGCCTTCTTGATTTCGTCGGCTTCGTTCTCTAAACGGCTGATATCGTCTCTAATCTTGTTGGCATCGTCCCAGTTTTGTTGTCCAACCGCCCTGAAATACTCGATCAGTGTTTCAGCGGCGTTCTTACACAGTTCGGCGTGCTGCTCCAGCGGTGCAACGGGCGAATCACCAAATAATGAAGAGAAATAATTTTTCACGGGATATCCCCTAAGGTTGGCACTGCCAACATTTTGGTAGCCGATGTTGCCTGTTGCAACATAGGCCCATCGAGCAGGCTTCGGTCGGCCACTGATCTGGCGCCCGAAGGACAATGGTTTTTCAATGCGTTTGCGGTGTTGCCGGGAGTGTGAGTTAACAATGTTACGAAAATATGACAGCTAGCCGGGCGACCCGGCCAATTGCCCAATTTTGCAGGGTTCTGGCTCGGACTGTGTCAGCGGGCTGCTGGGGGAAGCTAGACTGCCGAGGCCACTGCTACGGCTTGGGTAAACCGCGGATTTTGCTGTTGGACTCCACAAACCCCAGAGCCACTGCTCGCCGATAACTGTCCTTTGCGGCATCAATCTTGCCTCCTGCTGCATACCCATCCCCCAATGAATCCCAAAGATTCCCGCGATCAGGAAACAACGCGGTGTTGAGTTGAAACAGTACGGTGGCCCAGGCGGGTGAAGAAGGGATGGTTTTATCCTTAAGTAATGTATACCCGAGGCGATTCAGAAATAACGCCTGGCTCAATTCTGGGGCGAAGCGTTGCTTAAGTATTGCGGTTAACTCGTGGGATTGCTCCAGGTCATTTTGACGGATAAATTCGTGAACAAAGTCGAACAGATTTTTGCCGATAGGTGCTGGACTGTAGGCATCGTCGAACCATATTTTTTCCAGCTCCCAGGCAACCTCAATCTGCCGGCTGGCCGCATTGCTGGCGAATATAATCACCGTTTGTTCCTCAGGCATCCAGAGAATGTCGTGGAAAAATACGTTGTTTCCGCCATTGTGGCTGATAATTTTGCTGCCACGGCTTGAGCGGTAGATCGCCCAGCCGTAGCCGTAGTGGCTTTTTCCGCTGACTGTCTCTGCCACGTAGGGTGTAACTAAGGTGTCTAAGTATTGTTTGGAGAGGATCTGGTGTTGGGTGAGGGCCTGATGCCATCGATACATGTCCTGAACGCTGGCGTTAATGCCCCCATTGCCCAGCAAAGGCCAGGGGACTTGCTCGCGCCGCTGGTAAAGCTGCGTTGTCGATCCCATGATTTCCCCATCGATCCGATAGCCCTGGGCCAAAGGTAAGGTGTCCCATTGGGGGCTTAAGTACCCGGTCTGAGAGATGCCCGCTGGCGCCAACAACTGGGCGTTCAGGAAGGTCTCATAGTCCTGACCTGACGCCATCTCGATGATTTGCGCCAGCACACTGTAGCCAGCATTTGAGTAGGCGTGTTTATCGCCAGGGGTAAACCGGAGCTCGCCGGCAAATACCCGGCGGAAATACTCTTGCTTATTGATAGGCTCAAAGTCGTTTTGGGTCACAATATCAATAAGGCCGGCGGAATGAGTCAGTAATTGGTGAACGGTGATGGCGCTTTTGTCAGCGGGAATTTCTGGGAAATATTGACTCAACGGGTCGGTCAGCTGTAGTGCACCCGTTTCGACCAGCTTCATGATGGCCGCCGCAGTAAACTGTTTGGTGACTGAGCCAATATCAAACACCGTGTCCGGGG
>CAZLJY010000198.1:0-7993 GCA_964559945.1 uncultured Gammaproteobacteria bacterium | reverse complement strand
CTTCAATGACTGGTCACCCTGGGCCGAAATCGATCCCAATGCCACCTACCAATACAGCGGTCCAGCTTCCGGTGTCGGGGCGGCAATGTCGTGGAACAGTGATGACCCCTCCCTTGGGGAAGGCTCAATGAAAATCACTGCCAGTGAACCGGGTAGGGTAGAAACCTACTTGGATTTTGGCCGCCAGGGTGATGCAAATGCCTATTACACCGTGTCCGAAAATGGTTCGAGAACAACCGTGGTCTGGGGTTTTGATACGGAATTTCGCGGCAATATTATCCAACGCTATTTCGGCCTGTTCATGGATAAATTGGTCGGCGCAAGCTACGAAGAGGGACTGGCCAAACTAAAGACCGTGGTTGAAGGCTAAAACCTTAGAAGGGCGTGCGCGGGCTGAAGACGGGTTAGGTTTTCCCAAAAAAAAAGCCGGCGACTCCATAACGAGCCGCCGGCCAGTTCAATAGCTTGCGCTGTTACGCTGCGCGGGCTGGACGAGGCTGCCCTGCTAGCTGACGCAATACGTAATGCAGGATGCCTCCATGGCGGTAGTACTCCACTTCTTTTGGCGTATCCAGTCGCACGCGCGCTTGGAAGGTGGTGACTTTGCCATCGTCGCTGGTTGCAGTAACCGTGACCTGCTTGGCTTTGCCATCATCCAGACCGCTGATGTCAAAGGTCTCGTGGCCGGTTAAGCCCAGGGACGCAATACTGTCACCGTCAAGGAAGTTCAGTGGCAGAACGCCCATGCCCACCAAGTTAGATCGGTGGATCCGCTCAAAACTCTCACAGATCACGGCTTTGACGCCCAACAAGTTTGTGCCTTTGGCAGCCCAGTCTCTGGAGGATCCGGTGCCGTACTCCTTGCCTGCGATCACGACCAGCGGAACGTTATCGGCAGCGTATTGCATGGCTGCGTCAAAAATGCTGGTGACCTCACCGCTAGGGATGTGGGTGGTAAAGCCACCTTCTGTTCCCGGTGCGAGTTCATTTTTCAGACGAACATTGGCGAAAGTGCCACGCATCATGACTTGATGATTACCGCGACGAGAGCCATAGGAATTGAAGTCTTTTGAATCCACGCCCTGTTCGACCAAGTAGCGGCCGGCGGGGCTATCGGCCTTAATGGCGCCGGCAGGAGAGATATGGTCGGTGGTGATGCTGTCGCCTAGCTTGGCCAGGCATCGAGCGCCGTGAATGTCGGCAATATCGGTCACTGACATGGTCATGCCCTCAAAATAGGGCGGGTTTTGGATGTAGGTCGAATCGTCTTGCCAGTCAAAACGGTTGCCGTCTGGCGATTGCACTGCGTTCCATTCGCTGCTGCCATCAAAGACGCTGGCGTAGCTGTCGCTAAACATCTTCGCGGTTACGTGTTCTGCCACCACGCTGGCAATTTCCTGGGTGCTGGGCCAAATGTCTTTTAGGAAGACATCATTACCGTCCTGGTCTTGCCCCAGCGCCTCGGTGGTGATGTCGATGCCCATGTTGCCTGCCAGCGCGTAAGCCACCACCAAGGGCGGTGAGGCCAGGTAGTTGGTTTTGACGTCGGCATGCACACGGCCTTCAAAGTTGCGATTGCCGGACAATACCGACGAGACCACTAAGTCGTTGCCCCGCACGGCATCGCCGATGGCTTGGGGTAACGGCCCTGAGTTACCAATACAAGTGGTGCAGCCATAGCCAACCACGAAGAAGCCCATCGCCTCCAGGTCATCCAGCAGTCCCGCCGACTTCAAATAATCGGTGACCACCTGAGATCCAGGTGCCAAAGAGGTCTTAACCCAGGGCTTAACGCGCAAACCTTTCGCCGCAGCGTTACGCGCCAGTAGCCCTGCGCCGAGCATGACCGCCGGATTGGAGGTGTTGGTGCAACTGGTGATCGCGGCGATAACCACTGCGCCATCTTCCAGTTCAAACTGCTTGCCATCTTGCTCTACCGGAACGGATTTGGCCTGCTCGCGACCGCCCATGGTTTTCAAAGAGCCGTTGTAGCTGGATTTGGCGTCGGTTAGCAAGATACGGTCTTGGGGACGTTTCGGGCCGGCGATACTGGGAACAACGGTGGCCATATCCAGCGACAAGGTATCGGTATAGGTGGCTGGCGCATCGCCAGGCTCACGGAACATCCCTTGGGCTCTGGCGTAAGCTTCGACCAGCTCAACTTGGTGCTCATCTCGACCGGATAGTCGAAGGTAGCGCAGTGCTTCATTGTCGATGGGGAAAATGCCGCAGGTAGCGCCATATTCTGGTGCCATGTTGGCAATGGTGGCTCTGTCGGCCAGCGGCAGGTGGTCCAACCCAGGGCCAAAGAATTCGACGAATTTTCCGACCACGCCCCGCGCTCGCAACATCTCCACGATGGTCAATACCAAGTCCGTGGCGGTTGCGCCTTCGGGCAAAGCGCCGGTTAACTCAAACCCAATCACTTGAGGGATCAGCATAGAAATGGGTTGCCCCAACATCGCAGCTTCCGCCTCGATGCCGCCCACGCCCCAGCCCAGTACGCCGATGCCATTGATCATGGTGGTGTGACTGTCGGTGCCGACCACCGTATCGGGGTACGCCAGCCATTGGCCATCAGCGTTTTGCCGGCCAAAAATAACCCGTGCCAGGTATTCCAGGTTGACCTGGTGGACAATGCCGGTGCTCGGTGGCACGACCGCAAAGTTCTCAAACGCGGTCTGGCCCCACTTTAAAAACGCATAGCGCTCGGCATTGCGCTGAAATTCGATTCGAGAGTTGATATCCAACGCGCTGGGCTGGCCGAAGCTGTCCACTTGTACCGAGTGGTCGATGACCAACTCAGCCGGCGACAATGGATTAATTTGGTCAGGTTGCCCGCCCAGGGATTGAACGGCATCGCGCATTGCGGCCAGATCTACCACTGCTGGGACCCCAGTAAAGTCCTGTAGGACTACCCGCGATGGGGTAAAGGCAATCTCTGTTGATGGCTCAGCGCCTGCGTCCCATTGGCATAAGGCTTCAATATCTGAGCGGGTAATGTCCACGCCGTCTTCGTGGCGCAGCAAGTTTTCCAGCAGAATTTTCAGGCTGAAGGGTAACTTTGACAGATCATACTGTTCACCCAGTTTTTTCAAGCTAGGGTAAATGTAGTCGCGGTCACCGACGCTGACAGTGGACTGGATAGAAAATGAATCCTTCATGGGCTGTTGCTCCTGGGGCATTGGCGAGGACTAGCCGGTAATTATCGCCTAACTGCGCGGAAAATTGTAGGCAGCAACGTCAATTTGTCTTCCGGCGGGGCTTCCTAGGAAGCTAGATTTCGTCCAACAACTGGCGGGTGGTATGGAGCACTGAGCGGCCGCGCAAAATAAGTTGCCAGCGGGTGCCGCCTAACTGGCGCCACAATACGCCGGAACGTATCCCGGCCAATAGGCAAGCTCGTACGCCTTGAACATAGCGGTCTTGTTGCAGCAGCACGGGATTTCCTCGCACCACAACGCGCGGTTTTAGGGTGCTGATGGTGCGCACATAGAGCTCGGCTAGGCGCTTAAAATGGCGTTCTTGATCAAATTCTGGATCCTGGCGGTGGACCGATATCGCCTGCAGGCCGTCACTGAGATTGTCGGACATTTCCTCGTCTTCAAGGACTTTGCCCGCCAATTGCAGCAATGACACTACACCTTGCAGTACATTAGGATTCCTGCGCCCGGCAAAATTGGCGCGCAGCTTATGCAGGCCCAGCTCAAGGTTGCTGAGATCGCCAAATATCTCCGTCGTGGTGGCGGCATCGAAGCGGTACAAACTCTCGATGCTGGTATTTAATGCTGAAGTATCCAGATGGCCTCGGTCGGCCAGATCGTGGGCCAGTTCGCTGGCCTGAAATACACCTGCCAAGGCAATGACCCGGTCACGCATTGGGCTGCCAGTCATTTCAAGCAGCCTCTCGAGCCGGGCCAGTGTAGTTTTCGATGACGCCACCGCCAAGACAAATTTCCTGGTCGTAAAAGACCACAGATTGGCCAGGGGTAACGGCGCGCTGGGGTTGCTCGAATTGGACCGTCGCTCGGTCGCCGTCGATCTGAACCTGACAGGCTTGGTCAGTCTGACGGTAGCGTATTTTCGCGCTGCAACGGAACGATTGCGCCGGCGCGTCGCCATCGACAAACGTTAACTGTCCGGCGGTTAGTGACTGGCTGAAAAGCCAGGGATGGTCGTGGCCTTGTCCGACGATTAACTGGTTTTCTCGCAGATTTTTATGCAAAACGTACCAGGGCAGGCCGCTGGAACCTGCCGTCCCGCCAATACCTAAGCCTTGGCGTTGGCCCAGGGTGTAGTACATCAAGCCGTCATGGCGACCGACCCGTTGGCCTTCTGGGGTCAGCATGTCGCCGGGTTGGTGGGGCAAGTAACCTTCCAGAAATCCTTTAAAATCCCGCTCGCCAATGAAGCAAATGCCTGTGCTGTCCTTCTTTTCCGATACGGGCAGTTGCAGCTTACGAGCCAGCTCTCTGACCGCGGGTTTGGCCATTTCGCCGATGGGAAACAGGGTTTTTTCCAGTTGGCTTTGGCCCAAGGTGTAGAGGAAATAACTCTGATCTTTATTTTGATCCAGGCCTCGTAAAAGCTGCCAACGTCCGTCGCGCTGATGGTTTCTCGCGTAATGTCCGGTGGCGATATGCGTGCCGCCTAAATCTGCTGCGTGTTCCAGAAAGGTTTTGAATTTGATTTCCCGGTTACAGGCGATGTCCGGATTTGGGGTTCGCCCGGCAGCGTATTCCGATAGGAAGTGATCGAATACGCGGTCCCAATATTCGGCGGAAAAATTGCGAGTAAACAGTTTGACTCCCAGGGTTTCGCAGATGCGCTGAGCATCCAGCGCATCGGCTTCTGCGGGGCAGGTGCCAAGACGATCGTCTTCTTCCCAGTTCTTCATGAACATGGCGGCAACGTCCAGACCCTGATCTTTGAGTACGGCAAGGGTAGTGGCAGAATCCACGCCACCGGATAAGCCAACAACCACGCGGCCGAACTGGGACTGCATACCACTCACGGCTTGACCCAATGCAGTAGGTTCAGATCAACCCCTGGGCCGGCGTGATAGTCCTCAAGGCTGCGGGTAATTACTGGGCTGCGTAGTGGCAGAGACTGAGCGTGAAACGCTTCCAGTGTGAGCCAACGGATCCGCTCGATACCCTGATCCAGCGTGGCATCGGGGTCATGGTTATCGAGACTGGCTGAAAAGGTAAAACGAAGGAACGCCTTATCCGATACGCGGTCATGCCATTGGTAAATTCCCACCAGTCGTTTCAGAGTAACTTGGCAACCGGTTTCCTCCAGCGTTTCTCGCAAGGCTGCATCTTGCAATGTCTCATTGGCCTCAATGTGCCCACTGGGTTGGTTGATTACCCGTTCTCCCCGGACCTGTTCTTCGATGAACAGTAATTTGCCGTTTTCTTCGACAATGGTGGCAACGGTTGTGTGAGGCTTGAAAATCACGGCTCAAGTGTAATCTAAGATTGTTCAGTCGATGAGGGTTTGGGATCGGCAAGCAACGGCGGCGCAAAACCCGATTGACGGACCAATTCAATAAAACGCCGGGCCTGTGGGGTGAAAAAACGCCCGCGCTTCATCACCAGGCCATAGCTGCGAGGTCGAAAATAGCGGCTCATGTCCGCAACAAATAGTTTTTCATCTCCGCGCAAACATACCTCGGTCACAATAGAAATGCCCATACCCAGTTCCACATACCGTTTGATAACCTCCCAGCCGCCAACTTCCAGGGCCACATGATAAGGCACCTCGTGCTGTTGAAACGAGAGATCGACGATGCGCCAGGTCGACAGCCGTTTCGGCGGCAGGATTAGGCCATAGGGTGACAAGTCTGCCAAGCGCAGGTTTTTCCGCCGCGACAATGGGTGGTCTAGTGGCGCAATGAGCTTGGGTTGATATTCAGCAATCGGCTCGTAGCGTATATCCGCTGGCACATCCAGCATCGAGCCTACGGCAAAGTCGACCTCTTCGTTACGAATCATGCTTAAGCCGTCTTTGCCCGTAACGTTGTGAAGCTGGACATGAATTCCTGGATGCTGCTCCCGATAGGACGACACAAGATGAGGCAGGACATAGAGAATCGTCGATTCACCCGACGCAATGTCAATGGTGCCAGTTTCTAGTCGGCCCATGGCGGCTTGAAAGCTTTCACCCAGGGATCCAATGCCATCAACCAGAGGGCGAGCCAGACCATACAAGGTGGTGCCCTCTGGGGTTAGGCGGATTTTTGGGCCATGGCGCTCGAACAATGTGGCCCCCATGCGCTCTTCCAATGCCCGGATTTGTAAGCTCACTGAGGGCTGGCTTAGAAACAACTCTTCCGCGGCTCTGGACATGTTTCCGGTGCGAGCGGCGCAACAAAATGCGCGCAAGGGTTTCAGTAAATCGCCCTTATAAAAGTAACGAGAAGCGCTTGCGGTGGTTTTCTCTTGAGTTTTTTCTATAAGTTTTTTAATGACTTAACTTTGATTATAGGCAAGGTTAATAATAGATATTGATACATTTAATTTGCCAAATAATCAAGTATCGCTAAATTTGAGTCATCGATTGGGTATGGAAAAGGAGCCCCCAAGATGTCTAAAAACTCAGGAAAAATGCTGGATCAACAATGGCAGGATGATGCCCGGTGGACGGGAGTCACTCGCCCCTACAGCGGCGACGATGTGGCCAGGCTTCGAGGCACAGTTCCCATCGAGTATAGCCTGGCGACCTTGGGTGCCAACAAGCTGTGGCGCTCACTTCAGTCTGAGGAATTTGTGAATGCTCTAGGTGCTCTGACTGGCAACCAGGCCATGCAACAGGTCAAAGCGGGTCTCAAAGCGATTTATTTGTCGGGTTGGCAGGTCGCCGCAGACGCCAATAATGCGGGCCAAATGTATCCCGATCAGTCTTTGTATCCAGCCGATAGCGTTCCGTCGGTGGTAAAAAAGATCAACAACACCTTATTGCGGGCAGACCAACTGAGCTGCGCTGAGGGTGATACCTCAACCGATTGGCTTCAGCCAATTGTGGCTGACGCTGAGGCGGGTTTTGGCGGTGTCCTAAATGCCTTCGAATTGATGAAAGGCATGATCGAGGCAGGGGCTGCCGGTGTGCATTTCGAAGATCAGTTGGCGTCTGCCAAAAAATGCGGTCACATGGGCGGCAAAGTGCTTGTGCCTACTCGGGAAGCGGTGGACAAATTGGTTGCCGCCAGGTTGGCCTCTGATGTTATGGGGGTGCCTACCTTAATTGTGGCAAGAACGGACGCACTGGCTGCGGACCTGCTTACCAGTGACATCGATGAGCGGGATCACCCCTTTCTCAGCGGTGACCGTACCACCGAAGGTTTTTACCGAACCCATAACGGTATCGATCAAGCCGTCGCCCGTGGCCTTGCGTACGCGCCCCACGCAGATCTGCTTTGGTGCGAAACGGGAAAACCCGATTTGGCCCAGGCCAAGACGTTTGCTGAGGCGATCCACGCTAAGTACCCCGGTAAGTTGTTGGCTTACAACTGTTCGCCGTCGTTTAACTGGCGTCAACATTTGGACGACAACACCATTGCCAAATTCCAAAAAGAGTTGGCCGCCATGGGTTACAAGTTCCAGTTCATCACATTGGCCGGGTTTCATGCGCTCAATCACTCAATGTTTGATTTGGCGCGAGGTTACAAATCCCGCCAAATGTCGGCTTATGTTGAATTGCAGGAACGGGAGTTTGGCGATGAGGGCCATGGCTACACCGCAACCAAACACCAACGAGAGGTTGGCACCGGCTATTTTGATGCCATTACCCAGGTCATTGGCGGCGGTGAATCTTCCCTGACCGCGCTGAGCGGCTCAACGGAAGAGGAGCAATTTCAATCCGACAAGGTTGCCTGAAACACGAAGGGTCAAGCCGCTGCCGATTGAGAAAGGCCGGCTGAGGCGAGTTTGTTGAATAAACCGGCGGTTGAGCAACGTTCAGCCAGCCGCCGGATTTCCCCCAGGTACTCTAT